>CAMDDQ010000016.1 GCA_945892765.1 Asaia bogorensis
GCGACCGCGGCGCTGTTGGCCCGCAAGCCGAAGCCGACGGATGCCGACATCGACAAGACGATCACCAACATCTGCCGCTGCGGGACGTACCAGCGCATTCGCGCCGCGATCCACCTCGCCGCGAAGAACACGAAGTCCTAAGGGAGGAAGGATCAATGACTGATAGATTGGAATTGAACCGTCGGCAGTTCGTCGTTACGACGGCCGCGGCGGGCGGCGGCATGGCACTGGGCGTTACCCTGCCGCCGGTTGGCGGCGCGCTGGCCCAGGCCGCTATCACGGAAATGAACCCCTGGATCCTCATCAATGCCGACGATACCGTCGTGCTGCGCCTTCCCAACCATCACCAAGGCAATGGCGGCACACTGAACGGCGCCACCTTCATCTGCGAAGAGCTGAGCTGCGCCTGGGAAAAAGTCTCCACCGTATATGCCGACCCCCAACGCAACGCCTTGCAAAACAAGGTGTATCAGCAATTTGGCCAAAGCGCCCGCAGCCTGCGCGCCGTCGCCCAGCAAGCCGGCGCCAGCGCCCGCGAGCGGCTAAAAGCCGCCGCCGCCGCCCGGCTCAACGTGCCGGTTGCGGAGGTGGAGGCCAAGGAAGGCAGGCTGATTCACGCCCGCAGCAACCGCACGCTGCGGTATGGCGAGGTCGCCGCTCAGGCCGCACTAATTAAGCTGGAAAAGGAACCGGCGATTAAAAAGCCGGAAGAATGGACCTTTGCCGGCAAGATGGATCACGGCAAGCTCGAGACCAAGCAGATAGTCAACGGCAGCGCAATCTTTGGCAGCGACGTCAGGCTGCCCAACATGCTTTACGCCGCGGTCATGCAATCGCCCGTCCACGGCGGCACCCTCAAGAGCTACGACTTCAACGCGATCAAGGACCGGCCCGGCGTGCGCGCCGCGGTGAGCATCGACAAGACCCCGGACCCCAGCAAGCTCGGTGGCAACACCCGCAGCTTCCTGCAGTCGGCGGTCGCGGTTGTCGCGGATACCTGGTGGCAGGCGAAGACGGCCCTCGAAGTCATGCCCATCCAGTGGGATGACGGTCCGGGCGCGAAGTACACGACCACCGAAGTCCTCTACAAGGAATACATGGACGGGACCGAGAAACCGGCCAAGTCCACGATCCGGTCGAAGGGCGACCCGGCATTGGCGGGCGGGCTTAAGCAGCCTGGGCCGCTGGTCGAAGCGAAATATCTCTCGCCCTTCCAGGAACACTTCCTGATCGAGCCGATGAACGCCACGGCGCAAGTTAGACCGGATCGCCTCGATATTTGGGGTTCGGTGGGCGCGAGCGGCGAAAACTCCTACCTCATCGGGATGGACGAACTGAAACTTACCGCCGACAAGGTGTTTTATCACGATACCCTGTCCGGCGGGTCCTTCGGCCGGCGCAATGGCGGCGAGGAAGTCCGCTTGGCAGTGGCCATCGCCAAGCAGATGACAGGCCCCTTGGCCGGACGTCCGGTCAAGATGCTGTGGAGCCGCGAGGAAACCAGCCGTCAAGGCACCTACCGGCCGTTGGCCGCGATCAAGATGCAGGCGAAGCTTGGGGCGGATGGCTACCCGACCCATTGGTTCATGCGCCAGACCACGAAGTCCCGCCAGAAGCAATGGGGTCAGCCCATGGCCAAGGTAGAACAGGGCGAAGTCGACTCGTTGGCCAACACCGGCATGATCGACGCTCCCTATTGGGAAGCGGTTCCGAACATGCGGTATGAATGGAACGAAATGGCCGATCCGTACATCATCGGTTCGTTCCGGTCGCCGGGCTGGAACACCAACATGTTCTTCCTGGAATCCTTCATCGACGAAATGGCCGCTGCCGCCAAGATCGACGAACTCGAATATCGGCGGAAGCTGCTGGCTCCTTGGCATGCGAACAAGGACAAGGGCTGGCTGCAATGCCTCAACGACGTGGCGGATAAGTCGGGCTGGGGCAAGAAGACCCTGCCGAAGGGCACCGCCCAGGGCATCGCCGTCGGTTGCTGGAGCTCCTCGGCTCCGGGCACCGGCACCATCGTCGCCAATGTGGTAACCCTCTCGCTTACCAAGGGCGGCGAAGTGAAGCTCGAGGACGTCCATGTGTCCTTCGATCCCGGCTACATCGTTAATCCGAACGTCGTGCGGAACAACGTCGAGTCCGGAACGATGTGGTACCTGTCGAATGTGCTGTACCACGAGGTCAATCTGCGGAACGGCCGCGTCGTCGAGGGCAATTTCGACGATGGCCAGATGCTGCGGATCGCGGAAGCCCCGAGGGTCCATGTCTCCTTCGACGGCTTCACCGGCATGCCCGGCGGCGCCAATCCCGGCAAGTTCGTCGGGGTGTCCGAACCGCAGGGCTGTCTCACGCAATCGGCGATCACGACCGCGATTGCAAAGATCACCGGCAAGCGCATTCGTCAATTGCCGCTGAAGAACTACGATCTGAGCTGGACTTAAGCTATCGGCACTTTGGCCGGAGGCGGGCAACCGCCTCCGGCCATTGTTTTATCCGGGGTTTCCAGTTGCGTTCTACGACATGATTGCCGACCTAAATTGATCGGGCCTATCGAAGAGGATCTGCAAATCATGAATTCCATCATGTTCGGAACCGGATGCCGCCGCTTCACCGGCGGCCTGATCGCCGGGCTGTTTGAGATTTCAATGGTCGACGGCGCGCTCGCGGCGACCTGCGACAACAAGACCGCCAAATCCTCGATCAGTTGGACGTTCGAGATCGAGCCGACCTTCCACACCTGTCATTTCTGTCACGAGGGCGCGGCCCCGGAGCAATTGATCATGACGCCGGGAGTCGCCTACAAATTCCTGGTCAACATCCCGAGCACCGAATCGCAGATGATGCGCGTCGATCCGGGCAATCCCGAGAACAGCTACATCCTCTACAAGCTCCGGGGGACCCATATGGAAAACGGCGGGCAGGGTGTGCAAATGCCGATCGGCTTCGACCCCCTTCCCGAGAAGCAGATTCAAATGATCGAGGATTGGATCAAGGATTGCAGTCCGGATAATTGACGGCGGCTCGCCGCTTGTAGCGCGATGGCATTGCCGCAATCCCCGTGTCTCGATCCGGTTTTCTTGGCTGCGTCGGCGGGCTTCTTCTCGGCCTTGCAAGCGGAGCGAGTTTCGCCGCCTGCGACAGCAAAACCGCGATTTCCGCGATCAGTTGGACGACCGATTTGGAGCCCTTGCTTCATAACTGCCTGTCCTGTCACACGTTTGAGGCGCCGGCGAATTTGATGATGGCGGCCGGCCTTACCTACCTCTCCCTGGTTGGCGCCCCGAGCACCGAATCGAAGTTTCTGCGAATCGAACCGGGCGACCCCGAGCGGAGCTATCTGATACACAAACTCCGCGGTACACATCTGGCGGTCGGCGGTGAGGGCGAGCGAATGCCGATCGGTTTCGAGCCGCTCGCCGAACGCGAGATTGCCGTATTCGCCGATTGGATCAAGGATTGCAGCCCGAACAATTGAGCCGTTCCCCGAATTCTCGCAACATTGGCGCGTCGGTTCACCGATGGAGACAAGCACCATGACAGGGTTGCGAACATACCGGGCCATCGCGCTGTTGCTCGCAGCGCTAGCGGGTGCGCCGGCCCTTGCCGGACCTTTCGAGGACGCGCTCGTCGCTTATGGCTGCGGCTATTATTTCGAAGCGATTCGCCTTTTTCGACCCCTCGCCGAGCAGGGCCATGCCGGCGCGCAATACTATGTCGGGGTTATGTACGCAAGCGGCGAGGATGTTCCGCGTGACTACGCCGAGGCGATGCGCTGGTACCGCAGGGCCGCCGACCAGGGTTACGATTGGGCCCAGAACAACATCGGCCTGATGTATCTCACCGGTCAGGGCGTGGCGCGGGACAATGGCGAGGCGCTGGCTTGGTTCCGCCGCGCGGCGGGGCAGGGCAACGTCAACGCCCAGAACAATCTCGGCACCATGTACCGCGATGGCGACGCCGTGCCGGTCGACCCTGTCGCCGCCCATCTTTGGTTCGACCTGGCGGCCCAGCGGGGTTTCCAGCCGGCGGCCAAGAATCGCGACGCGCTCCGCGCCGGGATGAGCGAAGCCCAGCTTGCCCAGGCGCAGCGCCTTGCGCGGGAATGGAAACCGAATTAGTCGCCGCCGGAGGGTCGGCGGCATTGGGTAATTTGGCTGGGGCGGGAGGATTCGAACCTCCGGATGGCGGAATCAAAATCCGCTGCCTTACCACTTGGCGACGCCCCAACCGATGTCTCGCGGCGAAACCGCGGGCGCCGGACGATAGGCTGAAATCCCGCAATCCGCAATTGGCCGTCAGGCAGCCTCCGCGGCATTGGCGAGATACCAATCATAGGATGATCGCAGGCCGTCGGGCAGCTGCGTGCGCGCCGACCAGCCCAGCGCCGTCAGGCGACCGACATCCAGCAAACGGCGCGGCATCCCGTCGGGCCTGTCAGCCAGATAAGTGAACCCGCCGCGGAAGCCAACGACTTCGGCGATCAACCCGGCAAGCTCACGGATGCTGACATCGCTGCCGACGCCGACATTCAGAATCTCCTCACCGGAAAAATGCTTAAGCAGGAAGATGCAGGCATCGGCGAGGTCGTCGACAAACATGAATTCGCGCCGCGGCGTGCCGGTCCCCCAGATTTCGACGGATTTTGCTCCGGTGATCCACGCCCGATGGGTCTTGGCGATCAAGGCGGGGACAACATGGCTGGCGCGGAGGTCGTAATTGTCGAAGGGACCGTAAAGGTTGGTCGGCATCGCGGCGATGAAATCGCAGCCATATTGCTTGCGGTAGGCCTGACACATCATCAAACCGGCGATCTTGGCGATCGCGTACCAGCGATTGGTCGGTTCGAGCGGCCCGGTCAGCAGCGCTTCTTCCGGCATCGGCTGCGCCGCAAGGCGGGGATAAACACAGGCGGAGCCGAGGAAAAGCAGCTTGCCAACGCCGCGTTTCCAAGCGGCCTGAATGATATTGGTCTCGATCGCCAGGTTGTCGTAGATGAATTCCGCCGGCCGCGTGTCGTTGGCGAGAATGCCGCCGACCCTGGCCGCGGCGACCGCCACGACTTCCGGTCGGTGCGTTTCCATCCAGGTCTCAACATCAGCCTGGCGGCGCAGATCGAGTTCGCTGCGCGCCGCGGTCAATATATCGCAATGCTCACCGGCAAGGCGCCGAACGATGGCCGAACCGACCATGCCGCGATGGCCCGCGACCCAGACCCGTTTTCCCCTAAGCGAGAATATCTCCGCTGCCATCGCCACGCCTGCTCGAATCCAAAAATTAAAACTACGGCACGTCCGTTGGGCGCGCAACCGCCGCTAGGTGTCGTCTCCAAGCGGCGCCTCCGCCCCATCGGAGATCAGCCGGGCGGCCTTGATCCACCATCGCGGATTGGCCTCTTGGAGGGCCCGCGCGGCCGCCGCCGAAGCGGCGGGCGTTTCGAACAAGCCAAAGACGGTGGCGCCGCTCCCGCTCATGCGTGACAACAGGCAATGGGGCTCGGCCGCCAGCGCCTTCAGCGCCGCCGCGATCTCGGGGACAAGCCGGCAGGCCGCGAGAGTCAAGTCATTGCCGCGTTTGGCCAACAGGCGCGCCAGGTCGGCGACGGATTCGGGGCTTTCGTCGAAACGGCCGGGCGCGGAAAAGGCCTCGCGATAGGCGGCGAAGACCTGTGCGGTCGACAGCGGCACGCCGGGATTGATGAGGACAAGGGCGGCCGGCGGCAGGGCGGGAGAGTGGCGCACGGTTTCGCCAATCCCGCCCACAAAAGCCGGCCGGCCGAACAGACACGCCGGAACGTCGGCCCCGAGCCGCAGCGCAAGACCGGCGAGTTCCACCCGGCCAATTTTCAACTTCCACAGCCGGTTCAACACCAGCAAGGCTGCCGCCGCATTGGCGGAGCCTCCACCCAACCCCGCGGCCACCGGTATGCGTTTGGTCAGGGTTAGGCGCGCGGCCGCGGGCACGCCGGCCTGGGCTGCCAAAAGGCGTGCCGCGCGCAGCACGAGGTTGTCGATGTCATCCTGGGGCAGAGCCGCGGCGGAGGGCCCGGAGACAAACAGAGACAATCCATCAGCCGGCTCGGCCGCGAGGCTGTCGTGCAAATCGAGAAACGCAAACAGGCTGTCGATTTCATGATAGCCGGCGAAGGCTCCTGCGTCCCGCGGACGACGGCCGGTGAGGTGGAGGTAGAGGTTGATCTTGGCGGGCGCGGCGAGTTGCACGGAAGGGCTCACCGCATCGGTTGCGGCGTTGGCATTGGCTTGGCCGGCCGCGCCAATGGCAGACAGGCCGGCGCCGGAATCGGGCTCTTCAGCCGCCGCGGGTGGCAGGCGCGGTTAGGCCGCGCGCCAATTTCGCCTGAATTTCAGGGATATGGGCGGGATCGGGTTTGCTTTGCAGGGCGCGCTCCCATTGATAACGCGCCTCGGCCTGGCGGCCGACGCGCCACATGGCGTCGCCCAAGTGGTCGAGCAGCGTGGCATCCGCGGGCTGTAACTCAACCGCGCGCTCCAGATAGACGACGGCGTCCGGGAAACGGCCCATTCGATATAGAGCCCAGCCGAGTGAATCGATGATGTAGCCGTTATTGGGCCGAAGCTCGACGGCGCGTTCCAACATCCGCAAGGCGCGTTCGACATTGAGACCCTGATCCACCCAGGAATAAGCCAGGTAGTTCATGACGTCCGGCTGTTCAGGCTGAAGATCCAGGGCGCGGACGAAATCAGCCTCGGCCTGCGGCCATTGCTTCGATCGCTCAAGGGCGATGCCACGTCCGTACAAGATGCCCCAATGCCGCTGCTCAAGCCGCGGAATGCGCGCGATGGCGCGATCGTAGGCCTGAGCCGAGTCGACAAAACGGTCCTTCGTGCGAAAGAGGCCAGCCAGCGCCAGCAGCGCGTCGGATCGGGCGGGGCGCTCCTCGGCCATGCCGAGCAGCAGTTTCGTCGCCTCGTCGGTGCGGTCGAGCGTATTAAGAGTTTCCGCCAGACGAATGCGGGCGATCCAGCCGAAAGGTGAATCGGCTCGCACGGCTTTGTAGGCCAACACTGCATCTTCGTCGCGGCCCTGAGCGTCGAGGATTTCCCCGATTGTGACTTGGGCCGCCGGGAATTCCGGCCGCAAATGGATCGCGAGCCGGGTAAAATAGAGCGAGGTCTGTCCGCCGGCATCCTGGCGAAGCAGTCCCGCGACGTTGAACAATGCCTCGGCCATGCCTTCCGTCGCTGTCGAAATCGGCCGTTCGCGCGACGCGGCGAAGAAATCCGATTCGGGATTTTGGCGCTCATACCGCTCGTAAAAGGTTTTGGCCTCCGCCTCGCGGTTCGCTCTCGAGAGAAAGGAGCCATAGGCCTCGAAGGCCCGCAGGGGAGGGTTGGGTTGGTTGAAAACCGCCCTGTAGCTCACCTCCGCCGCGTCGCCCAGCCCGGCCAAATCATTGATATAAGCGGCATGGAGGTCGTGAAGTTGGGCGAACCCGCTATTGTCGGCGAGGGACACAAGCGCCTGCAGCGCCGCCGCGGTCCGTCCCTGGCCCTGCATTGCCCAGGCCGAGAGAAGTGGGACGAAAAGTCGGTTCGCCCCGGTACGGGGAATGAGGCCCAGCCGCCGTTCCACCTCCGCCAGCCTGCCGGTTTTGGCGTCCTCGACCGCCTGTACCAATCCGGCCAAGGGTGAGGCGGGCTGAATCCCGACTATGCGCCGGGCGAGCGCGCCGGCCTCGCCGATGCGCCCGTCGGCCAGCATCAAATTGTGGGCCCGATTGAGCAGGTCGAAATTGTCGGGATCGTCTTTGAGGGTCGCGGCGACATAGTCGGCAGCCTTCGATATGTCGCGGACCGTTTCGGCGTGGCGACCGGCGAGGTAGCGCCCGGTGGCGGTTTCCTCCGCCTGCACCAATTCGGCCATTTGCGTCGGCACGCCAGGGCCCGTGACCGGCGTCCGCGGGCGCTCGGCGGCGCAGGCGGCCAGCGGCATGGCCAGGACCAGGATCCCCAGATGGCGAAGCGCGCCGATGCTGAAATAGCCCCAGACGGACCGTGCGTCATGCTTGGTCATGTGGATCCCGATTTGCGGCCCGGCGCCACGCTACGCTGGCCCGGCCGAATCCGCCGCCGCCGACGGCATTTGACACAAAAGTTGTTACCAATCTAGTCGCCCGACGCGATTTCGCCAATCCGATAATGCCCGCGGGAATTCCGATGGCCGCTGCCCCCAGCAAAAGTAAGAATCGGCGCCGAACTACATGCCGGTGTAGTTGGGGCCGCCGCCGCCTTCGGGAACGACCCAATCGATGTTCTGGGTGGGGTCCTTGATGTCGCAGGTCTTGCAGTGCACGCAATTGGCGGCATTGATCTGCAGCCGTGGGGCGCCATCGCCGTCGCGTAGGATTTCATAGACCCCGGCCGGACAATAACGCTGCTCCGGGGCATCGAAATCGGCGAGATTTATCGAGATTGCCTTTTGCGGATCGCGCAGTCGCAGATGAGGCGGTTGGTTCTCCTCGTGGTTGGAATTGGAGAGGAACACCGAAGAAAGGCGGTCGAAGGTCAAGCGGCCGTCGGGCTTGGGGTAGCTGATCGGTCGCGCCGCGGCGGCCGGATACAAGGATTTGTGATCCGGGTGATGGCGCAAGGTCCAAGGCGCCTGCCCCCTGAAAACGTAGGTGTCGATCGCGGCGTTGAGTAGTCCTACCCACAAGCCCCACCGAAACCCTGGACGGACGTTGCGGGCCTGGAACAACTCTTGGTTCACCCAGCTTCGTTCGAGGGCGCGCGGGTAATCGGCAAGCTCCCCGCTCTTGCCATCGGCCAGCGCCGCGGCAACCGTCTCCGCCGCCAGCATTCCCGACTTCATGGCGGTATGGGTTCCCTTGATTTTCGGGGTGTTGAGGAAACCCGCCGTGCAGCCGATGAGCGCGCCTCCCGGGAAGGTCAGTCGCGGAATCGATTGATAGCCGCCCTCGTTGAGGGCGCGGGCGCCATACGCGATTCGCCGCCCGCCCTCCAACAAGGGACGTACCGAGGGATGCGTCTTGAACCGCTGAAATTCCTCGAAAGGGCTGAGATAGGGATTTTCATAGTCCAACCCGACCACGAATCCGATGGAAACGAGGTTCTTGTCGAAATGGTAAAGGAATGATCCGCCATAGGTCCGCGAGTCCAGCGGCCACCCGATCGTATGCACCACCTGTCCGGGCCGGTGTTTTGCCGGGTCGATCTCCCAAAGTTCCTTGATCCCCAGGCCGTAGGTCTGCGGATCGGATTGAGACCGCAAATCGAAACGCTGGCTTAGTTGTTTGGTCAGCGAGCCGTGACTGCCTTCGGCCAGCAAAGTGTAGGTCGCTCGGAGTTCGACCCCCGGCTGGTGATGCGAGGTGGGTTTTCCATCGCGTCCGATACCCATGTCGCCCGTGGCCACGCCGGTGACGCGGCCGGTGTCGTCATAGAGAATTTCCGCCGCGGCGAACCCGGGAAAGATCTCCACGCCAATGGCCTCGGCCTGGCCGGCCAACCAGCGACAAAAATTGCCCAGGCTCACGATGTAATTGCCGTGATTGCGCATCTGCGGCGGTGTCGGCAGGCGAAGGTTCATCGTTTTCGTGAGCAGCACGAAACGATCATCGGTTGCCGGTGTCGTCAAAGGTGCGCCGCGTTCCCGCCAATCGGGGATCAACTCGGCGAGAGCGCGCGGCTCGATCACGGCTCCGGAAAGGATATGGGCGCCGACCTCGGAGCCCTTTTCGAGTACGGCGACTCGCAGTTCGTGTCCGGAGGCTAACGCCAATTGGCGCAGGCGGATCGCGGCGGAAAGGCCGGCTGGGCCGGCGCCGACGACAACAACATCGTATTCCATGCTTTCACGAGGCATGTCGGTCTCTCTGACGTTTGAAAAATTCAGGCGGCCTTGATGGCCGCGATGGGTCGCGAAAATTCGGCGATGATGTCTCGATAGAGCTGGCGTTTGAAGGGTACGATAAGATCGGGCAGCTCGGCGATGTCAGCCCACCGCCAGGCTAGGAATTCGGGGTGTTCAGTGTCGAGATTGAAATCCGAATCGCCGCCTAGGAATTGCATGAGGAACCATTTTTGGGCCTGGCCGCGATAGCGCCCGCCCCATAATTTTCCGACCAATTCAGGCGGCAGGTCATAACGATGCCAGACCCGGCTTTCCGCAAGAATTTTGGCCTTGTTCGTTCCAATTTCCTCGGCCAGTTCGCGCATGGCTGCGGCGCGCGGCAGCTCGCCCGCGTCGATGCCCCCTTGCGGCATTTGCCAGGAATCGCTCGGCATGTCGATGCGTCGGGCCACGAACACGCGGGCGCGGCCATCGACCAACATGATGCCGACGCCGCGGCGGTAGTCGGCGGGTACGTCCTCGGCGCCGTCCATTAGTCCTTTTGCCGGTCGGCGACGGCCGTCAACGGCACCAGGACAAGTCCCTTGGCCTCAAGTCCGGCGATCCATTGCCCTAGGCGCTCGAACGTTACGGGATAAGGATTGGCGATGGCCACGGCCGCGCCATTCTGGCGGGCGAGACGTTCGATCTCGGCGAGGCGGCCATCAATGGCCACGCGCGAGGCCTCATGGTCGATGAAACGATCGTTGATGGCGCGCGGCAGACCGATTTCGCGGGCGAGCCGCGCGTCTACACTCTCCGCGGCCGAACGGCTGTCGAGAAACATCAGCCCACGGTCCTTGAGCGCAGCCAGGATCGGCGAAACCGCGTCGGCGGAGACGGTAAACCGCGATCCCATGTGGTTAGTCACCCCGACATAGCCGTTCACCCTGCCCAGAACCCATTCCAGCCGGCCAAGATTTTGCGGCACCGATAGGCTGGTCAACAAGGTCTGCGGTCCCGGATCGTTGGCCGGATAGTTGAAAGGCTCCATGGGCAGGTTGAGCAGGACTTCGTGCCCGGCGGCGCGGGCCAACTGGATCCACTGCGCCAGATTTTCCCCATAGGGCGAAAAGGCCAAAGTGACGCTGCCGGGAAGCTGCTGAATGGCCGTCGTCGTGGCCGTGGCGCGAAGACCGAGATCGCTGACCACGACTGCGATGCGTGGCCGCTTGTCGTTGTCATCGAACGGACGTGCGTAGAGCCGCCAAGGCATGGCCGCCATAGCCGCCGCCGCGGGCGAAACGGCCTGGGCCAGCTCGGGGCCGGGCGGTTGTGGCGGGGGAGAAGCGGGGGGCGGGGCGGCCGCCGGACGGGCTTCGGGACGCGGCGCGGGCGGTGGCGGCGGTTTGGGACTCTCCACGGTTTTGGGGGGCTCCGGCATCGGCGGTTGCACCACGGCGACTTGCGGCGCCGGCATTGCGGCGGCCGGCGGAGGGTCGGGCTCCACTTCGCGTGCCATGTCGGCCGGGCCCATTGGGGCGATCGCGATGATGGTGACCGGTTGCGAGGCCATGGATGGGGGCGGCTCGGCAACGAAGGCGAGCCAAACCCAGACTCCGCCCACGGCCAGGACAAACAGCGCCCAGGCCGATGCGAGAGCGACTGTTCCGCGGTCCAGATGAGGAAGCCTCGCCATCGCGCGATCCTAATTCATCGACATTGGCCAGCGCTAGCCGAGGCCTTCTCGCCGGCGCCGCCCTCCGACAGCGCCGGCGGTGATAACCGTTAGTTCGCGGCGCGAGGGCTGAACAACGCCACGCCGCGTAGAAGGTCCAACGCGCGCGCAAGTTGGTAATCCTGAGCGCTGCCGATTTCAGCGCCTTCGCCCTGAGGTGCGGCCGGTGCCGCTGCCGGTTGTTGTTGGCCGGGGTTGCGCAGGGCTCCGCGCAAATCCGATTCGCGACGGGACGCCAACGCTTCCAGCGGCTCGATGCGCGATTGCTCCACGGCGATGTCGGGTTCGATGCCTTGGGCCTGGATCGAACGGCCCGACGGCGTGAAATAACGGGCGGTTGTCAGCCGGACCGCGCCTTGGCCAGAGAGCGGGATAATCGTCTGAACCGAACCCTTGCCGAAGGATTTGGTGCCCAGAAGAATCGCCCGGCGATGATCCTGCAGGGCGCCCGCCACGATCTCGGAGGCCGACGCCGAGCCGGCGTTGATCAGCACAACCACCGGTCGGCCTTCGGCCAGATCGCCGGCGCGGGCGTTGAACCGCTGGGCGTCGTCGGCCCGGCGGCCGCGAGTGGATACGATCTCACCCTTGTCGAGGAAGGCGTCGGACACGGCCACGGCCTGATCGAGCAGGCCCCCGGGATTGTTGCGGAGGTCGAGAACGAAACCTTTGAGTTTGGAGCCGACTTGTTCGCGGATTTTTGCGACCGCGGTTTTGAGCCCGCTTTCCGTTTGCTCGGTGAATGAGGTGATGCGGACATAACCGATGTCGCCCTCGGCCCGGTAGCGAACCGATTGCACTTTGACGACCGCGCGATTGAGCGTGATATCGAAGGGATCCACATTCTCGCGGCGGATGGAGAGCTTGATGGCGCTGTTGACCGGGCCGCGCATGCGGTCAACGGCGTCGGCCAGCGTCAAGCCCAAGACCTGTTCGCCATTGATGTGGGTGATGTAGTCACCCGGTTTGACGCCGGCGCGCGAAGCGGGCGTGTCGTCGATCGGCGACACTACCTTAACCAGGCCGTTTTCCATCGTCACTTCGATGCCCAGGCCGCCGAATTCGCCGCGCGTCTGCACCTGCATGTCGCGGAAGGATTTGGCATTCATGTAGCTCGAATGCGGATCCAGCGCGCTCAACATTCCGTTGATCGCAGCCTCGATCATCGCCTCGTCCTTCACTTCTTCGACGTAATCGGCGCGGATGCGTTCAAAGACGTCGCCGAAAAGGTTGAGCTGTCGATAGGTTTCCGACGTATTGGTTTGGGTCAATACGGGAAGCGGGGCGACCGCCAGGATCCCAAGGGCGCACGCCGCAACAATCCATCCGCGCTTCATTATTTCGCCTTTTCGTTGCGAGCCGCAATCCACGGGAGCGGGTTAATGGGTTGCTCCCTCCGACGCAATTCAACATAGAGGCTAGGAACGCCGCCGTCCGGCCGGCCCATGACGCCGATCGGCTCTCCCGCCGCCACCCACCGCCCGGGCACGCAATCAATCCGGGCGAGTCCCGCAATCAAGCTATGATAACCGTCGCCATGCTCCAGGATCAAGATTTCGCCGTATTGCCGAAAGGAACCGGCGAAAACTACGATTCCTTCATAGGGTGCAACCACTTGCGCATCGGCACGGGTCTCAATGGTCAACCCCTTGGCGGATTGACCGAATTCATTGGCCTGTCCGAACTGGCTAATTATGCGGCCACGAGCTGGCAGGATGAGTTTACCGCGCGCGCGTTCGAAATCCAGGCGCGGCGTCATAAGCCCATCCTCAATCGCCATTCGGCCGGCTGGCGCCGCAATGCGGCGGGCCTCGCGTTCGGCTTCCAGGCGGGTCAGCAATTCGCGAAGGTCTCCAGCCGCGGCCGCTAATTCCGCCTGATGTGATGCCTGTTCTCGTCCCGCTGTTTCGTTCTGGCGTTGCAAGGCGGTCTTGCGGGCGACCAAGTCGTCGAGGCGTTGCCGATCGCGCGATAGGGCGGCGGCAACAAGGGCAATCTCGCTTCGCTGCTGGGTTGTCTGTTCGCGCAACTGACCGAGGTCGTCGACTTGCCGCCGCAACGACGCCGCCTTCGCCTCAATCCGCGGCAGCATGCCCGCCAGCATGTCGGCGGAGCGAACGGCATCAAGCGGGCCCATGGGCATCGCAATCAACAGCTCCGGCGGCTGGCGTCCGAGACGGGCGAGCACGCCGAGAAGTCCAGTCACCTCGTTGCGTCGACGGCCGAGGTCGCCGGTTCGGTCGCTGATTTCGGCATCGAGCGCGGCCAATGTCGATTCGAGCGCGGACAATTCTTCTTCGCGATCCTGAGCGGCCAAGGCGACCACAGTAACACTCACCCGCAGTTTTTCGACTTCCTTCGCCGCCGCCGCCGCCGCCTGGTCGAATTGCTCTCGGCGTTTCTGGGTTTCGCTCAACGCCTTTTCGGTACCTTGAAGCCGGCTCTTGATGTCGGCTTCCGTATCGGTTGCCGCGGCGGTCGGCACGGCCCAGGCCACCCCTAAGGACAGCGTCATCAATGCAAGAAACCTAATGCGCGGCACGGTCGGCGACACCCGTGGCGGGAACCATGGCGCGTGGGGTGTTTCGCTCGGACGTCCCTGCCCGCGAATCGAACAACACACGGCCGGTCATTTCACTCGGCTTGGGTATTCCAAACAGGGACAGAAGCGTTGGCGCGACGTCGGCGAGTTGCCCGGCATGCATGCCCCCCACCCAGGACGGCGCATTGACCAAAATCGCCGGCACCGGATTCAACGTGTGGGCGGTATGCGGCTCGCCCGTGGTCGCCTCGCGCATGGTTTCAGCATTGCCGTGATCAGCGGTGATTAACATCGCTCCGCCGGCCTTCTTGATTGCCACCTCTAGACGACCGAGCGCAGTATCGACGGCTTCCACCGCCTTGATCGCCGCTTGCGTGTTGCCGGTATGTCCGACCATGTCGGTATTGGCGTAATTGGCCACGATAAGATCGAAACGGCCCGAGGTTATGGCTTCGACGAGCCGGTCCGTGACCTCGGGCGCCGACATCTCGGGCTTCAGGTCATAGGTCGCGACAGGGGGCGAAGGGACGAGGATTCGTTCCTCTCCGGGGAATTCACGCTCTTCCCCGCCATTGAAGAAAAACGTGACATGCGCGTATTTCTCGGTCTCCGCGATGCGGAGCTGGCGAAGACCGGCGCGGGCGACGATCTCGCCGATACCGTTGGCGAGAGCTTGGGGCGCGAACATGGTCAGCATGAGTTTGCCGAGTGCCGAGGAATATTCGGTGAGACCCGCCGCCGCCGCGAAACGCACAACTCTCCCGCGCGGAAAGGCATCGAAATCGGAGACAAGCAGCGCCGTGAGAATCTGGCGGGCGCGGTCGCTGCGGAAATTGGCCATCAACAGGCCGTCGACGTCGTTCATCCCGCGATAACCGGCGATAACAGCCGGCCGCACGAACTCGTCGGTGACGTCGGCGGCATAAGCGCGGTCGATCGCGGCGATCGGATCGGCGGCGGTCTCGCCCTGGCCATTGACCATGGCGTCGTAGGCAAGTTTGGAGCGGTCCCAGCGCTTGTCGCGATCCATGGCGTAGTAGCGGCCCGCGACCGTGCCGAAGCGAAGGCCGCGAACCACACCCAAGGCCGGCGCGCAGGCGCTAAGGTATTCACGCGCGCTTTTCGGCGGCGTATCACGGCCGTCGAGGAACGCATGAAGCACGATTTCGAGGCCGGCTTCAGCGAGGATGCGCGCGAGCGCCAGGACGTGATCTTGATGGGAGTGAACGCCGCCAGGCGACATCAGGCCCATCAAATGAACTTTGCCACCGGATTTTCGCACGGTTTCGATGAATGTCTTGAGCGACGGGTTCGCCGCGAGCGATCCGTCGGCGACCGCGAGATCGATCCTGGGCAGGTCCTGCATGACAACCCGGCCGGCGCCGAGATTCATATGCCCGACCTCGGAATTGCCCATTTGGCCGGGAGGCAGCCCAACATTGAGTTCGGACGCCTGCAGCAGCGCATGTGGGCAATCCCGCCACAGCCGCCGCCACACCGGGGTGCGGGCAAGCTCTACCGCGTTGTCGCTATTGTCTTCGCGATGGCCCCAACCATCGAGAATACACAGGACAATCGGGCGCGGACGGGAGGGCGAGGTCATGGATCAACCAACACTATAGGCAGGGTCTCCACTCAAGAACAGCCGCGAAATCCGGGGCCGACTTCAACTTCCCGGCAATGCCGCTGCGGTGGCGCCCTCTACGCACGATGGTAGGGATGGCCGGCGAGGATGGTCTCCGCCCGGTAGAGTTGTTCGGCCAGCATGATCCGCGCCAGGACATGCGGCCATGTCATGGCGCCGAGGGACAGGACGAAGGCAGCTTCGCGGACAAGGGACGCGTCCAACCCATCGGCGCCGCCGATAACAAAAGCGAGGTCGGCTGGGCCGGAATCGCGCCAGTCGCCCAGCTTGCGGGCGAACTGCGCGCTGGTCAGCGCGGTGCCGGCCTCGTCGAGGGCAACGATCATGGCGCCTTTCGGTATCGCGCCGCGCAACAACTCGGCCTCGCGGCGTTTCAACACCTCTGCCGGAAGGCGGCGACGTTCTTCAACCTCGGCGAGCTTGAGCGGAGTTCGCAAACGACCGGCATAATCATCGAATGTCTCCCGCATAGGACCCGCGCGCAGACGGCCAACGGCCGCGAGGACAATTCGCATGGACGCGCCTGGCCGTGGATGGCGGCGTCAAGCGGTCATGGCCGCACTCTGCTCGGGCAAGTCCACGCTCCACATCTTTTCGAGATTGTAGAGCGCGCGTTGTTCTGCCCGGAACAGATGGACGATGATGTCGCCCGCATCAACCAGCACCCAGTCGCCTTGAGACAGTCCCTCGACCGGAACGGCGGGGACCCCCTTGGCTTTCAATTTTTCAACGAGGTGCCCGGTCATCGCGCCGAGCTGGCGGTGAGAGCCGCCCGTGGCAATCACCATGAAATCGGCCATCGAAGTGCGGCCGGCGACGTCGATTGTAACGATCTTCTCGGCCTTGTCGGCGTCGAGAGAAGTTTGCACCAGCTTTAGCAGGGCCTTCACGGTCGGCCGTGCCTTCTTTCTCGTTGCGATTGCGTGCTCCTTTCTGCCCTTGGTTTGGCTCCTGAGCGATTTCATCAACCGCCGTCTTGCTCCCGCGCCGCGCGGATCGCCGTGGCCGAAGCCGGGTGAAGCCGCGACGGAAAGAAAATCCAAGCCGGCGGCTTGGCCCCAACCAGCCTTGCCGCCGGCTTCGTCCCGTGCCTGAACCGGGCGAAGCGCCTCGCCGCGGTGCCGGCCAGTCCCTTCAAAGAATAGGTAGAGCGGGCAAAAATCGCAATCGGGACGGTGTTAAAGATTGATGTCCACCGTTTCCAGCGTGGGAATTGGATCAGGTTGTCCGCCCCCATCAGCCAAACGAAGCGGCAGCGCGGAAAGCGGCGCCGCAACGCCGTGAGTGTGCTCGCGGTATGTCGGGTTCCAAGCAACCGTTCGATGTCCAAGACGCGGATGCGCGGATGTTTGGCCATGGCGCGCGCGCTGGCCATCCGTTCGGCAAGAGGCGCCATCCCTTTTTTGGGCTTCAGTGGATTTTGCGGCGCCACCAGCCACCACACCTGATCGAGTCCAAGGCTGGCGAGGGCAATAAGCGCGATGTGACGATGGCCGGCATGGGCCGGGTTGAAGGAGCCACCCAGCAATCCCACCCGCCGGGTCGGAGCGCGGCCGAGCGCCGCGGCGGTGTCCGAAGTGAAGCTCAGGGCCGAACCTGACCCTTGCCGCGCACGACGTATTTGTAGCTGGTGAGTTGCTCCGCCCCGACCGGTCCGCGGGCGTGGAGCTTGCCCGTCGATATGCCGATTTCCGCACCCATCCCGAACTCGCCGCCATCGGCGAATTGCGTAGAGGCGTTGTGCAGCACGATGGCGCTATCTACATGCGACAAGAATTTTTCTGCCGCCGCGGCATCGGCGGTGACGATGCTGTCGGTGTGATGAGAGCCGTAGCGGTTGACATGGTTGATGGCGCCGGCAACGCCATCAACGACCCGGACGGAAATGATGGCGTCGAGATATTCGGTGGTCCAATCCGCTTCCGTGGCCGCGATCGCGCGCGGTTCCAGAACCCGGGTCTCGTCGTCGCCGCGCACTTCGCAACCCGCTGCGATCAGATCGTCCAGAATCGGCGTGAGATGGGTGGCGGCGGCGCGGCGGTCGATCAGCAGAGTCTCCGTGGCGCCGCAGACACCGGTGCGCCGCATCTTGGCGTTCAGCACGATCTTCCGCGCCATCGTGAGGTCGGCGGCGCCATCGACATAGACATGGCAGATGCCCTCAAGATGGGCGATGACCGGGATGCGGCTTTCGCGCATCACGCGCTCAATCAGGTTCTTGCCGCCCCGGGGCACGATGATGTCGATCAGGTCGGGCATGGTCAGCATCAGACCGACCGCGGCGCGGTCGCGGGTCGGCACGAGCTGAATCGCCGCCTCCGGCAGCCCGGCCGCGGCGAGCCCGTGACGCAGGCAGTCGAGAATGGCCCCGGATGACCGAAAGCTTTCCGAACCGCCGCGCAGGATGACGGCGTTGCCCGATTTGAGGCACAGCCCTCCGGCATCGGCGGTCACGTTCGGGCGGGATTCATAGATGATGCCGATGACGCCGAGCGGCACGCGCACGCGGCGAATGTTCAGGCCGTTGGGCCTTGTCCATTCCGCCATAACAGTCCCGATGGGGTCGGGCAGGGCCGCAATATCGTCGAGGCCCCTGGCCATGCCGTCGATGCGCGCATCGTTCAGCAGCAAGCGGTCGAGCATGGCGTCGCCCAGGTCCTGACGTTGGGCATCGGCCACGTCTTCGCGATTGGCAGCCAGAATGTCGGCGCGGTTCCTACTGATCGCCACGGCGGCCTCCCGCAACGCCCGGTTCTTCATCTCGCTCTCGGCCAAGGCGAGGGTAGCGGCGGCTTTGCGCGCGTTCTCCCCGATGGCGCGCATGCGCGCCTCGAGGGGCTCGAGCTCGCGGGCCTGGGTCGCGATCCGGGGCTGAATCATCGGAATCGGCTTCTCAACTACCCATCGCCAGATCGTCGCGGTGGATCATTTCGTCGCGGCCACGGTAACCGAGAATGGCCTCGATTTCACCGGTCTTGTGGCCGACGATACGCCGCGCGTCGGCGGCGCCATAAGCGGCCAGACCGCGACCCAACTCGATTCCGTCGGGGCCGCGTACAGTCACTGGGTCGCCGCGCTCAAAATCGCCCTCAACAGATACGACACCGGCGGGCAGCAGGCTCTTGCCCGCGGCCAGCGCCTTGACCGCGCCGGAATCGACGTACAACGCCCCGACCGGCTGCAAGGTTCCGGCGATCCAGCGTTTGCGCGCCGTGCGCGGCCCGGCCGAGGGTAGGAACCAGGTACAACGCGCGCCGTCCTCGATCGCCTTGAGCGGGTTCATCCCGGTGCCGCGGGCGATCACCATGCGGCAGCCGGCGCCCAGCGCGATCCGCGCGGCGGCCAATTTCGTGACCATGCCGCCGGAGCTGTAACCGGGCGGCGCTTCGCCGGCCATCGCGGCGATCGCGGGCGTGATGTCGCGCACTTCGGGCAAGAACTCTGCCTGCGGATCACGGCGTGGATCGGCGGTGTACAAACCGTCGATATCGGAAAGCAGAATCAGCGTATCGGCGCTGATCATTTGCGCCACGCGCGCCGCCAGGCGGTCATTGTCACCGAAACGGATTTCCTCGGTCGCCACAGTGTCGTTTTCGTTGATGACGGGCACGCTGCCGAGCTTGAGCAGCGTGGTCAGCGTGCTGCGTGCGTTGAGGTGCCGACGCCGTTCTTCGGTGTCCTCGGGTGTGAGCAGGATCTGCGCCACGGTTATGGCATGCCGCGCAAGCGTTTCCTGATAGGCATGGGCGAGCCGGATCTGGCCGGTGGCGGCGGCGGCCTGTTTTTCCTCCAGGCGCAGGGCGCGCCCAACCAGCCCGAGGTGGCGCCGGCCAACCGCCACGGCCCCGGAGGATACGATCAACACCTCCTGGCGGCGCTGGCGGCACCGCGCCACGTCGTCGGCCAGCGCGTCGAGCCAATCCCGGCGCAGCGCCCCCGAGGTTTCGTCGACGAGCAGCGCCGAGCCGATCTTAATGACTAGACGTTTGGCCTCGGACAGTGGCTCGGACGCGGCGGCGGGCAGGGGCGAGGCGCTCATGGCGTCAAAGCGTCGTGGGTTTCGCCGGCCTCCGCCGCGGCCAGCGCCGCTTTCTCGCCGCGCACGCGGATCGGGGCGGCAAGCGCCCGCAATGCCTCCGTCACGCCCTGGCCCGTCGCGCCCGACATGACCGATACGGTGCCGCCGCAGGCGCGGGCCAGCGCCCGGCGTTTTGTCTTGATTTCGTCGGGGGTCAAGGCGTCGCATTTGTTGAGCGCGACGAGTTCCAGTTTGTCGACGAGGCCGTTGCCATAAGCTTCGAGTTCGCCGCGGACCGTGCGATAGGCCGCGACCGGGTCCTCCAGCGTGCCATCGACCAAATGCAGCACGACCGCGCAGCGTTCGACATGGCCGAGGAAGCGATGGCCGAGCCCTTTGCCGTCATGAGCCCCCTCGATCAATCCGGGCAGATCGGCGAGCACGAAATCGACGTCGTCGATCCGCACCATGCCAAGCTGCGGCTTCAGCGTCGTGAAAGGGTATTCCGCGATCTTCGGCCGCGCCTTTGACACGACCGATAGAAACGTCGATTTGCCGGCATTGGGCAGGCCGACCAGACCGGCATCGGCAATGAGCTTGAGGCGCAGGACAATCCAGCGCTCTTGCCCCGGCCAGCCGGGATCGGCCCGCCGCGGCGCCTGGTTGGTCGAGGATTTGTAATGGGAGTTGCCGAATCCGCCGTCGCCGCCGCGAGCCAAAATCAGCCTTTCGCCGGGGCGCAGCAGATCGGCGATCGTCTCGCCGCTTTCGTCGTCGATGATCTCGGTTCCGATCGGAACCCTCAGGATGACGGCGGGGGAATCGGCGCCAGTGCGGTTTTGGCCCTTGCCGAAGCCACCATTCTTCGCCTTGAAGTGTTGTTGGTAACGATAATCGATGAGGGTATTGAGGTTGGCCGCGGACTCAACAATCACATCGCCGCCGCGACCGCCATCGCCCCCATTAGGGCCGCCATACTCGATGAATTTCTCGCGGCGAAAACTCATGCAGCCGCGACCGCCATCGCCGCTGCGGATATAGACTTTCGCCTGGTCGAGAAACTTCATGGGGCGGTCCCTAAATCGTAGCGATTCGGGCACCCCTCATCGGGCGGAGCCGGATGGAATTTACGGGGTTAGCCGGCTTCCTCGGCGTGGGCCACGCCCGCGATGCCGCTGGTTATTCCTTCGCCGCCACCGATACGAAGACTCGGCCGGCCGCGCGGCGGCGGAACTCAACCTTGCCATCGGTCAACGCGAACAACGTATGGTCGCGGCCCATGCCGACATTGCTGCCCGCATGATATTGGGTACCGCGCTGGCGAACCAAGATGTTGCCAGAGATCGCGGCCTCGCCGCCAAAGAGTTTGACGCCGAGCCGCCGTCCGGCGGTGTCGCGGCCGTTGCGCGAGCTGCCGCCCGCTTTCTTATGCGCCATGGCTCTCTCCCTTAGCGGCCTTGCCGGCCTTCGCCGACGCGCCGCCGTCGATCGCGGCGATGCGCAGAACCGTCAACATCTGGCGGTGTCCGCGCATGCGGCGATAATTCTTCCGCCGCCGCTTCTTGAACACCAGCACTTTGTCGCTGCGCATCTGGTCGAGAACGGTGGCGGTGACCGTGGCGCCTTTGACGCTGGGCGATCCAACGACACTGCCCGCCTCGCCACCGACCATAAGCACGTCATCGAAGGTCACGATCGTGCCCTTCTCGCCATCGAGCTTCTCGACGGTGATAACGTCGTTGGCGGCGACCTTATATTGCTTGCCGCCGGTCCGGATGACAGCGTACATGGGCTTGCCCCAGACAATCTCGTTGTTTCGACAAAACGGAAGCCGCGACGGGACCGCCCGCCGCGGAGAAGGTGGCGACTATAGCCGGCCGCGCTTTCCTGTCAAGCTTTTGCCCGGGGCGGTAGGGATACCGCCTTGCGGGCCACGATGTGAAACAGGTGCCAATGTTTGGGTTTCCCCCTCGGGGTCACGGTATCCTCTTCGGTCTCGCGAAACATTTCTACCTGGAGCCCGCTCAACAGCGCTTCAGCCTCATCGTAATGCAGCAGCGTGATGTCCGCTCTTCCGGCGAAGGAATCACGCTCTCCAAAAAACTGCCCGGAGAAACGGCCGCCCGGCCTTAAACACGCTGCGATCCGCTCCCAAAGGGCATGGAATTTCGGGGGCGAGCAAAGGGGCAGGGCAAAGCTGGAATTGACCAGGTCGAGTGTGGGCAGCGCGCATTCCTCCATCCTGGCGATGCGTGTTTCGAGGGCCGCACCGGGCGGCAAGTCGCCACGCGCGCGCAGCGTCTCGATGGCGGAAGCCTCGGCATCCACGGCGAGCACTTGCCAGCCCCGGCGCAACAAATGGATCGTGTCGCGTCCGCCGCCGCAGCCCAGATCGGCGGCGAAGCCCGGTTTCCCGGGGCGTTCGGCCTCGAAGCGATCGAGCGCGAAGATCAGCGTCTCGCGCGGCGGCCGCTCCTCGGTCTTGGCGTAATATTCCTTCCAGTTTGCGGAACGCGCGGCATCGTCGGAGGCCATGTTCATTCTCCCGCCTATGAGGCGATTGTCGCGCTCCGCGGCGCGCGCGGCAAGCCCCGTTTCGAGCGCGGAGGCGCCGGCCCCCTGTATCGCGTTGAATATTGCGGCGGGCCTGGCCTGCCGCCGGTTTCCAATCTGGGTCGCTATGATGCGGCGCAGAGAATTCAATGCCGATGCCATCGCCGGGAGGGGAATATTGACGGCAGTCGTTATATACGTATATAACTACCGAAGCGCTATATCCGAGATGTATGAACGCATGCCAGCGATCGCGCGGCGGAGCGCCCCTCGGATCGGCCCGAAAGGAGATGCAATGTTCAGACTGACGAGCGGAAGCTGGGAAAGACGTCGCCTTTACCTTTCCGTCGCGGCCTTGATCGCGGGCTTTTCGGCGACGGTTTCGGCCGCCGCCGCCGCCGAGGTTCGCGCCGCGGTCGCCTCCAACTTTCAGAAACCCATCGAAGCGGTGGTCGCGCCGTTCAAAAAGGAAACCGGCCACGACCTCAAGCTTAGCTTCGGCTCCACCGGGAATTTCTACGCCCAGATCATCAATGGCGCCCCCTTCGACGTGCTTCTGGGCGCCGACTCGGCGACGCCGGAACGGTTGGAGAAGGAAGGAAAGGCGGTCGCTGGAACGCGGTTTACATACGCGATCGGACGTATCGCGCTGTGGAGCGCCGATGCCAATGCGATCAAGGCTGACGGCGTCGCGGTCCTCAAGCAGGGCGCCTTTCAAAAGCTGGCCATGGCCGATCCAAAGGTGGCACCGTACGGCGCCGCCGCTCAACAATCGCTGACGAAACTCGGCCTATGGAATGCGATCCGGCCAAAAATCGTCATGGGTCAGAACATCGCCCAAACACAGCAATTCGCGGAGACGGGCAACGCGCAATTGGCCTTCCTGGCGTTGTCGCAAGTGGTCGATCCGGCGATGAAGGGCAGGGGTAGTTATTGGCTTGTCCCGGCGGAACATCACAATCCGATCGAACAAGGCGCGGTCCTTTTGCTTCCAGGCAACAACAACAGCGGCGCGCGCGCTTTACTGACCTTCCTCAAAGGCGCGACCGCCCGAAAAGTGCTTGAGGATTTCGGCTACGCCACGCCGTGAACGGAGCGTCCGCCGCGAATTTCGTTCGGCCGGCGCCCTCCCTTTTGCTCAAACTTTCGATCATACTGGAACGCGGCGTGGACGAGTGAACGGGCACTGCCCGGGCGCGCCTCGCCGCCGGCGGCGATGGCGGGGCCGTGGGGGGAATCCTGTCGACGGAGGGAATTGTGCAGCTTGATTTCGAGCCAATGTGGCTGACGCTGCAAGTGGCAACGATCGTAACACTGGTATTGCTCATTGTGTCGACCCCGCTGGCGTGGTGGCTTGCCTTTGGCAAGAGTCGGCTGCGCCCGTTGGTCGAAGCCGTAGTGGCGCTTCCGCTCTTGCTGCCACCGACCGTGCTTGGCTTCTATCTTCTGGTGTCCTTTTCGCCGACCGGCATGTTCGGCGCTCCCTGGATCGCGTTAATGGGCAAGCCTCTGGCGTTTTCGTTCGTCGGCCTGGTTTTCGCCTCGACGATCTATAACATTCCCTTCGTCGTGCAGCCCTTGAAGGCGGCGTTCGAGGCGTTTGGGCGCGACCCGCTGGAGGCGGCCTGGAGTCTGCGTGCCTCGCCCCTCGATACCTTCATCCATGTCGCCGCGCCGATGGCGCTGCGCGGTTACCTGATCGCGGGCGTGCTGTGTTTTGCCCACGCCGTCGGGGAATTCGGCGTCGTCCTGATGGTCGGCGGCAACATACCGGGCGAAACGCGGACGCTCTCCATCGCCATCTTCAACTATGTCGAACAGATCAGGTACCTCGAAGCCCATATTTGGGCCGGATCGCTGCTCGCCTTTTCTTTCGTCGCGCTGGTCCTTCTCTACGGCACGCAGCGGCGTTCACTGCAGCAGCGCCGATGAGCGGTATCCGCGCCCGCTTCGACATCGACCGCCAGCGATTCCGGCTCAAGGTCGATCTGGACCTGCCGGGGCGCGGCGTCACCGCGCTCTTCGGTCAATCCGGCTCAGGTAAAACAACGGTCCTGCGCTGCGTCGCTGGGTTGGAACGCGCACCCAACGGCCGGCTCATCATCGGTGAAGAGACCTGGCAGGACGAAGAGCGCAGCATCTTCCTTCAGCCCTGGCGCCGGCCGATCGGTTATGTCTTCCAGGAACCGCGTCTTTTTCCGCATCTCCGTGTGCGGCGGAACCTAGAATTCGGGCTGAAACGGACGCCGGCTTCCCTGCGGCAAATCGGCTGGGACAAGGTGGTCGACATTCTCGGCATCGGTCATCTGCTCGATCGCTGGCCGGGCGCTCTTTCCGGCGGAGAAAAACAGCGCGTGGCCATCGGGCGGGCCTTGCTCACCAGTCCGCGCCTGATGTTGATGGATGAACCCTTGGCGTCGCTGGACCAGGCGCGCAAAAACGAACTTCTGCCCTTCATCCAGCGCATGCGTTCGGAACTCGACATCCCGATTTTCTACGTCACGCACAGCACCGACGAAGTCATCCGCATCGCCGACCACATGGTGCTGCTCAGCGACGGGCGGGTGAAGGCCTTCGGAACGGTTGCGGAGGTCCTCAGCCGCGTCGATCTTGGACATCTGACCGGCGAACGCGATGTTGGCTCCGTCGTTGAAACGACGATCGAAAGCCATGAGGCCGACTACGGGCTGACTGTGCTCGGGCTCGGCGGACAGCAATTGCGCGTGCCGAAGATCGACGCCGCCAAAGGGACGCCCATTCGCATCCGCATTCATGCCCGCGACGTCTCGGTCGCGCTGACCCGTCCGACCGGCATCAGCATTCTCAACGTCCTTCCGGCCCGCATCGTGGAATTGGGCGAAACGACGGGCGCGGTCGTGGACGTCCGTCTCGACGCCGGGGCCGCGCTATGGGCGCGGCTCAGCGCGCGGTCGGTTCACGACCTCGGCCTAAAGCCGGGCCTTGAGGTCTTTGCCATGATCAAGAGCATCGCGTTCGATCGCGATTAGCCCCATTTCGCCGGGGGGCGGCGACCGGTCACCGATTTTTTGGGCGCGTCTTTCGGTTTGGTCGCCACCAGATTGGCCGATAACGTCTTCATGTGCGACGACAGGGCCGCCGCAGCAGTGCGCTCCATGCTCCGATACAACGCAATAATTTCGCGGCCGAAGGGCGTGAGCGCGGCCCCGCCGCCGCGTTCTCCACCAATGCTGGTCACCACGACCGGTTTTTTGAAAACATGGTTCAGGGTGTCGATCAACAGCCAGGCGCGGCGATACGACATGTTCATCGCCCGACCCGCCGCCGAGATCGAACCCGTGCGTTCCAGGTTTTCGAGCAGGGACACCTTGCCTGGTCCGAGTCGGTCGATATCGCCGAGGACGACGCGGATCTGAAGCCTGGGTTGGATTTTGGTCATTACGGTTCGGTCCCGGCGTTGCCGCGATGCCATGCTGTTAGCGCATCTGCGGGCGCACGCCAAGCCGCTTGCGGCGCGGCTTGGGCGTGAGTTACTGTCCCGCGCCCCATCGTTGGCGCCTGCTGGAGGGATGCCAGAGTGGTTGATCGGGGCGGTCTCGAAAACCGTTATGCCGGGTGACCGGCATCGGGGGTTCGAATCCCCCTCCCTCCGCCAAACTCATATTCACCGTCATTCGCTGACAGTCGGAGTCCCCTTGGTTTCCCTGATGGAACGAGGGGCCGATTGTTCTT
>CAMDDQ010000017.1 GCA_945892765.1 Asaia bogorensis
GCAATCTCCTGCTGCAAAGCCTCGATCGTCTCATTGCGGAATTCGATGACGCGACCGGATTGAATGTCGATTAGATGGTCGTGATGATCCTCACGCGCCTCTTCGTAACGCGAGCGGCCGCTGCCGAATTCGTGCCGCGAGAGGATGCTGGCCTCTTCGAACAACCGTAACGTTCGATAGACCGTGGCGATGCTGATTCGGGGGTCGATGGCGGCGGCGCGATTGTAGACCTGCTCGACGTCGGGGTGATCGCTCGCGTCCGAGAGGACACGCGCGATCACGCGGCGCTGGCCGGTCATCTTTAAGCCCTTTTCTACGCAAAGCTTCTCCAGGCGCGATTCGACGCGGCCCGACTTCTCTTCGCTCGCAATTTCCACCGGCAAGGTCACCCACCCGTATCGGATCGTATCGAGGAAAGTATATATCGAAGCGGCGCCGCCGGGTACAAAACCCGCTGACGCGGGTCTATTCGGGCAAGGAGCCC
Source organism: Asaia bogorensis (assembly GCA_945892765.1). Taxonomy (GTDB): domain Bacteria; phylum Pseudomonadota; class Alphaproteobacteria; order CACIAM-22H2; family CACIAM-22H2; genus SHVT01. The sequence goes on from CAMDDQ010000017.1 coordinate 485, forward strand.
CGGAGGGGGTTGGGCTCACGAATCGAGGATGATTCATTTACTCGGTGCCAAAACACGCACCACGACATGCGGACAATGCGACTTATAGGAGCGAGCGCGGCGCCTGGCAAATGACGGTCTTGAGACAAATTCGCCTGGTGTTAGCTGTCCTAGATCAACGCCGGCGAAGCGTGGAGACGATCTCGGCCTCTTGCGCCAACGGGCGGCTCATCGTCAACGCATCGACGGGTGCGGTGTCGACGCGGCGATAATAGGCAGTTCTCCGGCCGACAACGTCAAAACCAAGCCCAGCGTATAACGCACGCGCCGCATTATTGTCCTCGGCGACTTCAAGGAAGATCTGGCGCGCGCCCATGGCCGCCGCCCGACGCAGGATGGCGGTCACCAGCCGCGCGGCGACGCCGCGCCGACGACGTTGGCTGAGAACGCCGAGAGACAGGATCTCCCCATCTTCTCCAATCACCCGAGCGATCACGAAAGCCACGGGATTCCCGGGGAAGACATCCGGATCTTCCATCAAGAGAGCAATCACACCGGTACGCGAGATGAACTGCCCGATGGAAGCCGCGCTCCAAGTTTCCGAAAGGCATTGTTTGTACAGCACGGCCACAACCGGCACATCGGCGGCGCGCATCGGCCGCGGGAGCCTCTGGTTCATGGCGAGCGCCCCCCGTCTGACGCCGGAAGTTGGGCCTCGGCGGGATGAATATAAAGAGGCGTCGGAAGGTCCCCAGCCGCCGGCTCGGGCAAAGCCGCAGCGGCCCTCGCGACAACGCCGGCATCCGGCCACCCGCCGGCATCGGCAAACTCTGCCTGCCCATCAGCCAAAGCCGCCATCAGACGAATTCCGCCATCACCGACAAGGAGAATAGGGCCGTGCAAATTTTCTGCGGCCGCAGCCGGTGTCAAGGCCAAGGGAGCGGAAAGGGGCATCAGCAGCTCGTCAAACACCTGGACGTAAAGCTCGGCACGCTTTGATTCCAATGCGGCGACGATTCGCCGACCTAACCGTTTCTCCGGGGCGACCGCGTGCACAACGGCCATCAATGTCGTCATCCCAATCACCGGCAACCCTGTAGCCAGGGCAAACCCGCGAATCGCAGCCAACCCAGCGCGCAGGCCCGTGAAATGGCCGGGACCGATCGTTACCGCCAAACGATCGAGATCCGAAAACCTAAGGCCGGCATCCATCATGACCCCGCCCACCATGGGAATCAGCATCTCAGCATGGCCGCGAACCGTTGATACAAAACGCCGCGCGCCAATCCGATCGCCGTGCCAAACGGCCGCGGAGCAAGCCTTCGTTGCACTATCGACCGCGAGAATATTCATGATGTCCGATCTGGTCCCGCGTGAGCGCGGGCCATGATACACCCTGCCGCGACAATGGTCCCTGGCAAGGAGTGCCCGCGCTAATGAATCTTGTGGACATCACCCAACCGCGGTTCGGCGTGATCGCCAGCATCGCCTACGCAACGACGAACAATTTCACCGGCGATGCGATCTATCGACGGCCGGCGTGCTACCTGAATGAAGAAGCCGCAGCCCGATTGTTGCGAGCCACCGAGCTTGCCGGCGAATTGGGACTGCGCCTGAAGGTGTTCGATGCCTACCGGCCGCCCGAGGCACAATGGAAGATGTGGCGTTTTCGCCCGGATCCGGATTTCCTCGCCGATCCGCGCCGCGGCTCCCCGCATTCTCGCGGCGCGGCCATCGACCTAACACTGGTGAACGGTGATGGGCGCGAACTTGACATGGGTACGGCGTTTGACGCCTTCACGCCGCTGTCGCACCACGGCGCCAGCACCGTTCGCCCCGCGGCGCAACGCAACCGACTTCTCCTCCTGGGCCTGATGACAGCATCGGGTTGGGATTTCTACGCGCGGGAATGGTGGCATTACCAACTCCACGATGCCCGGCGTTTTCCGCTGATCGCCGATGGCGCTCTCGCCCCGCCCATGATGTGAACTCGCGCCGCCTGTCGCGGGTGGTCGTCACGTCAGCGGCAGCGCTGCCCGGTCGTCAAGGCGAGCGGCATCGAGAGCGTCCAGCCGGTTGTGGCGAATGACGGTGCGCACGTCGCGGATATATTCGAACCGCTTCTCCGAATAGAGATCGATCAATAACGCCAACCGGTAGCCGTCGGGTTCCTGGGCGTGTTGCCGCATTTCGGCGCGCTGGTCGCGGAACCGTCGATAAGCCCAGTGTGTATTCAAATTCGTGGCATAGGCCGCGACCGCGGCCGGCAAATCGCCGAAAGTTCGAACCAACCATTGGCCGGGGCGCCGGCCGGGGCGCATCTGCCCGAAGAGGGCGTGCCCTCGCTGCGCCACGCGCGAGGTGCCCCAACCAGTCTCAACCGCCGCCTGCGCCAGGGCCAATGACGGTGGGATTACGTCGACGCGCCGACGCAGTGCGTCGATGTCATCATCGGCGAGGCGATATTGGATGCAGAGTTCGCGGACCCACTCGCGCTCCTCCGGCTCCAGCAATCCGCCGTCGGCAATCCGATCCCGGAGGATGGTGAGGCGCGCGCGTTGAGCAAGGATGCGTTCGTTCTCCTGGAGAACCAGGGGCAAGACCAGCGTCAGAAAGACCCGTTTGCGGATCTCGGGAACATCGAGCCCAAGAAGTTCCTTCGGTAGCCGAACCAAGGAGTGGCGGGGAACTAATCCACCCTCCTCGCGAACGCTGTCGAGGGTGTAGCCAAGATTGGTAAACTGGCTCGCCAACCCCTGCGCCCTGGCGACCTGTGCGGAAAGCGGACGTTCCATCTCGGCTCCGCCATATCTCCGCGGCAGCCCCGCCGTGAGCCATTGGCTGCGGTCGTGGTCGGCTTCAGACTCGTCGCCTGACAGTAGGCCGCGTGCGAAAGCCGCGACGCCACGATCACGTTCATCGTCCGGCGCCGAAGCGCTCTGGCTACCAAAAGAGAGGTCGTGAGCGAGCGAGGCTGCGAGGCCCGCGGACAACGCCGCGTGACGATGATCAATGGGGGCAGGCCCGACCGGCGGCGGAATGACGGGAATCAGAAACGCCGCCGCAACGGCGCCGCAGATCGACGCCGGCAACGCGACCACTCGCCGGGTCCACCGAATTCCCCACATTGGCTTCCCCCCCGGACGCCTGGGACCACCGCGCCGGGCTGTTTTACCGCCCCTTAGAAAGCGCCGTGTTTCTGGCTTCCGCCTTGCCCTGGCAAGAGCACGGCGAGCGCCATAGTTGTGTGCCAAAGACCGGGGACCGTCAATGCCAACGGCGGTCGGTTGGTTCTTCATTAGTTCCCGGAATCGGCAAGAATCGGCTTGGAGGGCTGGGCGGCCCGGGCGGAATCGAGGCCAAATTCATAAACCAATCATTTACCATCGCCGCCCTATCGTAAAAGCATGGCCTCCCGCCGAAACAACGGACCGGATGCAATCTCAATGAGATACTGCTCCCGCTGCATATTGCCCGATACGCGCCCTGGAATAACCATCGATGATCGTGGCGTTTGGTCCGCCTGCGCCGGCCATGCCGACAAGGAAACGCGAATCCATTGGCCGACGCGAGCGGCGGCGTTTCAGGAAATCGTGGCGTCGGCCAAGGCGCGGTCCATTGGCTATGACTGTATCGTTCCCGTCAGCGGCGGCAAGGATAGCTGGTATCAGGTCATACGGTGCCAGGAGGCCGGGCTGAAGGTTCTAGGAATTACATGGCGAACGCCCGGGCGCACGGCCATCGGACAACGCAATCTCGACAGCATGATCGCCAAACTGCGCATCGACCACATCGATTACAGCATCGACCCCGATGTCGAGCGCCGCTTCATGAAGGCCGCCTTCACGCGCAAGGGCATTAGCGGTCTGCCCATGCACATGGCTTTGTTCGCAATTCCGCTGCGCCTCGCGGTCAAACTTCGCATACCCCTCATCGTCTGGGGCGAGAACCCGCAGCTCGAATATGGCGGCAAGGAGGAAGAGCGGTTCGCGACCAGGCTGGATCGCGGTTGGTTGGCCAAACATGGCTGCCTTTTCGGCACGCGCCCGAATGACTGGATTGGGGCGGAAGGCCTAACGGCAAAGGAATTGACGCCGTATCAGCTTCCAGACGAAACAGAATTCATGACCGATTCGATCTTTCTGGGTACCTTTTTCAAGTGGAACTCGTTCGAGAACGCGCGTCTGGCCGCCGCCCGCGGTTTCGTTTCCGGCAGCGATTATCTCAGGGTGGGTGTCTGGGCGTTCGCGGATCTCGACTGCCAGTTCCTGTCGATCCATCACTTCCTAAAATGGTACAAATTCGGGTTCGCGCGCGCTTTCGACAATCTGTCCTCGCAAATCCGCTACGGTCTCCTTACCCGGGATGAGGCCTTGGCGACATTGCAAAAGATCGGCCTCCAGGTGCCGGCCGCCGACATCGCGGCCTTTTGCGAGTTTCTCAGCGAAAAGGAGGCCTGGTTCTGGGATGTGACCGAAGGCTTCCGCAACCGGGAAATCTGGCTCAATGACAAGGGCAAATGGCGTATCCCAGGTTTCCTGATCGAGGACTGGATTTGGTAGCCCTGGCGGCGGTGAAGTCCTCGGTTGAACCCTGCGGCTTATGTGGCGGCGCAAGCCACAGCTTTTGCCACCGCTTCACCGCGCCGCCGCCCGGGGAAACCGATTTCGGACTGCAAAACTATCGCCGCGAGTTGTGGCGGTGCGACAATTGCGGCCATGTCGTCAATCGCCATGCCATGGACCTGGAGCGCATCTACTCCGGTGCCTACGCCACCGCCACGTATGGCGATCGCCGGCGGCAGGTTTTCGACCGGATCATGGCGCTTCCCCTGGATCGTTCAGACAATCAGCATAGGGTCGCCGAGATACTGGCCTATGCGGGTGCACATGCCGGCGCACTGCCACGCACTTTGTTCGATGTTGGGTCCGGCTTGGCCGTATTCGGAGCGGCGATGCGCGCGGCGGGATGGCGATGCGCGGGAATCGATCCCGATCCCGCCGCGGTGCGCCACGCCAATGACGTTGCCGGAATGACCGCGATCTGTGGCGATTTCATGACCGCGCCGATTTCCGGCCGCTTCACGCTTGTTACCCTGAACAAGGTGATCGAGCACGTTCCGCACATGGTCGAGATGCTGGCCCGGGCCGCTAGCCTGACCGCGCCGGGCGGCATCGTTTATGTAGAAGTTCCCGACGGCGACGCGGCGCTTTCGGCGGGGCCGGAGCGCGAAGAGTTTTTTGTCGAACATCGTTGCGCCTTCAGCCTGACGTCGTTGAGCCTGCTCGCCGTGAGGGCCGGTTGCCGCGCCGATCTTGTGCGCCGGCTGCGCGAACCGAGCGGGAAGTTCACGCTTCGCGCCTTCCTCGCGCCTGCCGCCGTGCGATGAGCGCAAACACCGCGGCCGCGATTCTGCGGCCGGAGCCCTTTGAATCGGGGATTCTCGGAGGGCCGGTTTTTCGATTGTCGTTTCCGGCGCAGGCCGCCAGCCCCGGCGGTGACGAGGTGGGTCTCCTTGTCGAGGAGGCCCGTCGCGCCGGAGCCCGCCTCGTATCCTGTCGCATCCCCGCCGCCCGACGCGAACTTGCCTCTGTCCTTGAGCGTGGCGGTTTCCGGCCGATTGAAACTCTCGTCACCTACCGCCGGCCGCTGCGACCGGCGCCGTCGGTGCCGCCGGGCGTCCGACCGGCGACCGCGATCGACGCGGCGGCATGTGTGGCTATCGCGCGCACGGCATTCGGCTATGATCGTTATCATGTCGACCCGGAAATCGAACGTTCGGCCGCGGATGAGATCAAGGCGAAATGGGTGGCCAATGCTTTTGCCGGCCGGGCCGATTCGATCCATGTCGCGTGCGAATCCGATGCGATTGCAGGATTCGTTATCTGCCAGTTGGCCGGGTCGGAAGTGACCATCGATCTGATCGCCGTCGCCCAGGACAAACGCGGGCGCGGGTTGGGTGCTGAGCTCGTCGCCGGCGCGCTGCGACACTATGACGGCCGCGCCGAAACGATGCGCGCCGGCACGCAGGCCTCGAACCTCCCCTCCAACCGGATTTATCGGCGATTTAACTTCGCCATCATCGATGAGGCCGTCACCTTTCACCTGACCCCCATGGCTCGCCGCGAATGAAGACGCTGCGCGCGGGTGTCATTGGGCTGGGTGTCGGCGAGCAGCATCTACGGACCTATCGCCGCATACCCGATTGCGACGTCGTGGCGATTTGCGACACCAACAGCGAAAAGCTGCGTGAGGTCGGCGATCGTTACGGCATCGAGCGCCGTTTCACTGATTGGCGGGGTTTGGCCGAAGCGCCCGACATCGACATCGTTTCAATCTGTTCCTATGACGACGCCCATGCCGAGCAGGCCATCGCCTGTTTGAATGGCGGCAAACACGTCATGATCGAAAAACCCATCGCCCTGTTCCGCGCCGATGCCGCTAAACTCTGCCGCGCCTGGCAAGACAGCAAGCGGAGCATCAGCTCCAACCTGATCCTTCGAGCCAGTCCCCGCTTCCTCAAACTGAAGCGCATGATCGAGGCTGGAGAGTTTGGTGAGTTGGTTTACCTCGAGGCCGATTATCTCCATCACATTTTGCATAAGATCACCGAGGGCTGGCGGGGTCGCATGGCCTTTTACTGCGTGACTTATGGTGGGGGAATCCATCTGATCGACCTAATGCGCTGGCTGATCGGACGGGAGGTCGAGGAGGTGTGCGGCATGGGCAACAAGATCCTGACCCGCGGCAGCCGTTATCCCTATGACGACCTGCTCGTCAACCTGATGCGGTTCGAGGGCGGCGCGCTCGCCAAGACCACGACGAATTTCGGGCCGGCTCGACCGAAATTCCATGCATTGAACGTCTATGGAACACGCAAGACCTTCATCAACGACACCCCCCATGCGAAGATTTTCAGCGGCGACGACCCGGAGGACGAAGCCCACGAGTCCGCCCCCTATCCAGGCATGGAGAAAGGCGACCTCATTCCCGACTTTGTTGCCTCCGTTCGCGAGGGCCGCGAGCCGGGGGTCTCCGCCACCGACGTTTTCCGTGTCATGGATGTGTGTTTCGCCGCCTGGGAATCGATCGAGCAGCGGCGCACCGTGAAAGTTTCTTACCTCATCTGAGCGGACCAAACCCAATGAGCGACCATCCCATCCCCTTCGGGCGTCCGATGTTCGACGCCGCCGAAATCGCCGCCGTGACGCGTGTCCTTCAGGGGACGACCGTCGTTCACGGCCCGCTGACACACGACCTGGAACATCGCTTCGCCGCGCGGGCGGGAGCGCGCCATGCCATCGCCGTGTCGTCCTGCACCGCCGGGCTCCACCTATCGCTCTTCGCCAAGGGCATCGGTGAGGGCGATGAGGTCATCGTGCCGGCGATGACCCACGTTGCCACCGCTCATGCGGCGGAATATTGCGGCGCCCGGCCGGTCTTCGTCGACGTTGCGCCCGACTCCGGAAACATCGATCCGGCGGGCGTGGCCGCGGCGGTTACCGTGCGGACGAAGGCGATCACGGTCGTTCATTATCTCGGCCTGCCCTGCCAGATGGATCGAATTCGCCCTGTCGCCGAACGCGCCGGCGCTCTGCTCATCGAAGATGCGGCGCTGGCTCTAGATGCCGTCTATGACGGCCGCAAGGTCGGCACCTTGGGAGATTCGGCTTGTTTCTCGTTTTATCCGATCAAACACATGACCACGATCGAAGGCGGCATGGTGACCACCGACGACGACGGACTTGCGGCGTCGATTCGCCAACGGCGCGCCTTCGGCTACGACAAGGCGATCGGGGAAAGGGCGCGGCCGGGCATCTATGACGTCAATGCCCTCGGCTACAATTACCGCATGAACGAAATCGAGGCTGCCGTCGGGCTTGCCCAACTCGACAAACTCGACGCCTTCCAAAAAAGCCGCGCGGAAAACTACCGCGCACTGAAGGCCGGCCTCTCGGACCTCAGCGAAGTCACCGTATTCGAAGCCGTCCAAGGCAAGGCCGTCTCGTCCCATTATTGCCTGAACGCGGTATTGCCGCGCGACGGGCGGCTTGATCGCGACAAGATCGTGGCGGCCCTGACGGCGCGCGGCATCGGGTCAAGCGTGCATTACCCATCGGCCGTGCCTCTGTTCCGATATTACCGCGACAAATACGGCTATCGGCCAGGGCAATTCCCCGTCGCCGAATGGCTGGCCGCGCAGACCATTTCGCTGCCGGTCGGTCCGCATCTCACGGCGGACGACGCCGCCCGAGTCGCTCGCGCCTTCAAGGATGCTGTCGCCGCCGCCAGGCTCTAAGCGTATCCTCGCCAAAGACAACCGGGGGAACCCCGCATGACCGACATTCCTTACGATTCAATGCGTCAGCGTTTGGCCGACCAGAGAATCCTTCTCATCGGCGGCGCCGGCTTCATCGGGCATAACCTGGCCCTGGAGCTCGCGCGACTGGGCGCGGCGGTCATGGTGGTCGACAACCTCATGCTCAACAGCCTGGTTGACAGCGTCTATGTGCGGGAACGCCATCCCGTCCAGCGCCAAGCCTATCAGACGTTCTTGCTCGATCGTTTCGCGATGATGCGCGAGGCCGGCATTTATCTTCGCAACGCCGACGCCCGCCATGTTTTCGATATCGAGCTTCTGTTTCAGGAATTCCTCCCGACCAAGGTCGTGCATCTGTCGGCGATTTCGAGACGCCGACAGTGGATGGATCCGCGCGACCACAGCCCAAGGGCATCTACGCCAACACGAAATTCATGGCCGAGCGGTTGGTTCGCGTCTATCGCGATCAATACAATCTCGGCACCACCATTATCCGCCCGAGCGCGCTTTACGGCGAACGGTGCATCAGCCGGCGCGTGAGCCAAATGTTCATCGAAAACGCATTGGTCGGAAAGCCGCTGCTGCTGGAAGGCGGCGGGGATGGCCGGCTTGATTTTACCTATATCGGCGACCTCGTGGACGGCTTGGTCCGCTCGCTCGCGCTGCATGTCGGCCCGATTTCGTCGTCCACCTACAACATCACGTTTGGACGCTCCCGCACCATTCTCGAACTGGCGAAAGTAGTCAAATCGGTTGTGCCGGGGGCAATGTTAGAGGAGCGGCCGCGCGCGGAGGACAAATCCATTCGCGGCACGCTGTCCACCGAACGCGCCGAACGCGAGCTTCGGTTCAAGGCACGTTGGTCACTCGAAGACGGCTACAAACGATATTGCGAATGGTACGTCGCGGAATGGGAGCGGGCGAAGCGCTCGGTCTTCGGGGCGTGAGCACGACGGGCGCCCTCGTCCTCGCCCGTTTCGATTCGCGCCGTCTACCGGGCAAGGCGCTCGCACCTCTCGGCGACCGGCCGCTGCTCGCCCATGTCCTCGCCCGCGTCGCGGCCGCCCGCTCACCGCAACTTCTGGTGCTGGCGACCAGCGACCGCGAAGTTGATTCACCGATCACGACCCTTGGCGGTTTGCTCGGGGTTCCGGTGTTTCGCGGGCAAGCCGACGATGTGCTGCGCCGTTGCATCGAATGCGCCGATGCATTCGGCCTTTCGCATGTCGTGCGTATCTCCGGCGACAGCCCCTTCATCGATCCCGTCCTGATCGATCGCGCCGTCGCCGCCAATGACGCAGGCGGCGCCGAAATGGTGACCAATGTGTTTCCGCGCAGCTTCCCGCCAGGCGACAGCGTTGAGGTTGTCGCGACGGAGACGCTGCGGCGCGTGCTTGGAGAAACCACCGACGCCGAAGACCGCGAGCATGTCACGCGTTTCATCTACGCTCACCCAGACCGATTCAGCATCGTCAACCTCGCCGCGCCGGCGGGGCTTTATGCAGGCGTCAACCTCACCGTGGATACGCCGGCGGATTTGGCCATGGCCCGCTGGATCGTGGCGCGTTACGACGGCCCGCCGGAAACCATGGCCTTCGACCGTATCGTGGAGATCGCCCGCGCCTGGCAGGCGGATCAAGAGGAGGCAGCGCGCGCATGAAGTTGGCACCGATCGAGCCACCGCGCGACTTCCGCGTGGGCCGCGAGCGCGACATAACGTTGCGTCACGTCGCCGATGTCGCGTTGGCGGCCGATGAAATCGTGACTTTCACCACTGCATCGGGCACGGAATACGATGTCGTCCGCAAATCCTGGGGATATTACGCGACACCTTCGCTCAATAGCCGACTCGCCCGCTTCCGGCTGCGCCCGGTTCTGACGTTGAACCCGTCCACCGGCCATCGATTCGTGATGCTGGTCGAGATTGGCAAGGAGACCGATTTCCTCGCCTACCTCGAAAAAGAAAGTATCGCGATCCTGGGCTGGTTGGACGAGGCAACGCCGGAATTTCCCGCCCGCGGTTAGATCGCCGCCGCGTCGCCGTCACCGTTGGACTTCGTAAAGGGCCTCCAAGCGCTCGCCATACCCCTTGCGGATCGCGTGGCGTTTGATCTTGAGCGAGGGCGTCATTTGGCCGTTCGCCACGGTGAATGGCTCCGTCGCTAAACCGAAGCGGCGAACGCGTTCGATCAACGACAGGGTCTTGTTGACGCGCTCGACCACAGCTTCCATCGCGGCCTGAAAACCGCGGTCGTTGGCCAACGCCGCAAGGTCGTTGGGCCGGTTGTTGGCCTTCGCCCAATTCTCCGTGAATTCGGCGTCCGGCACCAACAACCCGACGAGATAGGGATGCCGGTCGCCATGGACATAGGCTTGAGCGATCTCCGGCTGGAGCGTCAACGCGGATTCGACGCGTGCCGGCGAAACATTGTCGCCACCTGAATTGACGATGATGTCCTTCTTGCGATCGGTGATCTGAATGTAACCATCGCTGTCCACGACGCCGATGTCGCCAGTGTGCAGCCAGCCGTCGCGGATGGTCGACGCGGTTGCGGCGGGGTCGTTCCAATAGCCCTGCATCACCAACTCGCCGCGCACGAGAATTTCGCCGTCCTCGGCGATTTTCACCTCAACATCGCAAAGCGGCGGGCCGACGGTTCGCAGCTTGACCCTTGAAGGCGGGTTGCAACTGACGACCGGCGCCGCCTCGGTCTGGCCGTATCCCTGCAGCAACAGGAGCCCGAGCGACGTAAAAAACAACCCAATGTCGTAGCTAAGCGGTGCCCCGCCCGAGACCAGCGCTTTCAGCCTTCCGCCAAACCGGCCCCTCACTTTGTTCCGGACCAGCTTGTCGACCACCAGATCGATCAGCCGATCGCCCAAAGTGAGGGATTCGGGCCGCTCATGGCGGCGAATGCCCAGCTCCAACGCCTTCTCGAACAATGACCGCTTCAACCCCGTCTCGCGGTCGACGCCGCGGCGGATGCGTTGATGAAGGCTTTCATAAAGCCGGGGCACGGCGGTCATGATCGTCGGCCGGACCTCGACCATATCCTGGGCAAGTGTCTCGGCACTGGAATAGTAAATCTGCGCGCCGATGGAGATCGGGAAGAACATCCCCGCCGTGTGTTCGTAGGAATGCGACAGCGGCAGGAAACAAAGGAACACTTCATCGGAAAGCCCAAGTTCCAGCAGCAGCATGTAAGCGCCCTTGCAGTTGCTGATCATCGAGCCGTGAGACAAGGCCACACCCTTGGGAAGGCCGCCGGTGCCCGAGGTATAGATGATGCAGCTCAACTCGTTGCGCTTGATGCGGCCCACACGCTCCCGCACGTCATCGGGCTGGCGTTCGCCAAGACTGACCAGGTCCTTCCACGCCCGGATCCGAACGCCGCTTTTGCCCGCGTCTGCGGGTTCGAGTGCGACGACGCAATTGAGGTCCTTGATTCGCGCCGCCGCCGGCAATAGCCGTTCGGCTAGCGCCGGGGTCGATACGATCGCGGCTTTGGCGCCGCTATTGTTCAGAATGTGAAAATGATCGTCCGAAGTGTTGGTCACATAGGCGGGAACGCTGACCGCGCCCGCGGCCATGATGGCAATATCGGCGATTAGCCATTCCGGCCGATTTTCACAGACCAGCACAACCCGGTCTCCCGCGCCGATGCCAAGCGCGCGCAATCCCCGCGAAAGGGAGCTGACTTCCGCCGCCGTTTCCTGCCAGCTTCGGCCGGCGAAACGGCCATCCCGTTTGGCCCACAGAAACGGTTTGTTCCCCAGGCGCTCGGCCTGGTCGAAGAACAGTTTCGGAAGATTCACCAACCGATCGTAGTCCATCGTCCCTCCCACCCAGCGCATGGAGACTTGGCCGGGTTGTGAAGGAAGCTTATACCGATGGCGACAACCGGGAGCAAAACATGTCGAACGTTGGCGCGGCGACTTCGGTACCGGCGGCCGTGACGGCGCCACGGTGGAATTTGAGCGATCTTTATTCCGGCCCGGATTCCGCGGCCCTGGAATCGGATTTGGCGACCGCCGCCAAGGAGGCCGAGGCGTTCCAGCTTCGTTATCAAGGGAAATTGGCGGCGTTGCCCGGAGCGGCGCTGGGCAACGCCGTGGCCGAGTACGAAAGGATCGAGGAGCGCCTTGGACGCATCGGCAGTTTCGCCGAATTGACCCATGCCGGGTGTATGGACGACCCTGAAATCGGCCGCTTTTTTCAGACCACGCAAGAGAAAATCAACGCGATTTCCACACGCACGTTGTTCTTCACGCTCGAACTCAATCGCCTGGACGATGAGGCGATCAAAAACAAGCTCAAGGCCAAGGAACTCGCCCATTACCTGCCGTGGCTGCGCGATCTGCGCGCCTTCCGGCCGCATCAGCTTGCCGACGACCTTGAAAAACTGTTGCACGAAAAACAGGTCGCCGGCCGCGCCGCCTGGGTGCGGTTGTTCGATGAAACTATCGCCTCCTTGCGTTTTCCCGTCGACGGCCACGCATTGTCGAGCGCGGAAGCCTTGCACCTTTTGTCCGAACACGATCCGCGTTTACGCCGCGCCGCCGCCCAATCGCTCAGCGCGGTGTTCGGAGCCAATACGCGCCTGTTTTCCCTGGTCACCAACACCTTGGCCAAGGACAAGGAGATCGAGGATCGCTGGCGGGCCTATCACCGCCCGGTATCGGCTCGCAATCTCGCCAACCGCGTGGAGGACGAGGTGGTCGACGCCCTGGTTGCCGCCGTGCGCCAATCCTTCCCGCGCATGTCCCATCGCTACTATCGGCTGAAGGCACGGTGGTTCGGCGTGGACCGTCTCGACTATTGGGACCGCAACGCCCCCCTGCCGGAGTCCGACAACCTGGTCATCGAATGGCCGAGCGCGCGCGAGACCGTGCTTTCCGCCTATTCACGCTTTTCGCCGGAATTGGCGTCCATCGGCGCGCGATTTTTCGACAGCGATTGGATCGACGCGGAGGCGCGGCCGGGCAAGGCGCCCGGCGCCTTTGCCCATCCCACCGTGCCCTCGGCCCATCCCTATCTGTTGCTCAACTACCAGGGGAAGACACGGGACGTCATGACGCTCGCCCATGAGCTGGGGCATGGCGTCCACCAGATACTGGCCGCTCCCCAAGGCCAATTGATGGCAGATACGCCGCTGACCCTGGCCGAGACAGCGTCAGTCTTCGGCGAGATGTTGACCTTCCAGGCCCTCCTGGCAAAGGCCGGCGCCAAGCGGCGCAAGGCGCTGCTGGCCGGCAAGGTGGAAGACATGATCAACACCGTGGTTCGGCAGATCGCGTTCTTCGAATTTGAACGCCGCCTGCACGACGAACGGCGCAATGGGGAGATGACCGCCGAACGAATCGGCGAAATCTGGATGGCGGTTCAAAACGAAAGCCTGGGCCCCGCCCTCAACCTCCATGACGAATACAAAGTGTGGTGGACATACATCCCGCATTTCATCCACTCCCCGTTTTACGTCTACGCTTATGCCTTCGGCGATTGCCTGGTGAATTCGCTCTACGCCGTCTATCGCCGGCAGCCGGAGGGTTTCGCGCCCAAATATCTCGACATGCTGCGCGCTGGCGGCACCCGCCGCCACAAGGAGCTGCTGGCGCCCTTCGGGCTGGACGCATCGGACCCATCTTTTTGGGCGCGCGGGCTCGCGGTGATCGAAGGTTTTATCGACGAACTCGAAACGCTTGATTAGGCGCATGACGGAGCCGGTTGACGAAAATACGCTCGCGGGTCGGGCGCGGCGTTATGCGCGGGTAACCGCGTCCGTCGGCGGGCTGGCGGCCCGGCTCGCCGGCGAGCGCTTTTTCGGGGTCGCGATCGATCGCCAACGCCACGCGGCGGATTTGGGGCGGGCGCTCGGCGGACTCAAGGGGCCGCTGATGAAAGTGGCCCAGCTCCTCTCCACGATTCCCGACGCCCTGCCCGAGGAATATGTCCGCGAGTTGACGCAGCTCCAATCGCAGGCGCCGTCGATGGGTTGGCCCTTCGTCCGCAGGCGAATGGCCGCCGAGCTTGGACCGAACTGGGAAAAACGCTTTAGGTCCTTCGAGCGCGAGGCGGCGGCGGCGGCCTCTCTCGGGCAGGTCCATCGCGCGCAAACGCCGGATGGCGAACGCCTGGCCTGCAAGCTCCAATACCCGGACATGGATTCGGCGGTGGAGGCGGATCTCCAGCAGCTCAAACTCGCCTTCGCCATCTTCGAGCGGTATGACCGCGCCGTTTCGACGAGCCAGATCCATGCCGAGATTTCCGCCCGGCTTCGCGAGGAACTCGACTATGCGCGCGAGGCCAGCCATGTCCGGCTTTATGGGCTGATCCATCGAGGCGAAAAGGGCGTGAATGTCCCCAGCGTTCGGCAGGAGCTGTCCACCCGGCGGTTGTTGACCATGACCTGGCTGGACGGCGAAAGGCTGACCGACTTCGTCAAGAGCCACCCCAAACGTGCCAACGTCGTTGCATACAACATGTTCCGCGCGTGGTATCTGCCGTTCTACGACTGCGGCGTCATCCATGGCGACCCGCATCTGGGCAACTACGCCGCCTGTTCAGACGGGTCGGTCAATCTTCTCGATTTTGGCTGCGTGCGCGTGTTCAAACCGTCTTTCGTGCGCGGCGTCATCGACCTTTACAACGCCCTGAACACCAACGATTCCAAACTTGCGGTGCATGCCTATGAGACTTGGGGATTCAAGAATCTATCGAAGGACGTGATCGCGGTTCTCAATCATTGGGCGGAATTCGTCTACGCGCCGCTGATGGAGGACAAGGCGCGGCGTATCCAGGACACTACCGACGGCGTCTATGGCGCGGAGGTCGCCGGCAAGGTGCACGCCGAATTGCGCCGCCTGGGCGGAGTCACGCCGCCCCGCGAATTCGTTCTCATGGACCGCGCGGCGATCGGCCTGGGCTCGGTCTTTCTGCACCTCAAGGCGGAGATCAACTGGTACCGCCTGTTTCACGACCTGATCGGCGATTTCAACGAAGACACCCTGGGCCGGCGGCAGAGCGAAGCATTGTCCGCCTGCGGCGTGCCGCCCGCCAACTAGACCCGGTGATAGTCGCGGTACCAGGCGACGAAACGCGGCACACCTTCGTCGATGCCGGTCTTCGGTTCGAAACCAAGATCGCGCCGCGAGGAATCGATATCGGCGAAGGTTTCCTTCACATCGCCAGGCTGTAGAGGGGCGAAGCGCATTTGCGCCTTACGGCCGGTCGCGCGCTCGATCTCGCCGATGAACCGCATCAGCGGCTCGGCGCGATGATTGCCGAGGTTGTACAGCCGATGGGAGTCCTCACCCCCGGGCGGCGGGCGAGCGAGGCAGGCGAGAACACCGGCAACGATATCGTCGACATAGGTGAAGTCGCGTTTCATGTCGCCGTCGTTGAACACGGTGATCGGCTCACCCGCGAGGATCGCCTTGGTGAAGATATAGGCGGACATGTCGGGCCGGCCCCAAGGTCCATAAACCGTGAAGAACCTCAGCCCGGTCATCTTCATCCCGTAAAGATGGCTGTAGCAGCGACTGATCAACTCGTCCGCCGCTTTGGTTGCCGCGTACAGGGAAATCGGCCGGTCAACCCGGTCTTCGACGGCGAAGGGCAATTTCGTGTTGCCGCCATAGACCGATGACGACGAGGCATAAACGAGGTGGCGCAGCCGGGGCAGGCGCCTGCAGGCATCGATCACGGCAAAGTGACCGTCCAGATTGGCCCGCACATAGGCTTCCGGATGTTCAAGCGAATAACGAACGCCGGCCTGGGCGGCGAGGTGAATGGCTCCTTCGATTTCGGGATGGCGCGCGACCAGCGCGGTGACGGCATCGCGGTCGGCGATATCGATCTTGTTGAACGAAAATCCCTTTTGCCGCGTGAGGCGGTCGAGCCGCGCCTGTTTCAGCCCCGGATCGTAATAGGCGTTGAGGTCGTCGATGCCGATAACGGCGTTTCCGCGAGCCAGCAGCGCCTGCGCGACGTGGTAGCCGATAAACCCGGCGGCGCCGGTCAGGAGAACGGTCATTGAGCGGGAGGGGTCATTGAGAACAAACTCGACTGCCAAACGGAATTGGTCACCGTATAGCGCCTTGTCCGGAAAAATTCACCACGGCTCAAGAAAGCGGTAACAAGTTTGACGGTTGATGGCGGGTTCAATCTGCTCTAGATCAGAGGCTTATTTGAGAGTTTCGAGCCGCGCCGACGACGACAAAGCGGGCCCTACTCGTCACGGACGGGCTTGAGCGAAAGGAATCGAGGCATGACCGACAACCATAGCCCTGTTGATCGCCGGAAGGCCCTTGGCGTGTTTTCACGGGCGGCCCTTGGTGCGGTCGCGTTGCGCACGCTGGGCCGGTCGGGCGACGCCGCCGCGCAGGATATCGACATCGGAATCCCGGTCATCGACACGCAGGTCTATCTGGTTGGCCGCGCGCCCGGTATCCCCGGCAACCACTATGAGAGCGCGGTCGATGAAGCGCTCGAAACGATGGACACGCTCAATTTCAAGCGGGCCATCGTCATGCCTCCGCCCTTCGCCATCAACCACCTTTCGCTGCACGACTACGATTTCTTTGCCGACATTCTGAAGGTCAAGGCCGACCGGTTCAGCTATCTCGGCGGCGGCGGCCAGCTGAATCTCATCATCCAGCAGGCTGTTCGCACAAACGCGGTGTCACCGGCCTTGAAGACCGATTTTGAGGCCAAGGCCAGGGCCATCTTGGCGGCCGGAAGCATGGGTTTCGGCGAGATCGGGCTCGAACAATTGTCCTTCAACAAGGACCAGCCCTATGTCTCGGCGCCGCCGGACCACCCCTTGGTCACGCAGTTGGCGGACATCGCGGCGGAGAGCGGCGTGCCCATGATGGTCCATATGGAAGCGGTGGTGAAGGAATACACCCTCGCCAAGGTTTGGGCGGCGCGCACGCCGAACAATCCAGAGAGCCTGCCGGCCAATATCGAAGAATTCAAAAAGCTGCTTGGCGCCAACCGCAAGGCCAATATCATCTGGGCGAACACGGGCTGGGACAATACGGGCCAGCGCACGCCTGAGCTTCTGCGGGAGCTTCTGGCCGCCAACCCGAACCTGTATATGAGCATCCGCATCGACCGGTTGAGTGTCGCCGCCACTCGTCCGCTCGACAACAACAGCCGCCTCAAACCGGAATGGCTCAAATTGCTCGGCGATTTCAGCGACCGTTTCATGATCGGCTCCGGCCATCAGCACATGGCCGCCGCGTTTCGTCTTCGCAAGCTACCGAAATCGACCGAGACGCGTTCGTTGATCGCCCAGCTTCCGCCGGAGCTGGCGGCCAAGATCGCGCATGGCAACGCGGCCCGGCTATTCAAGCTGCCCACTTACAAGGCGTAAACAGCGCGCATTCGGTTTCAGGCGCCCGGAGGATGGACCGTGTCCGGCTCCAATGTTATCCTGCCGCCATCATGCCGGCGAAAAAATCCCGTCTGACGAATCCGCGCATCTGGCAGGTCTGGCTCTGGCGAAGCCGCTAGCCAAAGCTCCACGCCGCCTTTCATTTCAACCGCTTGACGACGCTAGGCACTCGGCTTTGGCCGGCGGCCGGCCGTCGGAATCGCAAGCCAGCGGGTGCAAGACATGACAGATCGCTTTACCACGCCTTCCGGAGTCCTCGTCGAGCGAACGACCACGACGCTGGATTTCAAACAAGGCATCGCCGGTCTCGCCGAACGCCTGGACGGTGAACGCGGCGTGCTGTTGTCCTCCGGCGTCGAATATCCAGGCCGCTATTCGCGATGGGACATCGGATTCGCTGGTCCGCCAATCGAAATCAAGGCGCGGGGACAACGCTTGTCCCTGTCCGCGCTCAACGCGCGCGGCACGAGGCTCTTGGCCATCCTGAAGCCCGTTCTCGTCGGCCCCGAGACCGACATCGCCGAGGACAGTCCGCGGCGCCTTTCTCTCGACATCAGGCTCTCAGACGGCTTTTTCGCCGAGGAAGACCGTAGCCTCCAGCCCTCGCTGTTTTCGCCGCTGCGCCGCCTGATCGGAGAGTTTCGCGGGATCGACGATGCCTTTTTCGGACTCTATGGAGCCTTCGGCTACGACCTGATTTTTCAGTTCGAGAGAATTGTCTTAAGCCAGAAGCGCGATCCGGAACACCGCGACCTCCATCTCTATTTTCCCGATTGCTTGACCTGCGTAGATCGCCGCAAGGAAGCGGCCTACCGCTTCGATTATGTGCTTTCCCGCGACGGGACGACCATGGCCGGGGCGGACGCAACGAGCTTCGCGCCCCTGCCCCAACCCGCCGCGAACACCGGGATTAGAAATGCCGCGATAACCTCCGATCGCACGCCGCAGGACTACGCGGCGATGGTCGACACGGCTCGGGCACACATGAAGGCCGGCGATATCTTCGAGGTTGTGCTGAGCCGCGTCTTTGAGACCGAATACACCGGGCTGGCTTCGGCTCTCTACCATCAAATCCGGCGGGTCAACCCGAGCCCGTATGAGTTCTTCCTGCAACTCGGCGAAGACCGGTTGGTCGGCACATCACCCGAGATGTTCATTCGGGTCGAGGGCGACCGCATCGAATCCTGCCCGATTTCCGGCACCGTGCGCCGCGGTGGCAATGCGATGGAGGATGCGGAACGCTTGCTGGCGCTTCTCAATTCCGAAAAGGACGAGGTCGAGCTGACGATGTGCACGGACGTCGACCGCAACGACAAGTCGCGCGTTTGCGTCCCCGGCACGGTGAAACTGCTCGACCGGCGGCTGATCGAGGCCTATGCCGGGCTTTATCACACCATCGATCATGTCGAGGGCCGGTTGCGGCCCGGCTTTTCCGGCATTGACGCTTTCCTGTCGCATATGTGGGCTGTCACGCTGACCGGCGCGCCAAAGAAGATGGCCGTACAGCTCATCGAACGCTTCGAGGCCTCCCCCCGCGGTTGGTATGGCGGCGCGGTCGGCGCGCTCCTGTTCAACGGCAACCTCAATACAGGGATCACCATCCGCACGTTCCATCTGACAGGTGGAAAGGCGCGCTATCGAGTCGGCGCCACATTGGTCTGGGATTCCGTTGGGGTCGAGGAGGAGGAGGAGACAAGAACGAAATCGAACGCGCTGTTTCGCGCGCTCGCGGACCTCACATCGCCGCCGCCCGCCCCGGCGGTCGGCGCCGCACCGTCGCAGCCGGGCGCCGGCTTGAAGATCGCGTTCGTCGACAACGAGGATTCCTTCGTCCACACGCTGGCCGACTATTTCCGCCAGACCGGCGCCGAGGTTCGTACGGTGCGCGCCGGCACGTCGTTAGAGCGATTGCTTGCCGGATCGCCGGATCTCGTTGTCCATTCGCCGGGACCTGGGTGGCCGGACCAATTCGGCGTGCCCGATCTCGTGCGCGCCCTCGCCGAACGCGGCGTCGGCCAATTCGGCGTGTGTCTCGGCCTTCAGGGCATGGTCCAAGCGTTCGGCGGCGACCTCCGGATCCTCGACGAGCCGCGCCATGGAAAGACGTGGAAGATCAGCCACGACGGAAGGACCATCTTTGCCGGCCTGCCCTCGCCCTATGAAGCGGGGGCCTATCACTCACTCGTTGCCCGCGAGGGCCGATTCCCATCCAGCCTGGAAGTATCGGCCCGCAACGAAACCGGTCTGGTCATGGCGATCCGGCACCGGGAGCTGCCGGTCGAAGGCGTCCAATTCCACCCGGAATCGATACTGACGATGGGCGGCTCGGCCGGTCGGCTGTTGATCGACAACGTCGTCCGCGGGGTCGCGCGGCGTAAGCAGACGGGGGGCGGGCCCGCCTCGCCTTAGGGGATTCCGCCCCGCGGTCTATTTTTCGCCGGGCAATTGATCCAGAAGGTCCTCGGCGAGACGGCGCGCCTGGGCGCGGCCCTCATTGGTCAGCTGCGTATCCACGCGCAGCATGGCGGTTTCGGCGCGGTCGCGGTCAGGCCCAGGCGGGAGCCGGAGCCGGGAAAGGAGATACCAGGCCATCGCCTTCACCGGGTTGCGCTGGACACCTTCGCCCCTTTCCAGCAACACGCCGAGATTGTACTGCGCCAGCAACAGCCCTTGCTCCGCGGCGCGGCCATACCAGCGCGCGGCCTCCGACAGATCGCGCGGCACGCCGCGCCCTTGTTCGTGCATTTGGCCGAGGCTGAACATCGCGCGCGAATGACCCTGCTCGGCTGCGCGGCTGTACCAGGTGATCGCCGCCTCATCGTTTTGCAAGACCCCGCGGCCCTGCCGGTACAAATTGCCGAGGCTGAATTCGGCGCGCGCAAATCCTTGCTCGGCCGCGCTCCGATACCAGCGGGCGGCTTCGGCGGCGTTGGCGGCCACGCCCTGCCCACTTTCATGCATGAGCCCAATGGCAAACTGGGCGCGAGCATCGCCGCCGCCCGCGGCGGGCCGCAGCTCCCGCAATGCCGTCGCGAAATCGCCGCTCTCGATCGCCGCGAGACCCTCGTCGACTCCAACGAAGGCGGGCACGGACGTGACCAGCAGAGCGATCAGAATGAGGCGCTTCACGGAATCCCACACTCCAGATGTGCGGATAACTCTATGTCTCCGCTGGCCGCGACGGAAGCGGCCAGCGAACAATTTCTCGTTAAGCCGCACTACCGCAAGACCGGTGAACGCACCGTAAGCCGGGCCGCCACAGCCGCCCGCAGGCCCAACGCCAGCACCTCGGAGGCCTCCCCAGTCACCGGGGCACCGACATCGGCCTGAAATTCGCGAATGGCGCTGGCCGCTTTTGCCCCGATGCGCGCTTGCGGCGGGCCGGGATCGTAGCCCAACGTGCGCAGGCTTTCCTGGATGCGGACCGCCAGGGGTTTGTCGGCCGTGGGGGCCTCCGAGGAGCCCGGCGGCACCTCGGCCGTCGCGGCGGACATTGTCGCCGCCGCGACGCGCGCCAAGATCTGCTGAGCCTCGCGCCGGGCACGGCCCAGTTCGTCGACGGACAGTCGCGCGGCGATCTGGTCGCGGTTGCGGCTGGCCTGCTCGGCTGCGCCGCCCGAACCTCCACGAACCGAAGCAGCCTCGTACCAGGCGTAGGCAAGAACCGGATCGGCCGAAATGGCTTCGCCCCTTTCCAGAACAACACCAAGATTGTTCATCGCCGCCGCGACACCCCGGTCTGCCGCCCGCCGATACCATGCGGCCGCGGCGGCGACATCGGGCGCGCCGCCCCGGCCTTCCTCAAGCATCGCGGCAAGATTGAACTGCGCTTCGGGCTGCCCCTGTTCGGCGGCCCGACGATACCAGCGCAGGGCCTCTGCCTCGTCGGGGGGAACGCCGTCGCCCCGTTCGTACATCAGCCCCAGGTTGGATTGGGCCTCGGCGAGCCCCGCTTCGGCCGCCTTCCGGTACAAACGGGCAGCTTCGACATCGCTCCGCGGCACACCCCCTCCCTCGCGATAGGCGAGGCCGAGACGGAAGGCGGCAAGCGCATATCCTTGATCGGCGGCGCGTTGGAACCAGGCGGCGGCCTCGGCGGGCGCCACGAGGCGGCCATATTCATACTGGGCGGGCGCGAAGCCTTGATCGGCGGCCTGTCGATACCACATCGCAGCGAGCCCGATGTCGCGCGGAACACCGCGACCGGTCGCGTGCATCAGACCGAGATCGAAACGGGCCTGCGAGACCCCCGCCAACGCCATCGGCAGGAATTCACGCACGGCCACGGCGTAGTCGCCGCGCTCATAGGCCGCGACGGCGTCTTTCATTTCGCCGCAGGCGGGGCCAGGCAGCAGCCCGGCCATAACGGCCGCCGGTAGAATGAACCTCATTGGCGAACCCCGGTCAGTGGCCGCGGAGGACGGCACCGATTGCGCGCCATGCGGTCAATCGCGCTCACTATTCCCAGGCAGAGCGGCGGCCGGTTTCCGGCCAGCGATTGCGCGGGTTGAATCGGGTACGGCGCCATGGCGAGCGGCATCCAGTAACTTTTTCACGTAGTAGCCTTGGAACAGATTGATGCCCAGGCCCTGCCCGGTTTCCACGGAGTCCGGGGAATCGCAGCGCGACATGATGATACGCGCCTGTCCGCTTTTTTCGATCATGGCGCGCACACCCGGCTTCTGCCATTCGGCCGCTTGGTCCTTGCGGTGGAAGACCTTGACGAAATCGGCCTCCAAATTTTCGCGATCGATCATCGACAACATGTCGGGCGTGACACCATCGATCGCGACGCGATAGCCGCGCTTGCGCAGGAAATCGCGGGCGGCGCGAAAGGCGCCGAGGTCGTAGAAGACGTCGACTTTATTGATCTCGATAATGATGCCGCCGCGACTGGAGGCCTTCAAATTGCTGTCGAATTTAAGGAAGTCGTCGCCGAGAAGCGTGGGGACATTGAGGTTGATGCTAACCTTCGCCACGGCCTTGTCGCTTTCGCGGTTCAGCATGACGAGGACCTGCCGATCGAGCGACAACGTCAATTGCTGAAAAAGCCACCGTGCATTGTGCAGGTCGACCTTGGGGAAAAGCTGCGCACGGAGGTCCTTGATCGAAACATAGATCTCCTCGAAGACCATGACCGGGGGTTTGTCGCGGAGAAGAACGCAGACCGGCTGGCGCCGAACATACGGGCTGATATCGGCGGTTTGCAGAACGCCTTCGACGTCGCCAACGGTCTTGGACGACAGCTTCGCCATTTTTTTTTCGACGGCGACGGGATGGCCGAAGTGAGGCTTCTGGGTCTGGAGGGATTTTTCCGCGGTGGTCGCAACCCGGTTGACGACGACTCGAAATTGCGCCAAATCCGCGTTGAGGTCGTACCACTTGACCAGCTTTTCGTAGTCGGTCCCGGTGCCGGCCGACATGACTTGAACATCGCCCGCTTCGGTCCGCCCGCGATTGCCCAGGTGATCCTCGTGGGTGATCGCGCCTCTGCGGATATAGGTAATGATTTCCATATCGCGGTGGCCATGCGGGGCGAAACCTTGCCCCGGCCGAACGCGATCGTCGTTCCAGACCCACAATGGCCCGAAGCCCATGCGTTGGGGATCGCGATATTCGGAAAAGCTGAAATGATAACGCGCGTTCAACCACTCGTTTTCGAATCGCCCAAGAGCCTCGAACGGCCTGACCTCAATCATTGTCCCTACCTATGGCCGGCGCCGCAACGGAGCCGCTGGAAAATTGAGCCTTTTCCTCGGAATATGGCGAGCCACGCCCGATCATGCCATGCTAGCGGAGCAGGCGGAACGATCCGCATGAATTCGGGCCGGTGACGGCCGGATGACGAAGGAGGTCGCTTTCATGGAGAATTTCACGCCCATTCCCGCCTTGGTCGGCGGGGCACTCATTGGATTGTCGGCGGCGGCTCTGTTGTTGATGAACGGGCGCATCGCCGGAATCAGCGGTATCGTCGGCGGTCTCGCAGCCCCGACGCGCGGCGACATCGCCTGGCGCTTGATGTTTATCGCCGGGCTCATCATCGGCGCACTCGCATACCGCCTGGCGGTCGAGCCCAACATGGCCTTGGCGCTAACACCGTCGCTTCCGCTGCTTGTCGGCGGCGGGTTGCTGACGGGGATCGGCACAACGGTGTCCGGCGGCTGCACGAGTGGCCACGGCGTCTGCGGAATCGCTAGGCTGTCGCCGCGGTCGATCATCGCCACCGTCGTCTTCATGGTTGCCGGCGGTGCTACCGTTTTTGTCATGCGCCATGTGATGGGAGCTTGAGCAATGAGCAAGGAAATTTCCGCTCTCGCCGCCGGAATACTGTTTGGTCTGGGCTTGGCCGTATCACATATGGTCGATCCCGCGAAAGTTCTGGGCTTCCTCGACATAGCCGGGGCCTGGGACCCCAGCCTTGCCTTCGTCATGGCTGGGGCGTTGGTTGTAACCTTTGCGGCATTCCGGATCGCGTCGGGACGCCCCGCCCCCTTTCTGGCCAAGAGCTTTCCGCCGCCCGCACGCAAGGAAATCGATGCCCGTCTCGTGGGTGGTGCCGCGATTTTCGGAGTGGGCTGGGGATTGGTGGGCTTTTGCCCCGGACCGGCCGTTTCGTCTTTGGCGTTCGGCCTGCCTCAGTCGCTTATCTTCGTCGGCGCAATGGTAATCGGAATGGCGGGAGCCCGCATGATAAACCAGGGTCCGGCAGTTGCGACCGGAACAAGCTGAACCAAGCCCGGGTGCGGGAGGCGCGCTGATTTAGCGGCCTTCCCGCCTCCACGCAAAGATGCTCGCGCCCAGCGCGATGAGGAAGACGACAAGAGCCGGCAGCAGGGGCAATTGCCTCACGCCGGTGACGACGTAGTCGCCATTTGCCTTGAATCCGATCCAGTTACGGCCGGCGGCTTCGCGATCCGGTCTGACCCGACGCACATCGAAATTGGCGCCTTCCGACAACCAGAGAACACCGCCCTCGGTTGCGGCAACCACGGGTTTGAGTAAATCTTCGGTGGCGCGCACATCGGCCAATTCTTTCGGGTTAAGCGCGCCGACCGCGCTTAACGCGACCCGCTGGCCGTCACCGACGTGATAGAGGCCCGGTTCCTCGATCTCAACAACACCGTTCGATCGGCCGCCTTGCCCTTCGGTCATCTTCACCGGTTCAGTCTTGCCCGAGGGGAAGGTCACCGAGACCGGCTTCTCGTCTGGAGTCAATGAGCGGCGCTCGACCAACAGACGATTGCCCTGAATGGTAGCGCGGAGGTCGTTTTCCTCGAGCTCGGGTTCTTTCATCAGCCAGTGCGCAAGCCGGCGCAAAAGCTCGGCCTGCGGGCCGCCGCCTTCGTAACCCCGCGCCCACAACCAAATTTGATCCGACAAGAGCTGGGCCACGCGGCCCTCGCCGACACGATCGAGGAGGAGAAGCGGGCTACCATTGGCGCCGTCCATCAGCACCGTGCCGCTGCGGGCCTGCACATCCATCTGACGAAACCAGCGGCCCCAACTCGCCTCGGTGCCCTCGCTTCCGGGCAGTTCGGCCGTGACCGGATGGCGATGGCCGGCATCGGTAAGCCGCGGCCGGTAACCTTGCTCATGGACGATGCCCGTGGGCTGGCCGGGGAGGACGTCGCCGAGCGGCGAATTGAATAGACTGAGCGGAGTCGAAAAGGCTGGTCCCGCCGCTTCGAGCAGCGCGCCGCCGCCGCGCACATAACGGGCGATATTGTCCAGATAACCGGCCGGAAGGACATCGCGACGCCGATAGCGATCGAAGATGATGAGATCGAATTCCTTGAG
>CAMDDQ010000018.1 GCA_945892765.1 Asaia bogorensis
AGGGCCACCCGCTGTTGTTCGCCGCCGGAAAGCTGCGACGGATAATGGTCCAGCCGATGGTCGAGCCCGACCGCTTCCAGGGCTTGGCGCGCCCGCGCGAACGCGTCCCGCCGCCCGGTGAATTCCAGAGGCACGGCCACGTTTTCGAGCGCGTTCATCGCCGGGATCAGGTGAAAGGCCTGGAAAACGATACCGATGGTGTCCCGGCGAAACAAAGCGAGGCCGTCCTCGCCGAGGCCGCCGAGATCGTGGCCGGCGACCCGCACTCGTCCCGAGGTAGGACGTTCCAGCCCGGCCATGACCATCATCATGGTCGATTTGCCGGAACCGGACGGTCCAACGATGGCCACGGATTCGCCGCGATCGACGGATAGGCTGACACCGCGCAGGATATTGACCTCACCCGCCGCGCTCGCCAGTGTTAGATGCACATCGGTCAGAGAGACGATCGCTTCGGGTGAAGCGGAAAGGGAATCCATGGGCCTTCTCTTGCGATTTTCGGGCAGCCAGAACAGTGGCATGTTTCCCCGATATCGTCCGCTACTGTCCATTGTCAACGTCGGGCTGGTCGCGCTCTCGATCATGTGTACGGCCGCGATGGCGCAATCCGGCGGCAAGATACTCGTACTGGGCGACAGCTTAACCGCCGGATACGGCCTACCGCCCGCCAACGCCTTCCCGGTCCGGCTCGAGGCCGCGCTGCGCGCCGAGGGACTGCCGATCCAGGTTATCAATGCCGGCGTGTCCGGCGACACCTCGGCCGGCGGGCTGGCGCGGCTGGATTGGGCCCTGGCGGAGCGGCCCGATGCCGTTATCGTCGAGCTGGGGGCCAATGACGGGCTGCGCGGCCTCGATCCCAAACAGACCGAAGCCAATCTCGACGCGATCCTCACGCGATTGCGGGCCAAGGGCCTGCGCGTGTTGCTGACCGGCATGATGGCGCCGCCTAATTTCGGCCGCGACTACGGCCGCGACTTCAACGGCATGTTCCCGCGTTTGGCCGAAAAACACGGCACGCCCCTTTATCCGTTCTTTCTGGACGGCGTCGCCGCCGATCCGGCGCTCAATCAAGCCGACGGAATCCATCCCAACGCCAAGGGTGTCGAGATCATCGTCGGCCGGCTGCTCCCGCTCGTGCGAAAGCTGGTCGCGGCCGGGAGCTGATCCTATTTCTTAGAAGCGGAAAGCCCCCCGGCGCGGCACCTGAACCATGATCCGGCTCTTCGTCGCCATCGAGTTGCCCGCGAGCGTGCGAACCGTCCTCGGCTTCCTGCACGCCGGCGTGCCGGGCGCACGCTGGACGCCGGTCGAGAACATGCATTTGACGCTGCGTTTCATCGGCGAGGTGGAAGAACCCCGGATCGAGGACATTGATCGCGCGCTATTAGCGGTGCGCTCGCCGCGTTTTTCGCTCGAGCTGGCCGGCGTGGGTCATTTCGAGACCTCGGGCCAACCGCGCGCCTTATGGGCCGGAGTGCCCAAGATCGCACCCCTGATCAGGCTGCGCGACCGGGTCGAATCGGCGCTGGTCCGCGCCGGCTTCGCGCCAGAGGGTCGGAAATTCCTCCCGCATGTGACACTAGCCCGGCTCCGGGACGCGCCGGCGCCCAAGGTTTCGGCCTTTCTCGGCCGGTTCGGATTGTTCCGCGGGCCGCCTTTCGCGGTGGAGAGGTTCGCGTTGTTTTCGAGCCACCGCGGCCGCGGCGGCGCGGTCTATCGCCTGGAGTCCGATTACGAACTGGCCGAGGACCAGGGCGCAATCGCGCGCGCCTAACTCCCAAACCGGCTGAGAATTCGCTCGACCTGGCCGACATACGCCCCGCCGAACAGGCGGACATGGACCAGCATCGGATACAGATTGTAAAGATCGCGGCGGACCTCGAAAAAACCCGGCCGGAGCGGGCGGATTTCGCCGTAGCGGCTGAAAAAGGCGGGGCCGAAGGTCGAAAACAACGTCGAAAAGGCCAGCTCCATTTCCGCATCGGCGTGATAGATCGCGGGATCGATAAAGGCGGCGATGCGGCCGCGCCGGGCCAACACATTGCCGCCCCACATGTCGCCATGGATCAACGAGGGCCTCGCGGGGGCGTCGATCCAGGTATGCAGCTTTCCCGCGAGATGTTCGACCCGGCGCATCGCCCGCCCCGGGAGGCGGCCGGCCCGTTGCGCTTCTCCAGCCATGTAGAGAAGGCGGTGGTCGCGAAAGAAAGCCAGCCAATCGTCGCCTTCCGGGTTGGGTTGGTGAAGGCCGCCGATCAGCGTGTCCCGGCCAAACCCGAAGCGGTCGGCGGATAGGTTGTGAAGGTCGGCCAGCAACTCGGCGGCTTCGGCTTCCACGCTTTCGTCGAGCCCGTCGCCGGCATCGACAAATTCCATGATCAACAGCCGGTCCTCGGCGTGGATGACCGCGGGTACCGGCAAATTGCTGTGGTCGTGAAGGTAGCGGAGCATGAAACCTTCGAGGGCGAGACTGCCCGCGGCGGTTTGTTTGACCACGGCCTGGCTGCCGTCGCCGAAGCTCACGCGGTGAACCGTACTCACGCAGCCGCCGGAAAGCGGCGCGCTGTGCAGCGGCCGGCGTCCGATCGCCGCTTCGATGCGGTCGGCGAGCGTGCCGCTCACGGGCGGAGGTTCAACGCCGCGGCAAGACCGGCGGCGGCGCGCTCCGACAAATCGAGGACGCGCTCGAACGCTTCGGCCGGCTGCCGGTTGGGGTCGAGAATGTCATCCAGGCTGAGTTCGGGGGCGTAGGCAAGCAGCAAGCCGAGCCGGTGCCGTTCGGCTGGGGGACACAGGGCGGTCAGGCTGGTGAGGCTTTGACGATCCACGGCGAGAATGCGGTCGAAACCGGCGAAATCGGCGTCCGCGATCCGGCGGCAGCGATGGCGGCTCAGATCGATGCCGCGGCGCAGCGCGGATTGGACGGTCATCGGGTGCGCGGGCTGGCCGAGGTGATGGTCCTCAAGCCCGGCTGAATCCGCCGCCACGATTTGCGCGAGTCCCCGCCGCGCCATTTCGGCCAAAAAAACCGCCGCCGCCACCGGCGAGCGACAGTAGTTGCCGACGTCGACGAACAGCAGCTTCACGCCTTCGCCGCGCCGATGCGGCTTCGCAGCGCCTCGATCAAGCCGGCCGAGGCCTTTTCGACGAGATCGAGAACCGTCTCGAACCCGTTCGATTCGCCGAAATAGGGATCGGGCACGTCCTGGCCGTGCCCGGGGGCGAAATCGAGAAACAATCGCACGCGGTCGGCCTTGTCCGCCGGGCAGCGGCGCCGGAGTATCCGAAGATGTTCGCGGTCCATCGCCAGGATCATGTCAAACCGATCGAAATCGCCGTCATCGACTCGACGCGCCCGCAACCGTCCGATTTCCACGCCGCGCCGCCTGGCCGCCACCTGGCTGCGCTCATCCGGCGTCGCGCCGACATGGTAATCGTGGGTGCCCGCCGAATCGGCCTCCACGCCATGCGCCAATCCGGCGCGTTCGGCCAAGGCGCGGAATACGCCTTCCGCGGTCGGCGACCGACAGATGTTGCCTGTACACACGAACAGAACGCGCAACGGCCTGCGCTCGGGCGAAGAAACCGGCTTGGTCATGTTTCCCCGATCATTCGCCAATGGGCGGAATGGTCACGGTCTCCGGTTCGTCGGGCTCGAAGAACCCACCCGATTGCCGCAGCCACAGGCGCGAATAATGGCCGCCGCTGGCGAGCAGCTCGGCATGGGTGCCTTCCTCGACGATACGGCCATGGTCCATGACGATCAGCCGATCCAAACGGGCGATGGTGGACAGCCGATGGGCGATGGCGATGACGGTACGACCCTTCATCAGGCTGCCGAGCTGCTCCTGGATTGCGGCCTCGACTTCCGAATCGAGCGCGGAGGTCGCCTCGTCCAGCACGAGGATCGGCGCGTTTTTCAGGATCACGCGGGCGATGGCGATACGCTGCCGCTGTCCGCCGGACAGTTTGACGCCGCGTTCCCCAACATGGGCGTCGAAACCCTTACGGCCCAGCCAGTCCTCCAGCTTCTCGATGAATTCCAGGGCATGGGCGCTGGCGGCGGCGGCGATCACTTCCTCGTCGGTCGCTCCCGGCCGTCCGTAGCGGATGTTGTCCTTGATCGAGCGGTGCAACAGCGAGGTGTCCTGGGTGACCATGGCGATGTGGGCGCGCAGGCTTTCCTGGGTGACACCGGCGATGTCCTGGCCATCGATCAGGATACGCCCGGCCTCGGTTTCATAGAAACGCAGCAGCAGATTGACCAGCGTCGATTTGCCGGCGCCCGACCGGCCGACCAGGCCGACACGTTCGCCGGGCGCGATGGACAGATTGATGCCGTGTAGCACGCCGCGCACGGTGCCATATCCGAAACGCATGTCTTCGAAAACCACCTTTCCCCGCTCCACGCGCAGGGGTACTGCGTCCGGTCGGTCGGGAAGCTGGCGCGGCACGGCGATCGACCGCATGCCTTCCTGCACGGTGCCCACATTCTCGAAAATCGAGGTGACGTTCTGCGCGACCCAGCCGGCCATGCTGGCAATGTTCCAGGTGAGCGGCAACGCCATGGCCACGGCGCCGACATCGATGCTGCCATCGTTCCACAGCAAGACCGAGACCGCACCCGTGGTGACCAGCAGGGCCGCGTTCACGGTCGACAACGTGACGCTGAAAAAAGTCATCAGCCGTGTTTGCTGGCGGAAGGTCGCGGTGTGTTTGTCGACCGACGCCCGCACGAATTGGTCTTCGTCGTCCGGCCGGGCGAAGAGCTTGACCGTCAGGATGTTGGTGTAGCTATCAACGACGCGGCCGGTCAGCGCCGAGCGCACCTCTGACATCTGGCGCGACCGCTCGCGCATGCGCGGTACGAAATAGCGCAGGAGAATGGCATAAGCGACGAACCATGCCCCCGCCGGCGCGGCCAACCGGGCGTCGCTCGATGCCATCAACACGATGGCGCTGGTGCCGTAAATCAAGATGTACCAAACCGCGTTGGTGGCGGCGACGACGCTTTCGCGCAACGACGGGCCGGTTTGCATCACCCGGTTGGCAATGCGGCCGGCGAAATCGTTTTGAAAAAACGTCCAGCTCTGCCGCACGACATGCCAATGGCTCTGCCAGCGAATCAGGTTGGTCAGACCGGGATTGATGGCCTGGAGCGTGATCAGGTTCTGGAACAAAAGCGCGATCGGGCGCGCGATCAGGACGATCGCCCCCATGCCGACCAGCCGCGGCCAGGACTCCTCGAATAGTTCTCCGGGCGTGCCGCGGGAAATCAGGCCCACGACCTCTCCGATGAACACCGGGATAGTGGTATCGAGAATGGCGACGATCAACCCCGAGGCGAACAGCAACAGCACCAGGCCGCGGACCTGGCGGGCGTAGTGCCAGTAAAAGGCCCACAACTCCTGCGGCGGGGTGGCGTCCGGCTCCCTTTCCGTGGGTTCGAGCAGGCTCTCGAAAAACCGAAATACCTTTGAGGCGAGATTCGCGATCACGTGACGCTTCCAGGGAAATTCTGACCTTAGTCCTCGCTCGCGGCGGTCGGCGCAACGAGCGCGGCGGCGATCGAACAAGCGCCGCCGCGCGCGAAACCATCGGCGCCGGATCGCGCGAATTCTCTCGCCGATACTGGGCTGGCGGCGGCCGGTTGCTTCGGCCGGTCCAGTTGTTAAGGTACCACACGGCCATGGGGGGAGCCGAAGAGATTCCGAAGCCGCCAAGCGCCGTTCAACGACAATTGAGCATCGAGATGGAAGCCGCCAGGGCCTGCCGCGTTTGCGCGGCGCATCTGCCACATGGCCCACGGCCGGTGCTGCGCGCGGCCGCGTGCGCGAGGCTGTTGATCGTGGGGCAGGCGCCGGGCACGCGGGTGCATGAATCCCGGGTGCCGTGGAATGATGCGAGCGGCGAGCGATTGCGCGATTGGCTGGCCATCGACCGCGACCGTTTCTATGATGAAAACCTCATCGCCATCCTGCCCACCGGGTTCTGCTTTCCCGGAAACGACGCCAAGGGCGGCGATCTTCCGCCCCGGCCCGAATGTGCGCCGTTGTGGCACCCGCGGCTGCGCCCGTTATTGAAGCGCGTGAAGCTGACGCTGCTGATCGGGGCTTATGCCCAGGCCTATTACCTGGGCAAGGACGCCAAGCCAACCGTGACCGCGACGGTCCAGGCCTTCGGTGAGTACCTGCCCCGTTTCCTGCCGCTGCCCCATCCAAGCTGGCGCAACCAGGGCTGGCTAAAGCGCAATCCCTGGTTCGAGAGCGACTTGCTGCCGGTGCTGCGCGGCGCCGTCGCCGATCTGGCGGGTTAGTCCTGGGTCTCGATGGCTTCCATGTCTTCGTCCGAGAAGCCGAAATGATGGCCGATTTCGTGGATCAGGACGTGGCGGACGATGCGGTAGAGGTCGTCCCCGGTCTCGCACCAATAATCCAAAATCGGACGCCGATACAGGAACACGCGGTTGAGGTCCTGCGGCGCGTCGGCCACGCTCTGGCGGGCGAGCGCCACACCTTGATAGAGGCCGAGGATATCGAACGGCGTTTCGAGGTCCATGTCGCACTCGGTCTCCTCGTCGGGAAAATCCTCGACGCGGATGACCAAATCCTGGGCGTGATTCCGCAATTCCTCCGGGATGGTCTTGAGGGCGGCTCGGGCCAAATCTTCGATCTCGGCCAGGGTCGGCGGCAGGGTTGATCGGGTCAGCATCGGCGGAGACTAACCCCTGAACGCCGCAGGGCCAAGCCGCCGATCGTCAATAATTTTTGGACCACCACCTCTAATCAGCCGGTCAGATCGCGTCTTCCGGCGGTGGCGGCGGTCGGTGGCGCGCGAGTTTGGTTTCGCGGCGGGCGATGTAGATCGAACTGCCGGCGATGATCGCCGCCCCGACCCAGGTCCAGGGATCGGGAATTTCGCCGAAGAGCGTGAAACCGACGGCCGCCGCGAACAACAGCCTGGTGTAGTCCAAGGGAGCGACCGCGGAGGCCTCGGTTACTTGATAGGCGCCGATCAGGCAGCGTTGCAGCAACAGGCCGGACACCCCGATTGTGAACGCCTGGAAAAGATCGAACCAGGTCGGGCTCTGCCACACATAAAGCGCGGGACCGAGCGAGACGGTCGTGGTGACGACGCCGAAATAAAACAGGATCGTCACCGGCTGTTCGCGATGGGCGAGCTTGCGGGCCACGACCACCGAATCGGCCACGAAAAACGGCCCGATCAGCCCGGCCAGCACGGCCAGGCTCAATTCCGCATAACCCGGCCGAATCATGACCAACACGCCGAGGAACCCGGTGACGGTGGCCAGGGCGCGGCGCCAGCCCACGGTTTCGCCCAACACGAGGATGGCGAGCGGCACCATGAACAGCGATTTCGTAAACGACAGAGCCGTCGCCTGGGCCAACGTCAAATGGATGATCGCGTAGAAGGAAAAAATCTGGGCGCAGAAGCTCAAAGTCCCGCGCGCTGCGTGCATCTTAAGATGGTTGGTGCGAAAGGCCGCGGGTCCGGCCTTGGCGACGAATGGCAAGATGACGATCAGCGCGGCGGCGAAGCGGAAAAACCCGATCTGGAGGGTATCGAGCCGGCTGCCCATCGATTTGATCTGGGCCATCTGCATCGACGAGATGGCCGTCGCGCACAGAATGAGGATGGCGCCGCGCGTGAAGCCAGGCAACCCCCGCCACCGTTTCTTGAAACCCGCCGCCAGGCGATCGGACATCGTCGCAGACTAGGTGTAGAGCGTTTCCAATGCTACGATTAAGGTGACCAAATTCCATGGAGCAACGCCCATGCCCACAGTGTTGGTCTGTTTCCTCGCGACGTTGATTTCAGCCGGTGTTTTCGTCACCAGCGCCCAGGCGCAAACCCGCAACAACACACGGCCCAATAACGGCTACACCATCCAGACGCCCGGACAACCCCAGACCACGGTGACGCCCAACCGCGGCGGCGGGTCGACGATCCAGATACCGGGCCAATTGCCAACCACGGTCACGCCGAATCGCGGCGGCGGCGCCACGGTCCAAAGACCCGGCCAATTGCCGACAACCGTCACGCCAACCCCCGGCGGCGGGGCAACCATCCAGAGACCCGGGCAGTTGCCGACAACGGTCACGCCCAACCCTGGCGGCTATACGGTTCAGACCCCGGGCCAATTGCCGGCCACCATCCAGCGCCGCTAAGTTCGGCCCGTCCCTGCACGGAGGGATATGGGAGCCGGGTGTCTCCCCCCGTGGATGCGCCACCGGCGAAGGTGTGATGTCCGTCCTATGCAGGGGATTTGGGCTTAGCCATACTGGCACCGATGCAATTTCTTCTGATTGCCCATGATGGCTCCGATGCCGGCGCGGCCGAACGCCGCCGGGTCGCGCGCCTGGCGCATCTGGTAGGCATCGCGCGGCTCAAAGAGGCGGGCAATTTCATCGCCGGGGGCGCGATCCTCGACGAATCGGGCGGGATGATCGGTTCGGCCTGTCTGCTCGATTTTCCGTCGCGAGACGCCCTGGATTGTTGGTTGAAGGCCGATCCCTATACCGTCGGCGATGTCTGGCGGGAGGTCGAAATCCGGCCCTTCCGCCTCGCCGCGTTGCCATGACCGAAGCGACATCCGACATGCCGATGTGGCGCCCGTCGCCAAAATGCATCGCGGAAGCCAATCTCACCACCTTCATCGCCGCCGTCGAGCGGCAATGGCAGGTCAAGGCCGCCGATTACGCCCAGCTTTGGCGCTGGTCGATCGACAAACCCGAGCAATTCTGGACCTCGATGTGGGATTTCGGCGGCATCGTCGCGGAGTCCCGCGGCACGGCGGAGGTCAAGGATGCCGGCAAGATGCCGGGCGCGCGGTTCTTCCCCGACGCCAAGCTCAACTACGCCGAAAACCTTCTGCGCCGCCGCGACGACGCCCCCGCCATGATCTTCCGCGGCGAGGACAAGGTGCGGCGGGTCGTCAGCTTCCGCGATCTATACGACCAGGT
The DNA here is from genome assembly GCA_945892765.1 of Asaia bogorensis. Lineage (GTDB taxonomy): Bacteria > Pseudomonadota > Alphaproteobacteria > CACIAM-22H2 > CACIAM-22H2 > SHVT01. Next base: position 8,985 of record CAMDDQ010000018.1, read on the forward strand.
TTCGCGGCTGGCCCAGGCGCTGGCCGCGGCCGGCATCAAGCCCGGCGACCGCGTGGCCGGCTATCTGCCCAATCTGCCCGAGGCGGCGATCGCCATGCTGGCCGCGACCAGCCTGGGCGCGATCTGGTCGTCCTGTTCACCGGATTTCGGCGTGCAGGGCGTGCTCGACCGCTTCGGCCAGATCGAGCCCAAGGTGATGTTCTGCGCCGACGGTTATCACTACGGCGGCAAGACCTTCGACTGCCTGGAAAAGCTCGAAGCCGTATTGGCGAAACTGCCGAGCGTGACGCGGACCATCATCCTGCCTTATGCCGGCAGCCCGCGGTCGCTGGCGACCGTACCCAACGCCGTGCGTTTCGACGAATTCATTGCGCCCTATCGGGCGGGCGACATCGCGTTCGCGCGCCTGCCCTTCAACCACCCGATCTATATCCTCTATTCCTCGGGCACGACCGGGGTGCCCAAATGTATCGTCCACGGGGCCGGCGGCACGCTCATCCAGCATTTGAAGGAGCATCTGCTCCATTGCGACATCAAACGCGGCGACCGCGTGTTTTATTTCACGACCTGCGGCTGGATGATGTGGAACTGGCTGATTGGCGCGCTGGCCTGCGAAGCCACTCTGTTGCTGTATGACGGCTCGCCCTTCTATCCCAGCGGCAATACCGTCTTCGACATCGCCGACGCCGAGAACATGACCCTGCTCGGCACCTCGGCCAAATTCATCGACGCCGCGGCCAAGGCCGGGCTGGACCCGATGAAGACCCATAAGCTGCGCGATCTGCGGGCCATCACCTCGACCGGCTCGCCGCTGGTGCCCGAGGGATTCGATTTCGTCTACAACAAGATCAAGAAGGACGTGCATCTGGCCTCGATCTCGGGCGGCACCGACATCATTTCGTGTTTTGTGCTGGGCAATCCGCTGGCGCCGGTGTGGCGCGGCGAAATCCAATGCCGCGGCCTGGGCATGGCGGTGGACGTGTTCGGCGAAAACGGCAAATCCACGCGCGGGGAAAAGGGCGAATTGGTCTGCGTCAAGCCGTTCCCGTCGATGCCGGTGATGTTCTGGAACGATCCCGGCGACAAGAAATACCGCGCCGCCTATTTCGAGAAATTCCCCGGCGTGTGGTGCCATGGCGACTGGACCGAGATCACCACCCATGACGGGCTGGTCATCTATGGCCGGTCCGACGCCGTGCTCAACCCCGGGGGCGTGCGTATTGGCACGGCCGAAATCTACCGCCAGGTCGAGCAGCTCGACGAAGTCGTGGAAAGCATCGTCATCGGCCAGGATTGGGAGGCCGACGTTCGCGTCGTGTTGTTCGTGCGGTTGCGCGAGGGTCTGAAACTCGACGCCGCCCTGGAAAAGAAGATCAAGGACCACATCCGCAAGAACACCACGCCCCGCCACGTCCCCGGCAAAATCCTTCAGGTCACCGACATTCCCCGCACCAAGAGCGGCAAGATCGTGGAGCTGGCGGTGCGCGAAGTCGTCCACGGCCGCCCGGTGAAAAATAAGGAGGCGCTTGCCAATCCCGACGCGCTGGATCTATTCAGGGATAGAGCGGAGTTGAAGGCCTAGATCGACACGTCCATCGTCAGCGGGGAGTGGCTGGAGGCGCTAGCGCGGTCGGCGCCGACCTCCTTGAAACGTTCCTCCATGACCAGCCAGGCCCGCGTGGTCATGCCTTTGCGGACCATCTTCGGCGCCCACGGGCTGTCATCGGCCAGCGACTTCGACAATAGGATATAGTCGAGCTGGCGAAAGGCGTCCGGGTGTTCGCAGGCCGCGTTGGCAGCTTCGTAATGTGTCCAGCGATCGGCGTGGGACATACGCTCCACGACGTTGACGACGGCATCCCATTTGATCAGGTCCTCGATGCCGGGCGCGCCCTGATCGTCGGATTCGGGATAGTCGTTGAGATCGCCGAGGACGATGAGGGGTGTCTTTCCCGGCTTTTCGCCGAAGCGGGCCTGGACGATCTGTTTGACCTTGGCCGCTTCGCGCATACGCAGGGCGCGGGTGTTCTTGCGGCCGTTGCAGGGGTCCGCCTTGTCGGTTGGCGATTTGAAATGCACGACGAAAAGCGTGACGTTGCGTTGTTTGCCGACTTCTATGTCCACTTCCAGGCAATCGCGGGCGAAGACCGGGTTCTTGCCGTCTTTTTCGTGTTGGTGAGACCGCGTGTGGGTTATCGGATAACGGCTGACGACCGCGATTTCCTGTTGTTTGGAATCGTTGATCTCGGCCATGGCGAAATGGGTATAGGTCTTGTCCTTGACATAGGCGGTGAAGAATTTCTTCAGCGCCACGAGGCTTTCGACCTCTTGGAGCGCGATGATGTCGGCGTCGGCCGCCTTGATGGTCAGGCCGGTCAGGCGCCTTTCCTTTTCGTTCAAGTCCTCGAAACCGGCGCCGTCCTTGGCCTTGCCGACCTTGCCGTCGAATTTGTAACGCGCATAGAGATTCTCGGCGTTGAACGTCGCCACCCGTATCGTCGCCATGTCACCCCTCCCGGCCGTCCATTTTGTCCCGTCTTTCGGAACGCGCCACCATAGCGGGATGTACGGCGCTGTCCAGAGGGCGGCGACGGTGGCCGCACCGGGCGGAACCGGGTGTTTACCCGCCCACCGGCGCCTCCGGCCCCGCGGCCAGCAGCAATTTGTTGAGACCGTTGAGCGCGGCGTAAAGCTGGACGAATTGCCTGGCGAAGCCCGTCCAGTCCAGCTTGCCCGAAACGGTTTCCGGCAAGTCCTCGAAAATGTCGCGCAACGTCCGCCGCCCATCGATCCGCGCGGCGATGGCGGCCGCCAGGCGCGGCAGGGGAAAACGCAGCGTCAAGTCGCCGAGGCGGGTGGTCAGCGCGCCGCCCGGCTGGAAATCCCGCGCCCAGCCGGCGAAATCATCCTCGCGCGGAACCGGCACCGTGGACGGCGCATCCGGCGCCGGCGGCGCCACCGGGTTGGCGCGGGCGACGACGTAGACGACATGGGTCTTCAGGTTTCCGGCCAGAAGTTCGGCGAAGGCGGCGCGCTCCAGGTCATTCAGCGATTCCAGGCGCGGCCTCAACACCGGGTCGTTGACATAGGTGAGGGGATCGTAGAGCGCCGGCTCGATGAAGCCGGCGATCCGCAGGTCCGACTCTTCGACCAGCGCGGCCAGTTCGGGAACGCCGTAAGCGCGGTCGCGGGCGTGCAGCAGCAGATCGACGATGCCGGCGTCGCTCTGCGTCACATGGTCGGCAACCCCTGCGTTGCGGCGCAGCCAATTGGTGGGCGGCAGTTGCGCCAGCAGCCGCCGGGCCGAGGTGATGCGGTCGGCCAGCGTGTCGGTACTCGCGCTCAACGCCCGCAGCATCGTCTGCGCGGGATAGACGCCGGTGCGGCCGAGCCCGCCATAAACCATGAGCCCCATCCCGCCGCGCGGTGACAGCACCGCGACCAGCGCCTTGAGCCCATCGCGCGGTTCGTCGAGGTGATGCAGCACGCCGCAGCAATCGACGTAATCGAAGACGCCGAGCCCAAGCGATTGGACATCGAGCAGCGAACCCGTGACGAAGCGCAGATTGCCCAGGCCGCGCGCCTGGCCGCGGGCCTCGGCGATGCGGCGGGCGGCGGCGGAGCGGTCGAGATAGACGATCTCGGCCGGGCACGCGGCGTCGGTCAGTTGTTGGGCGAGCATGATGGCGCCGTCGCCGGTGCCGCCGCCGGCGATCAGGGCGCGGAAAGGCCGGGTGAGATCCAGACGGCCGCCGAAGACGTAGTGGTTGATTTCGGCGACATGGCTGGGCGAACCCGCGATCAGCCTTTTTTTCTCGTCCCGCGGATCGCGCGGCGGATAGGGATAGGCTTCGTATTGCTCGGCCACCGCGTCTTTCATGCCCGCCAAGCCACGGACCGCATGACGCCGATTTCGATCCCGGCGCGATTGCGGATCGGCGGCTCCAACCAGCGTTCGACGACTTCCGCACCGGCGCCGCTCAAGCCCCCAAGCCGGCGCAGCAATGCCGCCATCGCGGTTTCGGCGGCACGGCTGGCGCCGTCGGCGATCTTGATCGCGATGCCCAGGCGGCGCTCCGGCAAGGCCGCGACGTAGACGCCCTCCGCCCCGCTCTTGACAACCACCGCGCCCAAATTGGCCTCCATGATTTCGGTGCAGAACCGTCCATGGCCGGCGACCATCAGCGGATGGGTGGTCATCGCCCGCCGGATGCGCGTGCAGGCGGCTTGCCGGCTGGGTCCGAACCCGGTACCCGCGGCCAGCCGCGCCATGCCACGCGCCAGCGCCGACAGCGGCATCGCGATCGTGGGGATACCGCAGCCATCGATGCCGGCAGGCGCCCCCGACAGATCGATCGCACACATGTCGGACAGGGCCTGGCGCACGCGGCGCTGGGCCGGGTGATCGGCCGCGATATAACCCTTGGTCGGCTCGCCGAGATGGCGGGCGGCGGTGAGAAAGCCGCTGTGTTTGCCCGAGCAATTATTGTGCACGGCCGAGGGAGACCGGCCTTCGCGAACCAACGCCCGCGCGGCGTCTTCGTGCATTGGCCAATGTTCGCCGCATTCCAGATCGCTGCCCGACAGCCCGATGGCTCGCAGCCAGTCAATCACCGCGCCTTCATGTTCGGGCTCGCCGGAATGGGAGGCGCAGGCCAGCGCGATTTCGGCGTCGGTGAGGCCGAAGCGGTCGGCGGCGCCGGTTTCGATCAGGGGCAGCGCCTGCAACGGCTTCACCGCCGAACGCGGGTAGACCGGGCGTTCGACATCACCCCAGGATTGGACCAGGGCGCCGTCCGCATCGCAGACCGCCGCGGCGCCGCAATGCCGGCTTTCGACCAGGGCGCCGCGGGTGACTTCGACCAGAATTGGATCGGCCTCGGCCGGTTGGATCATCGCGGCACCTTGCCTCGCCCGCCGATCCTGGGCAAGGTCGCGCCATGAAGGGCTATTTCGGGATCGGGGCGGAAGGCACGACCAAAGGCATGAACCTGGGCAGCCTGTTCAGGTCGGCTCACGCCTTCGGTGCCAGCTTCGTGTTCACCATCGATTCGCAGGTGGCGCGCGACGAAATCCGCTTGTCGGACACCGCCGACACACCCGCGAGCCTGCCCTATTACAGCTTCGCCGACGCCGGATCGCTGGCCCTGCCCAAGGGCTGCACGCTGGTCGGCATCGAAATCACCGATGACGCGGTTGAGCTGCCGCGCTTTCGCCATCCGCGCTGCGCCGCTTATGTCGTGGGCGGGGAGCGCGCCAGTCTGTCGCCGGCGCTGACCGCGCTTTGTGATCACGTCGTCCGCATCCCGACGCGGTTTTCGCTCAATCTGGCGCTGGCCGGCGCCATCGTCATGTATGACCGGTTGATCAGCCTCGGCCTTTTCCCCGCCCGCCCGGTCATGCCCGGCGGGGCCACCGAAGCCCTGCCCACCCATGTTTATGGCGCGCCGGTCCGCAAACGGGCGCGGGCCAAGGCCGGCGGGGAGACATAATCCCCTATCGCAGGAAGGGGTTAAGCCAGCGGGCGAAGAACCCGGTCAGGTGGACTGGCGCCTCATCGACGACCAGGCACAGGCAGTCCTCGCCGGCCTGGGCGACCGGCTTGTGGTCCGAATCTTGGTCATGCACGGCCAGATCGCCGCGCAGATGTTCGCCGAAGGCATCAACGAAACCGCCGGCCAGCACCGCCACCATTTCGTTGCCGCCATGGCGGTGTCGCGGAATCGCGGCACCCGGCTTGATACGCATCAGCCGCGCCCGCATCACGGTGGCGGCGACCGGAAGTGCCGCTTCCTCCGCGTTCCATGCCACCCGACGCCAGGGCAGACTCTCCAATCCGCCGCCGACCACGGCCGCCAGGGGACGCGGCAGCAGAGGACCGCCCGCCGGCGCAGCCGGCCGTGCCTCCGGCTGCGAGTCGATGCCGTCATCCAGGCGATCGAGCAGCGCGGCGCGGGCGCTGGCTGAAATCGGGGCGGGCGGCAATTCGTCGAACAAGGCTCCGCCGATCGCCTCCAACTCCGCGACCCGATCCCGGCAGACCGGACAGAAGTTGAGATGGGTCGCGGTGGCCAGGGCCGCGGCGGGGTCGATGGCGCCGGCGGCGTAGTCGAGCAGATGTTCTTCGGCGGGATGATGTGTGGGCAAGGAAATCTGGGTCATCTTGGTTCATCCTTGAAAGCCTGGCGCAGGCGGGCCATGGCAAGCCGCAGACGCGATTTGACGGTGCCGAGAGGCAGGCTCGACGAGCGGGCGATCTCGCTGTGCGAGCGATCGTCGAAGAACGACTGCCGCAGGAGACTCGCTTGTTCCTGGGGCAATTCCGCGATGGCCGCCGCCAGACGCCGTTCCCATTGACCGGCGTCGGTGCGTTCGTCCGGCGCCGCTTCCGGCGCGGGCACCAGCGCCGGGTCGTCGCGCTCGATCTCGGGATGGGCGCCACGGCGGAGGGCATCGATTCGTTTGTTGCGGGCGATGGTGAAGACCCAGGTGCCGACCCCGGCCAGCCGACGGTCGAAGCTCGCCGCCCGCCGCCACACGATCAGCATGACCTCCTGGGTCAATTCCTCGGCCACAGCGGCGTCCAGGCCCAACCGCATCAGATAGGATTTCACGCGCGGGGCCAGGCGATCGAACAAAGTGGCGAAGGCGGCGCGGTCGTGGCGCAGCGCCACCGCTTCCATCAACGCGGCCAGTTCTTCGCCCACCTCTCCCGGCCGCCGCTCCATGCGCCTATATTGTCGATGGGGCCCGCGACCGACAAGGCCACTTGCCGGACCGTAGGCAAGGGCGGCGGTCATAGCGGTCTTCCCCCACGGGATTGGTTATGATTGACGCCGATCATTGCAATGTCATACGGCTTCGCTCGCGGACCGGATCACCGCTTGCGGCGGCAGGAGGATAGACCATGCGAAGGATCGCCAAGACCGCCCCCACGCTCGGCCTAGGTGTGCTGCTCGGATCGGCCTTGCCAGCGCTCGCCGCGGACCCGCAATTGCTCGGCGCGTTCGAGACCTGGACCGCCGCGATGGGTGCAGAAAAGGCCGGGAAAATCTGCTACGCCGCCGTCAAGCCGACCAAGTCCGAGGGCAACTACACCCGCCGCGACGAGGTTTTTCTGATGGTCACCCACCGCCCCGGCGCCAAGGCGCGCGACGAGGTGAGTTTCATCGCCGGCTACGACCTCAAGCCCGACAGCGCCGTTTCGGTCGAGATCGGCGACAAGAAGTTCACACTCGAAGCCGGGCAGAAGGATACCGCCTGGACCCCCGACGCCGCCGACGACAAGGCTTTCGTGGACGCGCTCGCCAAGGGCCGAACGATGGTGGTGAAGGCGACATCCGCGCGCGGCACACCCACGACCGACACGTTTTCCCTAAGCGGCTTTGCTAAGGCGCGCGCGGAAATCGACAAGGCTTGCGGCATCAAATGAACCGCCCGGCCCGATGACTGTCGAAACCATTTTGGTCAAGGAACCGCCGGCGCGGATGCCGGCGCCGGCGCCCGACGGGCGCACGGACTTGCTTGGCATGAGCCGGGCCGAACTCGCTGCCGAGCTGGCCCCGTTGGGAATCGAACCCTATCGGCTGAAGCAGCTTTGGCATTGGCTGTATCAGCGCGGTGCCACTTCGTTCGCCACGATGACGACGCTTTCCAAGGACATCAGGAGCCGGTTGGAGGAGGGTTATTTCGTCGGCCGCCCCGCCATCGCCGCCGCCCAGGAATCGGCGGACGGCACGCGCAAATGGCTGCTGCGCCAAAACGACGGCCGCGACATCGAATGTGTTTATATCCCGGAGGAAGCGCGCGGCACGTTGTGCGTTTCGTCCCAGGTCGGCTGCACGTTGACCTGCGCGTTTTGCCACACCGGGACGCAAAAGCTGGTGCGGAACCTGACCTCCGGGGAAATCCTTGGCCAGATCATGACCGCGCGCGAGCAGCTCGGCGAAAATCCTTCCCCCGCCGGCCCAGCCGGTTGGAATCCGGAATCCGTCGGGCGGCGCCCGGCGGGAGAAGGGCGGGCCATCACCAACATCGTGCTGATGGGGATGGGTGAGCCGCTGTTCAATTACGATAACGTCGCCCGCGCCATGAAAATCGCGCTCGACCCGGAGGGGCTGGCGTTTTCGCGGCGGCGGATCACGCTATCGACGGCCGGGGTGGTGCCGATGATCCGGCGCGCGGGCACGGAGCTGCGCCTGAATCTGGCGATTTCGCTGCACGCGGTCACCGACGCATTGCGCGACCGCATCGTGCCGATCAACCGGAAATACCCGATCGCCGAACTGATCGCCGCTTGCCGCGACTACCCGGTGCTGGAACGCGGCGGGCGCCGCATCACGTTCGAATACGTGATGCTCGACGGCGTGAACGATTCCCCGGCGGAGGCGCGTGCGTTGGTGCGGTTGATAGCCGGCATCCCGGCCAAGGTCAATCTCATCCCGTTCAATCCGTGGCCGGGGGCGCCCTTCGGCCGCTCCCCGCCCGAACGCATCGAGGCCTTCGCCCAGATCGTGTTGAAGGCCGGCTACATGGCCCCCGTACGGACCCCGCGCGGCGAGGACATTATGGCCGCCTGCGGCCAGCTCAAAAGCGCCAGCGAACGCGCCCGGCGCACGCTGCGCGACGCGGCGAGCGAAGCCGCGGTATCCGGGTAAAGACCGCCGGGGCGCTATCCCCCAGGAGGCGCCGGTCCCCCACCGGGGGAGGTCGCAGCGAAGCCACGGGTGGGCGCGCGGCAATAACCCATCGCGGCGGCTCATCGGCCCGCCTATACTGCCGCGCCGTTTCGGCCGAGGGATTGAGGGAAGCTACACATGGCGGGCGATAAGAAGGCGGTCAAGAAAGTCGTGCTGGCGTATTCCGGGGGGCTTGATACCTCGGTCATCCTGCGCTGGCTGCAACAGACCTACGGTTGCGACGTGGTCACCTTCACCGCCGATATCGGCCAGGGCGAGGAGCTGGAGCCGGCGCGCAAGAAAGCCGAGCTGCTCGGCGCGAAGCAAATCTTCGTCGAGGATTTGCGCGAGGAATTCGTCCGCGATTTCGTCTTCCCCATGTTCCGCGCCAACGCGCTGTACGAGGGCGTGTACCTACTCGGCACCTCGATCGCGCGGCCGTTGATCGCCAAACGCCAGATCGAGATCGCGCAAGAAGTCGGGGCCGACGCGGTGGCTCATGGCGCCACCGGCAAGGGCAACGATCAGGTCCGCTTCGAGCTGACCTATTATGCGCTCAAGCCCGACATCCGCGTCATCGCGCCCTGGCGGGAATGGGAATTGGACTCGCGCACGAAGCTGCTCGATTACGCCGAAAAACACCAAATACCCATCGCCAAGGGCAAAGGCGGCGAGCCGCCCTATTCCACCGACGCCAATCTGCTGCATATCTCATATGAGGGCCGCGCGCTGGAAGATCCGTGGATCGAACCCGACGAGGCGATGTTCACGCGTTCGGTCGCGCCGGGCAAGGCGCCGGACGCGCCCACCTATGTCGAAATCGAGTTCGACCGCGGCGACCCAGTGGCCGTTGACGGCAAGACGCTATCGCCCGCGGCCCTGCTCCAGCGCCTCAACGAGATCGGTGGCAGGAATGGCGTCGGCCGGCTCGATCTCGTCGAAAACCGCTTCGTCGGCATGAAATCGCGCGGGGTGTACGAAACCCCCGGCGGCACGCTGCTGCATCACGCCCACCGCGCCATCGAAAGCCTGACGCTCGACCGGGGTGCGGCGCATCTCAAAGACGAGCTGATGCCGCGTTACGCCGAGATGATCTATAACGGCTTCTGGTTTTCGCCCGAGCGCCTGATGCTCCAGGCCGCCATCGACGAAAGCCAGAAAAACGTCGCCGGCACGGTGCGGCTAAAGCTGTGGAAGGGCACGGTCACCATCGCCGGCCGCAAATCCCCCAACAGCCTCTACAGCCTGGCCCACGTCACCTTCGAGGCCGATCAGGTCTACAATCAGCGCGACGCCGAAGGTTTCATCAAACTCAACGCGCTCCGCCTACGCCTGGCCAAGGCCAAGCGCGGCTGAGGTCCTTAATAAGCCCTCTCCTCGGGGGGAGGGCTGACAAGGTCAGGGTAGCGGCGAGACGCCGATGAAGCGGCCGTGGAAGTCGAGAAGCCCCAAATAGAGAACCAGACCGATGGCGATGCGGTGCCAGCCGATTTCGGCGAGGCTCACACGCGTGCGCCCCGACAGCAGCGCCGCGAACGGCAGACATGAGCTGACCGCGGCCAGCCGATCCCAGTCCGCGCCCAAGCGCGCCTTTTTCTTGCGGTCGATCAATGGCTGCCCAACCAACGCCAGCACGAGCATCGAGCCAAACAGGAACAGCGACGCGGCATCGCCGTTAATGGGGATATGCGCCATCGCCCACAAGGAGAAGGCCCACATCAAGGGATGGCGGGTGACTTTCAAGATTCCCGTCACCGGCTCGCCGCGGCCGGCCAGGCGATCGCCGCCCACCGCCGTCGGATTGGGCGTGGTCAACCCGGCGACCAGAAAAATCGATGCCACCGGCATCACCAGAATCGGCACCCACCGCGCCCAGGCCGCCGGCGCCCACAGCTCCTCATAGGGCGCGGCCCGGTACGCCCAGCCGACCCAGACCAAGGCCGCCGCCGACATCGCCGAATAGGCGATGGTGTAGCCGGTCTCGCCGAGAATCCGCACCAGCACGCCCCGGAGCGGCGTGCTCGACACCAGCACATGGCTGCCGACGAACACCAGGACGGCGAGTGCGAGGCCTGCCAACGATTCATTCATGGCCCATTCCCTTCAAAACGCATCGATCAGATTTCCGGCACGGGCAAACCGCGTTGCCGGCAATACGCGATCATGGTGTTGCGAAGCAAACAGGCGATCGTCATGGGGCCAACCCCACCAGGCACCGGCGTGATCGCGCTGGCGACGTCCATCGCCTCGTCGAAGTCGACATCGCCGAGAAGAAGCGGCTTGCCGTCGGCGCCGACCCCGCGATTCATGCCGACATCAATGACAACCGCGCCCGGTTTGATCCAATCGCCGCGCACCAGCCCGGCGCGACCCGCCGCGACCACCAAAATATCCGCCCGGCGGCAATGTTGGGGGAGGTCGCGGCTCTTAGTGTGGATCGTCGTCACCGTGCAGTCTTCGCGCAGCAGCAGTGCGGCCATCGGCTTGCCCACGATGTTGGATCGGCCGAGGACCACCGCCTCCTGCCCCGCCAGCCGATCCAGGCTATCGCGGATCAGCATCAGGCACCCTTGCGGCGTGCACGGAACCAGCCCCTCGCCGCCGCTGACCAGCCGGCCGACATTCAACGGATGGAAGCCATCCACGTCCTTCGCCGGATCGATCGCATCGACCACCGCTTGCGGCCGGATGCGGGCGGGAAGCGGCAACTGCACCAGAAATCCATGCACCGCGGGATCGTCGTTGAGGCCGCGGATAACTGCGAGCAAAGATGATTCGCTCACATCCTCGGGCAGCTTGTGCTCTATGGATTTCATGCCAACTTCCACGGTCGCGCGCGCCTTGCCGCGGACATAGACGCTGCTCGCCGGGTTGTCACCGACCTGGACGACCGCCAGACCCGGCACCACGTCCTGGGTCGAGCCGAATTCCCCCACCAGGTCGCGCAGCCGGGCGCGCAGCCGGGCGGCGGCGACGCGGCCGTCGATGATCGCCGCCTCAGCCATTTCGGCCGTCACGCCAGGCGGCGAGAGAGGCCATCAACACCCCGGAATCGCCCGCTACGCGCACGATTTTTCGTCGGTCCGCGGCGCCTTGCATCAGGTCGAAGGATCGGCGCGGCAGCCGCCATTCCCGCGCCAGAAAGCGCAACAACGCGTCGTTGGCGCGGCCGTCTTCGGGCGGGGCCGTCACCGCGACCTTGAGCGCGGCGCCGCCATCGGGCAACGACACGATGCCGTCGATGCGTTCGCGCGCGGCTTTCGGCGTCAGGCGGATGGCGATGGTGACGCCGCCGGCCACGGCGCGGAACGGCGAGGCGCCGGTCTCAGCCAAGATATTCGAAAAGCAGGTTGCGGATGAAGACCAGGAGCAGGATCAAGACGATCGGTGAGACGTCAATCCCGCCGATGCGCGGCATGATGCGGCGTATCGGCGCCAGCGCCGGCTCGGTGAATCGATACAGAAAATCGCTGATCAAATAAACGACGCGGTTATAGGCGTTGAGCACGTTGAAGGCGAGCAGCCAACTCATGACCGCAGACGCGATCAGGACGAGGATGTAGAAATTGATAACCGTGTCGATAAGTGCCACGAGGGAATTCATGAAACGCCGTGCCAGGGATCGATTCGTTCCGCACCCTACATTTGGCCCCGGTCCCGCGCAAGTCATCCTCCCCGCCGTGACCGGCGCCGGCCCGATGGGTCGGCTCGGCTTGACAGCACCGGATGCGATACACATTATCGCGGCGATGCGGCGGGGTCGTAGCTCAGCTGGGAGAGCGTCGCGTTCGCAATGCGAAGGTCAGGGGTTCGATCCCCCTCGGCTCCACCATTTCTCCGCAACAACCAGTGAATCCTAGCCCGCCGCGCCTATCGGTGCGATCTTCGCGGAATTGGAACAGGCGCGCCTCCCGGGCGTTTTCCTTATTGGGAAGGATCAAGCCATGCTCGTAACCACCGGTCTATACGCGGCCCTGCTCGGGCTGCTCTCGCTTTATCTGGGCGGCACTGTCGGTAGTCTGCGCGGCAAAAAGAAAATCCCTCTGGGCGACGGCGGCGATGCCGACATTATTGTCGCCAACCGCCGGCACATGAATTTCGTCGAAAACGTACCGATTGCGTTGATCCTCATGGCGCTCGTCGAAATCAACGGCGCGCCGTCGATGTGGATCCATTTCCTCGGCGTGCCGCTTTTGGCCGCGCGCATCGTCCATCCCTTCGGGATCAAGATCGACCAAATGACAGCGGCCCGCGGCGCCGGCGCGGCGGTAACGGCGTTGGTCATCCTCGCCTCGGCGGTGATCCTGTTGTGGCAGGCGCTCGTGCGTTAGCGCCTTCGGCTGCCCGGCGGGTTTAGGACTCGCCGGGCTCGGCCGGACGTTTGCGGCCGTGGATCATGGCGGCCACCAGATTTTCGCGATGGCGGCGCGAGGCGAAGATCACGCCGCCGAGGTGAACGGCCAAGAGGATCAGCAGAATGTCGGCGAGTGTATCGTGGAGTCTTTCCACCCACTCGACCCCCCAATAGGTGTCGGTGGTGTAGAGCCACCCGCTTAAGCCCACCGCAATGACCGCGCTGAGCAGGGCAAGGATCATCCAGCCGCCAAGCGGATTGTGGCCGAGATAACGCGGTTCGGTCCGGGTCAGGACCTCGCGCGCATAAGCGAAGGTGTCGGAGGGGCGGCGGACGAATTGGGAAAAACGCGCATAATGCGAGCCCACCCCACCCCACAGAATTCGAAGCGCGACGATGGCGAGCGCGGCATACCCGATCCATTCATGCCAAACGCCACCGCCATGCCGGGTGAACCACGCCGCCGCGACGCTTGCGACCAGCGCCCAATGGCCGAGGCGTACGAGCGGATCCCACACCCGCACCGCCGGCGTTAGGCCGGCGCGGGTGAGCCTATCTGGGATTGGTCGGCACCGGCGCCAGGGTCACGGGATGGAAATAGGCCTCCACGCGCACGCCCTTGTCGGTAATGGCGTAGACTTCGTAACAGCCGCCATCGATCTTCACGCGGTTGATCCGCCAACCCTTTTCCTGCAGCTGCGCGGTCAGCTTGGCCTCGGGCTGCCAACCCGCCTGTGGCCCGGAATCACAGGTCGCCAGGCCCGTAGCCTGAACGGCCGAACCCGTCAACATACCGGTGGCGAGAACGGCGGAAAGAAGGAAAGCGCGTGGGGCAAGCTTCATAACCGACTCCTGTGATTCATCGAACCAAGTCTCAATACAGCGCCCAAGCTGAACCGGCGATGAAGTTTTCACGGCGGCGGCCCGTGACATCCATCACCTTAATTGGCGACCTTGAGTTGATCGAGGCGGCGTTGCAGGTCCGGGCGCAAGGGTGCGGCCGGCGGCATCCGCGCGAGCAGTTGCGAAAACAACTGCGCCGCCCGTTCGCGATTGCCGGCCTCGGCCTCGGCGATGCCAACCCGATACATGAGTTCGGCGTTGGTTGAATCGAGGGTCAGGAGCCGACGCATCGTTTCGATATAGGCCGGAGGTGGTCTGCCGGCGGAGGCGGCCAGCAAGGCGCCGGCATAGTCGGTGAGGACATCCACGCGATTGGGTGACAGCTTTGCCGCGCGGGCCAGGGCGTCGGCCGATTTCTGCGGCTCGTCTAGCACCTTGTACGAACGGCCGAGGCGGAGCCAGCCTTCGACGTCGTTGGGCTCGGTTTCCAGCCGCGCGGCCAGGCCATCGACCATGCCGCGCACCATCGCCATGCGATCCTGCGCCGGCATCTGCGCGGCCGCCGCCATCTGTTCGGGGGTGGGACCCCGCGGTGCCGCTGGGGTGGGCGCCGCGGGCGCGGCCAGCGGCGGCGCGCTTCCCGGTGGATTCATCGCAATCGCCGCCGGCGCCCCGGCCGCGATGCGGGGCTTGACCGTCTGTGCCATGGCGGCGGCGTCGATCCCCGCCTTACCCGCCAGCTCCGCGATCTGCTCGCGCAGCGCGGGCAGCCAGGAGGCGCCCGCTGGCGAGCCCTTTTCCAACTCGATCCAATCGACCAACGCCGCGCGGGCGTCGCCTCCCTGGAATTTGGACATCCCGACATAAAACCGGGCGCGGGCATCGCCGGGCTCCACTTCCAGCACGCTCTCGAAAGCGGCGAGCGCTTCGGGTGTCACCAACCCTTGCGCCTGCATCACCAGCGCCAATCCGTAATTGCCATCCAAGGCCGGGTCGTCGACCCCGAGCAAAAGCGCGCGCCGGTAGGCCTCGATCGCGGCGTCGAACCGGCCGACGATGGAATAGGACCGGCCCAGCCTCATCCAGCCCTGCGGATCGTCGGGCGTTTGCCGCATGCGTTCCGCCAGGCGCGCGACCATGGAATCGAGGTCGTGGGACTGTTCAGGACCCGCGCCCGCCGCCATCGGTGGCCGCTCGGTGAGCGGCCGTCCGGGCAGATTGGGCGAACCCACGCCCTGATACAGCATCAGTCCCAGGATCGGTATGCCGGCGGCCACGCCGGCCACGACCAGCGACCGCGCATTGGCCGCCGCCGGACGGGCGATCTGCCCTTTTTCGTCCGCCGCGGCGAACATGCGACGGCCGATTTCGGCCTTGGCCGCCTCGGACTCATCGGCGCCGATGAAACCGCGTTCGAGATCCCGATCGATCTCGGCGAGCTGGTCGCGATAAACCTCCATGTCATGCTCGGCGCGCGCCGGCTGCGGGTCGGCGCGGCGCAGCAACGGCGCCAACACCGCGAACAACGTGGCCGCGGTCATCGCGGCGAGCACGAGCCATAACGTCATCGCGGCGTCGCCTCCATCAGTGTCTCCAGGCGTTTCTTTTCCTCGGCCGAAAGGGTAGCGGCCGGGGTAATGCCGCCGCGCCGACGGCGGAAAAACCGGAGGATTCCGAACGCACCCAAAACCGCCGCCGCCGACGGCCCGAACCACAACAAATAGGTCTCGGGCCGGATGGGCGGGCGAAGCAGCACAAAATCGCCGTAACGCACAGTCATGAATTGCCGCACCTGATCGTCGCTGTCGCCGGCGGCCAGGCGTTCGCGCAAGAGCACACGCAGATCGCGGGCGAGTGCTGCGTTGGAATCGTCGATCGATTGATTCTGGCAGACCAGGCAACGCAGCTCGGCCGAAAGATCGCGGGCGCGCGCCTCGAGCGCGGGATCGGCCAAGCGCTCGCCCGGCTCGACCGCCCAAGCCGGGCCGGCGGCCGTCAGGGCCAGGGCCGTCAGAGCCGCGCGCCAGCGCCCGCGGCGGTTAGGAGCAGTCGCGGCCATTGCGGAGATTTTCAATGCACGGAAGGATGTCGACCCGCATCTCCGCTTCGGTGATCGGACCGACATGTTT
>CAMDDQ010000019.1 GCA_945892765.1 Asaia bogorensis
AAGTCGGCGATCCATTTGCGGTTGGGAGCCGGTGCCTCGAAGGTACGGTCCAGCACGTTCGCGGCAATGGCGCTGGTGGATCGCTCACCGGTGTCGGACGGCAGGCGGCGTCGGCGTGGCCTCGCCCGCCGCGCCTGGAGCCGCCTTCACCTTTGGCGGCGCGGCAGCAATATGAGGACATGGCTATTTACGATCATGCACAACCTTCACGCTAACCTCCGACGCAAGGACCATCGCCAACCCCACCCGATTTTGCTCGACGATGTCGGTACAGTTGCGTCGACACCGGCGTCACAGGAAGCCCGGCTCGAAATTCGCTCGCTCGCCGACGCTCTGACCTTGCTCCCGGAGGACCAACGCGCGGTCTTGTTGCTCGTCGGCCTCGAAGAGTCGAGCTACCAGGATGCGGCGACCATCCTCGATATTCCCGTCGGCACGGTGATGTCGCGGTTGCATCGCGGGCGCGAAAAGCTGCGCGTGTCCATGGCTGGGACCATTGTGCCGGCCTTGCGGAGAATCAAATGACGCAGGCCCCGGAAACCATCGGTGAAACCGAGTTGCACGCCTATGTCGACGGGCATCTCGATCCGGTTCGTAAAGCCGCGGTGGAGGCCCTGATGGCGGCCAAACCGGAGGAGGCGGAGCGGGTTGCCGCGTATCGCCGGATCAATCAGGAACTCCACGCGCTGTACGATCCGCTGCTGGCGGAGCCCTTTCCAACCCAATGGGCGGCGCCTCGCCGAAATTGGGCGACTCGAATCGCGCGAATTGCCGCGGGCGTGGCTTTGGTCGCGACGGGCCTGGCTGGAGGTTGGTTCCTGCGCGGCACCAATTTCGATGCCACCCAGCCGGTCTTCGCCATCACCCGCCAGGCCGTGGCCGCGCATGTCGTCTATGTCGGCGAGGTGCGTCATCCGGTGGAAGTGCCGGCTATCGAGCAGGATCATTTGGTGACCTGGCTGTCCAAACGCATGGGCCAGCCGATTAAGGCGCCCCGGCTCGACGGCGAAGGCTACGCGCTGGTCGGGGGCAGGCTGCTGCCTTCGGCCGATGGTAGCGCGGCCAGCCAATTGATGTATGAAAACGACCGCGGGAACCGCGTGACCCTCTATCATGTCGCGGCTCCGGGAGGCGGTTCCCGGGAGACGGCCTTCCGTTTCGTTCAAGGCGAAGGTGCGTCGGTTTTCTTCTGGCTCGACGGGGCGTTGGCTTATGCGCTGGTCGGGAAGCTACCACGCGACGATTTGCTGTCGATCGCTCATGCCGTTTACAACAACCTAAACCGCTATTAGGTGCGGTTTGCATGCAAGGCGTGGTGTATCGGCGGCGAAGACCGCCGATATCGGCTGAGCGCCGCGAGCCGAAGTCGATTGTCCGTTCCCCGGAAGGGGTGCTAATCTCGGCACGCGGGGGCGTCATATTGACGCATTTCATTCGAGTGGATCGCTCCAGTGCAAAGGCAATTCGAGCAGCCCGATTTTCGGGCCGACGGAGACGGGACCCGCGTTCGCGCCACCGTCAAATGGTTCAATCTCGCCAAGGGATTCGGATTCGTGACACCGGTTGATGGTTCATCCGAAGCCTTCCTTCATCTGTCGGTGTTAAAACTTGCCGGCTTTGACGCCGTGGCCGAGGGTGCGGGTTTGCTCGCCGAAATTGGGCAGAGCCCGAAGGGGCGCCAGGTCGTCCGCGTGCTCGATGTTGACTTGAGCACGGCGCAGGCGGCGCCGCCGCGGCCGCGTTTGGATAGTCCGGGGTCCAGAGTCGCGGCGCCTTCGGCCGATGACGGCACACCGATGGACGGCGTCGTTAAATGGTTCAGCGCACTCAAGGGTTATGGTTTCGTGTCGCCGAATGATGGCGGCAAGGATGTGTTCTTGCACATCACCATTCTTTGCAATGCCGGCCTGAGCGGGCTGACACCCGGCCAAACCGTTCGGATGCGCGTCGTTCATGCGAAAAAAGGTCCGGAAGCCGTCGCCGTTGAAGTGGCAAGCCCGCCCGGTCCCGGCAGCGACCACCTCCACCAGGCGGGCTAACGATCGCGTTCTACGCCGCCGGCGGTAAAATCGGGTCCGGCGTCGACTATGGACCGAACAGCGATGAAATCGGCAGCGCGTAGGTGAGGATAAGCGATTCCTCGCCGGGGTTGCGGCTGCCGATGTTGGCGTTAGACAGATGGTAGAGTTCGAGCCCCAGGCGGGCGCGGTCGTCGAATCGATAGGCGATCTCGATTCCCGAGCGAAACTCGACGCTATGGCCGAGGTCCTTGCCATCGCCCTTCCCATAGAGTCCGGGCGCGAAGCTCGGTCGCACGGCCCAACGATTGCCGAAAAAAAGATCGATGCCGATTCCGACATAGGCGTTCACGGCCGAATCGGTTGTCGCCATTAGCCCGGCGAACGGTCGAAAGATCCAAAGGTCGACGTCCGAACGGTACTGGAGCGAAAACTCGGCCGCGGTATTGTCCCGTTTGTTGACGTCATACCCGCCGGCGCCAATGACAAGAAATGCGGGATCTTGGGCCGCCGCGCGCTGCCCGCTGACCGCCAGGATAAGGATCAGGGCGGCAGCCGCCGAGGCCAGCCGGATTCCGCACATACTACCCTCCCTCATGGTGAGCGTCGGTCGCGGACCGATCGCTTCGTTTCATAGTAGCAAACTCTGCAGCCTTTCGGTGGCGCCGACGAGGGCGCTCCGAATGCCGGGCTCCATGGCAGAGTGCCCAGCATCGGGGACGATGACGTAGTCGGCCTCCGGCCAGGCGTGCGCCAATTCATCGGCAGTGACGACGGGGCAAATCAGGTCGTAGCGGCCTTGGACAATCGTGGCCGGCAGGTGGCGGATGCCCTGGAGATTGGCGAGGAGCGCGTTTTCGGGAAGAAAGGCGTTATTGATGAAATAATGGGCCTCGATCCGAGCCAACCCGAGCGCGGTGCGATCTTCCACCAGGCTTGCGGCCACGTCGGTGCTGGGGAGGAGCGATGAACAAGCCCCCTCATAACTGCTCCAGCTCCGAGCAGCGGGCATATGAACGGCCTCGTCGGGATCAATCAGGCGCCGATAATAGGCGGGCAGGATGTCATCACGCTCTTCTTCGGGCAGAAACTCGGCGAAACTCCGCCACGCCTCCGGGAACACCGCCTTGACGCCGCGCAAGAACCAATCGATCTCTTTCTGCCGGGCGAGAAAGATGCCGCGCAAGATCAGGCCGAGGCACCTTTCGGCATGGGTCTCGGCGTAGGCGAGCGCCAGCGTGCTGCCCCACGAACCGCCGAAGAGGACCCATCGATCGATGCCGCGATGGCGCCGCAGCAATTCGAGATCGTCGACCAGATGCGGGGTTGTGTTGTCGGCCAGGTCGCCATGGGGCACGGAGCGGCCGGCGCCGCGTTGGTCATAAACGATGATGCGCCAGTAGGCCGGATCGAAAAAACGGCGATGGGCGGATGTGGCGCCCGCGCCCGGGCCGCCATGAAGGAACACAACCGGCCGGCCTTGCGGATTGCCACATTCTTCCCAATACATGTGGTGACGGGAATCAAGGGGCAGAAGGCCGCTGACCTTGGGTTCAATGGGGGGGAACAACTCGGTGCGACCCATTCCGGTCTCTTGCCTTGGCGCCATGACTGAACATCGCCACAGGCTGCGGCCCTTCGTCAACCGCCTCGGCGCGTTTTTGCCGCGACGCGCCCGGTTGGTCTAGGATCGCCGAACATGGTACGTCGCCTTGCTTCCGCCCTGGCCGTCGTGATCGGCCTGATTTTCGCCGTCGCGCTGCCAAGCGCCGTGGAAACGGCGTCCTTGGTGCAAGACGGCACCGGCACCGCGCGCGAAATCGTCGATGGCGATACTTTGGTCCTGGCCGATGGGCGGTCCGTCCGCCTGGTCGGCATTCAGGCGCCTAAATTGCCGCTCGGCCGCGCGAATTTTCCGACCTGGCCGTTGGCCGAACAAGCGCGCGCCGCCCTCAGCGACCTTACGCTCGGACGCCGGCTGACGCTTTCCTTCGGCGGGGCGCGCGCAGACCGGTACCGGCGCGCTCTTGCCCATCTGCATCTCGAGAGCCAATCGCGCGGCCAGCCCGGAATTTGGGTTCAGGGCGAGATGCTGCGGCTGGGCTTCGCCCGCGTCTACACCTTCGCCGACAATCGGGCCATGGCCGCCGAGATGCTCGCCATTGAAGGCGAGGCGCGCGCCGCCCGGCGCGGCCTGTGGAGCGACGATTATTATCGTGTGCTGAAACCGGAAGAAACCGCCGGCTTGATCGACACGTTTCAGATCGTCGAAGGAACCGTCATTAAGGTCGACACCGTCCGCGGCCGCACCTATCTGAATTTCGGGCCGGACTATCGCACCGACTTCACGGCGTCGATTCCGTCTTCGGCCCGCCGGCTGTTCACGGCGGCGCGGGTCGATCCCCAGCGTTACGCCGGAAGCCGGGTCAGAATTCGGGGTTGGCTGGGGTCATTGAACGGACCGGCGATCGAAGTTTCGCACCCCGAGCAGATCGAGGAGGTGCGGCCTTAGCCGCGGGCTCAGGCCTGGGCGGCCTGCCGGAGCTTGCGGAGGGCGCGTTCCTCAAGCTGGCGGATGCGTTCCTTGCTAACCCCCAGCTTCCGCCCGAGGACCTCCAGCGTCGTTTCCTCTTCGCGCAGCCGTCGGTGGTCGATGATCATCCGTTCGCGCGGCGGCAGATCGCCAAGCGCCTGGGTCAACCACAATCTGCGACTCGCGGCCTCGCGACGGTCGCCGACTTCTTCCTCCGGCGTTGGGCGCGTGCAGGTCAGCAGGTCCTGCCATTCGCCGCCGCCGTTTTCGTCGAGCCGGCGATTAAGCGAGTGGTCCGAGCCGCCGAGGCGACCTTCCATGTCGGCGACGTCCCCAATCGTGACCCCGAGCCGTCGCGCCACCGCCAACCGGCTCGCGGGCGAGAGGCGCTCTGCCTCGGGATCGAGCTGCGCCCGCAGCCGCCGCAAATTGAAGAAGAGCGATTTCTGCGCCGCCGTGGTTCCCGTACGAACCACCGACCAGTTCCGCAGAATGAAGTCCTGAATTGCCGCCCGCACCCACCAGATCGCATGCGTGGCGAAGCGAAGGCCGCGTTCGGGCTCAAACCGCGCCGCCGCCTGAAGCAGGCCAACATGGCCTTCCTGCACCAGATCGTCGAGCGACAATCCGTAATTTCGATAACGCCGCGCATTGGAGTGGACCATCCGGTCGAACGCCGCGACGATCTCCGCCAATGCGCCACGATCGCATCGCTCGCGCCACCGGCGGGTCAACTCCAACTCGCGCTCCCGAGACAAGAGTGGTGACAAGGAAGCGTTGGTTCGGCGGCGGCTCGAATAGGCTGGTCGGGCTTCGCTGGAAGCGTTCATGGTATCCATCCGGTCGATCCAGAATTTTGAATTTGTCGATCGCGTCGGAGAATACGACGAAGGACACCGCGCTCGGCAGTGACGGCGGTCACTTGGAGCCAATGCGGCCGCTTTAGGGACTAGGCCTCGATCCGGTCGAGAATGGTGCCGTCGGGAGCAAGACAGGCCGCCAGCAGCGGGCCGCCAAAGCCGCTTCCCGCGTCAAGGCTGACCGTAAACGGGCCCTCCACGAGGCCGGCATGGGCCGTATCGAAGCCGCGGACGACGCGGCGATATCCGGCATAGGGTTCGTTGATGCGGCCAAACGCGCCCGCGCCCCACCAGAAGCTGTCGCTTTGTGCCGAAAGCGGGCGGGTGGGATCGATTCCCGCGTTGACGAACAACAACTGGCCGTCATCGGTGAACGCTGCCCGTTTGAGCGCCGACATCAGCGCAACATGGCCCGGGCAAGCACTTTGGGCATCACGCAAACTGCTGGTCCAGCGGCCGAGGACGCGCGGTCCTTCGCGAGCGGCGATGAGACCCGATTCAATACCGCCGGAATACGCCCGTATGGTTGCCTCCGCCCCTTGCGCGCGCATCCATTCCAGAACTTGACGCGGGTTTGGCGCAAATTGCACTTGGAGCAATTTGTGCCACATCTCCTCCTGGTTGCCGCGCAAGTACACGAGATCGGCGGCGAACATGCCAACCCGCGCCAGAATTTCGCGGCGAAATCGCAGCAACTCGTCGATGCTCTGGCGCACGGACTCGCCGCGCCCAAGCAAATTGCCGAGATAGACGATGCGGTCGCCATGAGTGAGGGCTGGTTCCAGCTTGCCGTGAAGGCTGGCCAGCCGCTCGAATTCGCCATGTACCGAGGCAATCGCCCAGATGCGCCGGCAGGCGCGCAGGATGGCGAATCTATCGCCAATGGCGGCGGGTGTGTTCCGCTTTTCGGCGAGTGTTTCGGATGGCACGACGACGCCCCGCGCGCCGCGGATCTTTAGGCCGCCTTCAACATGACCTCGAGGCGTTCGGTGGCGGTTTGCTCGGAAATGTGCTCGACCGCGGCGAATTCGCGCACCAGCCTGTCCATCGCCGCTTGGTACATCTGTCTTTCGCTGAAGGACTGATCCGGTTGCCCGGCGCCGCGATGGAGGTCACGAACGACCTCGGCGATGGAACGAGGATCGCCCGAATTGATCTTGGCCTCGTATTCCTGGGCACGGCGGCTCCACATGGTCCGTTTCACGCGCGAACGGCCGCGCAGAGCGGCCAACGCCGTCTGCATTTCCTTGCGGGAGGATAGCCGCCGCAGACCGGACTCGCGGGCCTTGACCAAGGGCACGCGCAGGGTCATCCGCTCCTTCTCGAACTGCACCACGAGAAGCCGGAGTTTCATGCCGGCGATTTCCTGTGTCTCGATGCCGACGATCTTGCCCACGCCATGCGTCGGATAAACAACGTGTTCATCCGGGGAAAAAGTCATTTCCGGTCCGGCGGGGGGCTTCGCCGCCGCGACCACGGGCTTGGCCACCGGCGCGGGAGCGGGTTTGGCGACCAACCTCAACACCGGTTTGCCGGCCGGTTTCGGCGGAGCCTTAGCCACCGGCGGCTTGATCGCGGGCTTCGCGGCGGCCTTGGCTGGTTTGGGCGGGATGACTTTGACCGCGGCCTTGGCTTTACCCACGACCGCGCCACCCTTGCCGGGCTTCGCCGGCGCCGCCTTGACCTTTGGCTTCACGCCGGTCTTGGCCGCCGGAATCGGCAGTTTCTTTTTCTTAGGATCATTCACGCTTTTTGCTTTCGCCGTGGATATTTTTTTTGTACCCAGCTTCGATGTGGGCGTCATCCGACCCTTCGCGGGCGCCTTGACGCCCGCCACCTTGCGGGGGCCGACCGCGCGGCCAGCCTGTTTCTTGGCAGTTGCCTTGCCCATCGCCACTCTGCCTCCACCTTGGTCCCGGATCGATCAATTCGCGCGTTCGGCGCCCGGGCAACAACCGTTGCACGCGACTAACCAACCGGCGGTCTTTTGACCGCCGGGGTCGAACAATCCCTTATTGTCAGGTTGAAAGGCCTGCCAACCAACAACTGGCAGTCTATCACAATTTTGGCGAAAATGAAACCTTCAGTCTTGTTCCACTTTCAAGACACGGATGAATGGGAATTCACCGTTTCGGTGGATTTGGGCTGAAGTACTTTTCGAATTTTCCGGCCTCGTCTTTCCATTTGTCGGAATCGGCGGGCGGCTCGCCCTTGCGTGTGATATTTGGCCATGTCGTCGAATATTGACGATTGATCTCGACCCATTTTTCGGCGTCGGGCTCGGTGTCGGGAACGATGGCGTCGACCGGGCATTCGGGCTCGCATACGCCGCAATCGATGCACTCGTCGGGATGAATGACGAGCATGTTTTCGCCCTCGTAGAAACAATCGACGGGGCACACCTCGACGCAATCCATGTACTTGCACTTGATGCAAGATTCTTTGACGACATAAGTCATGTTCAAATCAACTCCAAGGGCGCCTCGGCGGCGCTCAAGAGCCTTCCGCGACAGGCAAATAGGGGCGGCGGTTGCCTAACATGTTGCGCCGCGCGCTTGCAACCCCGCGCGAACTAGGGGTAATCCCAGGTCGGGCAGACAACAACATCTACTTGTTCTTGCGCCGCCGGCTGACCTGAATATTCAGCGCCTCGACCAGGACCGAGAAAGCCATGGCGAAGTAGAGATAGCCCTTGGGAATGTCGAACGAAAAGCCCTCCGCCACCAGGGCGGTGCCGATGAGCAACAAAAAGCTCAACGCCAACATCTTGATCGTCGGATGGGCATCGATGAAGCGAACGATCGCGCCCGACGCCGCGAGCATCACCAGGACTGCGATGATCACGGCGGCAACCATGACCCCGAGGTCGCGGGCCATACCCACCGCGGTGATGACCGAATCGAACGAAAAGACGATATCGATCAAGATGATCTGGGCGACCGCAGCGGCGAACCCGGTGGCGGGGCGATGGCGATCCGGCGGCTCCGCTTCCTCCACGCGCTCGTGAATCTCCTTTGTCCCCTTACCGATAAGAAATAACCCGCCGACGATAAGGATCAGGTCGCGCCCGGAAAAATCCAACCCCGCGACGGTGATCCAGGGTTCGGTCAGCGACGCGAGCCAGGTCAGCGTGAGCAGGAGAAGCAATCGGGTAACGAGTGCGCCCGAAAGGCCGATCAAACGGGCGCGGGCACGCTGATCGGGAGGGAGGCGGCCGGCGACGATGGCGATCACCACGATGTTGTCGATGCCGAGAACGATCTCCAGCGCCGTCAACGTGACCAGGGCTATCCAAATCTGCGGATCGAAAATCCATTCCATAACGTGGCCTATTTGATGAGCGTGACCGGCACGGAGGCCCGCTCGATGACATTCGTGGCCACCGAGCCGAGCAAAAATCTGCCGAGTTTGCCAAGGCCGCGCGTCCCCAATACGATCTGCTCGACGCCGTTGTCGGCGGCAAATTGAACAATGGTTTCGGCGGCCGGTCCGACCAGGACGTGCGGCCGAACCGGCACCTTGCCGGTGTCGAGGAGCGCAAGGGCGGGCCGCAGGGCCTTGAGGCCCTCCTCGCGGTGGAAATCTTCGACGCTACCCTTCGGCGCGAAGGTGGCGACGTTTCCGGAAACGGCGGGCTGGACGTTCACCAGTTCAACCTCGATCGGGTGTCCGTCGCGCATCAGCGCCGCGACGAAGGCGGCGGCCCGGTTCGCGCAGTCGGACCCATCCACGGCAAGCAGCAACTTAGTCATTTCGGCTCTCGCCTCGGCCACGGACCCGGTTAAGGTTGCTTAGTGTCGTTAGTCCTTCACGAGTTGGATTTCCCTGGCCGCGATGCGGCGGCGCGTCATCCGCCCGCCCGCGATCTTACCGGAAAGAACCACGCCGGCCACGCCGGCCACGGGCATGGCGACGTGCAGCCATGGCGCCCGCAGGTTGATCCAGCCCGCGATGGCGGGATCGCTGACCATGATGTCGCCGCCGATGTAACCGATCAACGCGCCGCCCAGGGTAATGATAACGGGGAATCGCCCCATCACCGTCAACATGATCTGAGACCCGAATACCACGAGGGGGATGCTGATCGCCAAGCCGAGCACCAACAGGATGAAGTCGCCCTTGGCCGCCGCCGCCACTGCGACGACGTTGTCGAGGCTCATGACGACGTCGGCGACCAGAATGATCCGGATCGCCGCCCAGAGCGAGCCGGCGGTGCCGACTCCCTCCCCATCGTGGCCGTCCTCGGGCAGCATCAGCTTGTACCCGATCCAAAAGAGGAGGAGCCCGCCCACGATCTTCAGATAGGGAACCTCCATCAGATATAGGACAAAAGCGGTGAAGATCAGCCTCAGAACGACGGCGGCGCCGGCCCCGAGGAAAATGCCCATCCGTTGTTGTCGGCGCGGCAGCGAACGGCAGGCCAGCGCGATGACGACCGCGTTGTCGCCAGATAACACGATGTTGATGAGGATGATTTGGAGCAGCGCAACAAGAAATCCGTTGGTCGGTTCCATGGTCTAGAACTCTCCTGTTGCACTCACGCTTGGCACCTTCTATCTGCCGCTCGGGCGTTCGTCCAGCCCAGCATGCCGTCGACTCACTCTTCGTCGGTGAGGCGGTCGATGGCGCGGCGGTCAGCCTTGGTCGGGCGCCCGGCGCCCGGTTCGCGCGCGGCGACCGCGGGTTGCCGCTCCGGCCGCGGCGGCGAGAGGTCCTCGAACAATGTCCGCGCCTCGGGTGCCGTACCGCGGCGGATGCCCAGGGCGAGCACGCGGACGATTCGGATGGCGTCGCCCGAAGGGAACGTCAGGACGTCGCTGACCTTCACGCCATGGTGCGGTTTCTCCACGATGCGACCGCCGAGGCGCAGGCGACCGCTGGCGCACAACTTCGCCGCCAGCGTCCGGCTCTTGAAAAAGCGCGCAAACCACAGCCATTTGTCGATTCGGATCGAGGTCTCGTCGGCCATGGATCAGGTCGAGTCGACCAATTGGCGCAAACTGGCGAAGGGCGAGGCCCCTTTGAATGGGGCGGGTGCGGTTCCGCGTCGGCGCCGGCTGGGCGCCGGGGTGAAAACCAGCCCCGCATCGGATTCGGCGGAGCGGTAGCCGAGCGCGCCGAGCACGCCCCGGATTTCGCCGATCGGGCAGCCGACAATCGCCGCGAACGAACGGGGGAGGGTGAAGGGGCCTTGCCGCGCGAGGGTGCGCGCGGCCGTGGCCAGGCGCTCGGCGCGATCGACGCGCACCGAACGCGGACCAAACGGCAGAAAACCACAGGCCGCCAATAGACCGACCGGCAAAACGCCGTCGCGCGGCACCGAAATTCGGCCGCACGGAAGCTCGGCCGGGTTCACCTCGGCGTGGATCGCCCACAACAGCCCGCGCATACGTATCGCCCGCTCCTTCATCAAGGATGGGAGGAAGACGGCGGTTTCCCCGAAGCGCACGCCTAATCTTTCCATCGACCGCCGTTCCGCCGGTGTGATTGACGCCACCGGCTTGGCCGCCGCCTCGCGCGGCACGACACCCAGCGCTTCGACCAATTGAAACGCAAGCCCGCGGGCCGCACCGCTGAAGGATGCGTCGCGTAACCGAAAAAGATTTTGCAGCCCGGCCGATATCCCAGACTCGATCCAGGGGGCAAGGCGGCGGCGAATCGCCTCGCGCAGCGCGGGTTCGAGCAGGTCGGACGGCAGCACCTCGATTCGGGGCGATAGGATGTTGTCACCCTTAGCCAATCGCGCGACTGCGGCCTGCTCCCACAGGATGCGACCGCCCTCGGCGAGGCCGAAGGCGGGATCGGCCTCCGCCGCGAAGCGCCGGACGCGTGCCCCGATATCGGCGCGGAGCGTGCGGTTTACCGCCGCGCGCAGCGCCTTTCCGCCATCCTCGAAATCCTCGGCGGGAATGAAGGAAAAGCCCTGGAGCCGGCCCGCCGACTCACCCTCGACGATGACCTCGCTCGCGCGGGTCACCGCGCCCACCAAAGGCGCTCCGCTGCCCAGCCGGCTGATCAAAGCCGCCGCGCGCCGGTCGACGAAACGTTCGGTCAGCCGCTCGTGCAGCGCGTCGGACAGGCGATCTTCGACCTCGCGGGTGCGCTCCTGCCAATGTGCCGCCCGATCCAGCCAGTCGGGCCGATGCGACACATAGGTCCAGGTGCGGATATTGGCGATGCGGGCAAGCAATGTATCGATGTCGCCGTCGGCACGATCGAGCCGGGCAACTTGCGCGGCCACCCAATCCTCCGGAAGGCGGCCGGCGGGGCGGCTGAGATGGTGGAACATCTGGCCAAGCAAACGGGTGTGACCGTCGCTCATCATTTTCCGGTAGTCGGGAATTTGGCAGATGTCCCACAACAATCGAACCGAATTGCGGCCTCGTGCCGCTGCCATGATGTCGGTATCCTGGGCCAGCGCCGCCAGCGCCGCCTGATCGGAGGAATCGCGCACGCGGATCAGCGCGGGCGCCGGTGTCGGGCGATCGAGGCTCCCGAGCAAGGCGGCCACCGAAGAAAAATCGAGGTCGTCGTTGCGCCAATAGATCGACTCGATCTTGGGGAAGCGATGCTCCTCGACCGCGACGACCGTCTCGGCGTCCAGCGGCCCGGATTCTCCGGTCGTACCAAAGGTGCCGTCGCGCATGTGGCGACCGGCGCGGCCGGCGATCTGGGCGATTTCGGCGGCGGTCAGCCGGCGGGGTGCGCGTCCGTCGAACTTCGCCAGTGCCGCGAAGGCGACGTGATCGATGTCCATGTTGAGGCCCATGCCGATGGCATCGGTGGCGACCAGATAGTCGACTTGCCCGTCCTGGAACATCGCGACCTGGGCATTACGCGTGCGTGGACTCAATGCGCCAAAAACCAGCGCCGCCCCGCCCCGCTGCCGCCGGATCGATTCGCCGATGCCGTAAACCTCGGCCGCCGAAAAGGCGACGACGGCGCTGCGTCGCGGCAGCCGCGAAAGTTTCTTGGTGCCGGCGTAGGACAACGTGGAAAAGCGCGGCCGCGTCACGAACTCCGCCTCCGGTATTAGCCGCCGCACCAGCCGGCTGATCGTTTCCGCGCCCAGAAACATGGTCTCGGCATCGCCGCGGGCACGCAGCAGGCGGTCGGTGAACACATGGCCGCGCTCGCGGTCGGCGGCGAGGTGGATTTCGTCCACCGCCAGGAAGTCGACGGCGCGATCGAGCGGCATCGCTTCGACCGTGCACAGGAAATAGGCGGGATTGGGGGGCAGGATGCGCTCTTCGCCGGTGATCAGCGCCGCCGCCGACGGGCCCTTTAGCCGCACGACGCGATCGTAATTTTCGCGAGCCAAGAGGCGCAGCGGGAAGCCGATCATGCCGGTGCGATGGCCAAGCATCCGCTCGATAGCGAGATAGGTCTTGCCCGTATTGGTCGGACCCAGCACGGCAACGACCCGACGGCGTTCGGCGGAAACCGGCATGACGCCTAGCAGGATCGTCGATTTCACCGGCCGGTTCAAGAAGGCTCGATGGGGTGGCGAAAGGGAACGAAGGCGACCGGCAGGATGGGTCGGGTCCGTAATTCGCCCTCGGCGTCTTTTTCGGCGAGGAGGAGGTGCTGGCGACCCGGCCCGCTTTGAACCGGTAAAACCAGCCGTCCGCCGGGCTTTAGTTGGTCGACCAGCGCGGGCGGGATTTCGTCCGCGGCCGCGTTGACAACGATGGCGTCGAACGGCGCTTTTTCCGGCCAGCCGCGATGGCCGTCGCCGGTGGCCATGACGACGTTGTGGTAGCCAAGCCGGGCCAGTCTCTCCGCCGCCGCGATCTGAAGTTTGGGAACGATCTCGATGGTGCAGACCGTGCCGGCAAGCTCCGCCAGCACCGCGGTCTGATAGCTGCAACCCGTACCGATTTCGAGCACGGCGTCGCCCTTCGTGGGCGCCGCCAGGTCGGTCATCAATGCCACGATATAGGGCTGTGAAATCGTCTGGCCGTGCCCGATGGGCAGCGGAACGTTCTCATAAGCGCGGCCCCGATGTTCGACGGGCACGAATTCCTGCCGGGGCACGCGGTTGATGGCGTCCATGATTGGTGGGGCGAAGGATCGGCGACCCGTCAGCCCCGACGTCGCTAGCGCTTCTGCGGCGATTTCATCGGTCAGGCGCTGGCGTTCGGCCATCCAGAACCGCTCCGCGTCCGGCAATTTGGGCGTTGTCACGAAAATCTCCTGTCCCGGACTTCGGCGAGGGGGGTTGCGTCGCGGGCCGTCCTTGCATAGATGGAGTGCGCGTCGAGAAACGAAATAGGAGCACGGCATGGCGGGCGAAAATCGCGTGTTTCAGGCGGAGGTCAGCCGCCTGCTCGATATCGTCGCCCATTCGCTGTACAGCGAAAAGCGCATCTTTCTGCGTGAGCTGATTTCCAACGCCGCTGATGCCTGCGACCGGCTGCGTTACGTCGCGCTGACAGCCCCGGAATTGCTGGCGGGCGAGCCGGTGTTCCGCATCGTCCTGTCGGTCGATCGCGGCCTGCGAACGTTGACCATCGCCGATACCGGCATCGGCATGAACCATGACGATCTGGTCGAGAATCTGGGCACGATCGCGCGGTCGGGCACAGCCGAATTCGTGTCGCGACTAAGCGGCGATGCGCGCAAGGATGTCGGTCTGATCGGGCAGTTCGGCGTCGGGTTCTATTCGGCATTCATGGTCGCCGACCGCGTCGAGGTGACTTCCCGCAAGGCCGGCGAATCCCAAGCGTGGCGCTGGTATTCCGAGGGTAAGGGCGAGTTTTCCGTGGCCGAGGCCAGCGACAAAGCCGCCGCTGGCCTAGTCCGCGGCACGCGCGTGGTCCTTCATCTGCGCCCCGAGGACGAGGAATTCCTCGACATCGCCAAACTTCGCGAGGTCGTGAAAGCCTATTCCGACCATGTCGCCGTACCGATCGCGTTGATCGCGGGCGGCAAGGAAGAAACCATCAACGCCGCCTCGGCCCTGTGGACGCGCCCGAAATCGGAGATCACACCCGACCAATACAAGGAATTCTACCACCACGTCGGTCACGCCTTCGACGATCCGGCGCTTGTCATGCATTGGCGCGCGGAAGGCACGATCGAATATTCGGCTCTGCTTTTTGTGCCCTCGGTCAAGCCCTTCGACTTGTTTCATCCCGAGCGCAAACATCAGCTAAAGCTGTATGTGAAGCGCGTTTTCATCACCGACAAATGCGAAGGCCTGGCCCCGGGTTATCTGCGTTTTCTGCGCGGCGTCGTCGATTCGGAGGACCTGCCGCTCAACGTCAGCCGCGAGATGCTTCAGCACAATCCGGTGCTGGCCAAGATTCGCTCCGGTCTGGTCCACCGCGTCTTGGGCGAACTCGAACGCAAGGCCAAGACCGAGGAAGAAGACTACCTAAAATTCTGGGAGAATTTCGGGCCGGTGCTCAAGGAAGGCCTGTACGAGGATGCGAGCCACCGCGACCCCATCCTTGAATTGTGTCGATTCCGCTCGACTGCCAGCGAAGCCTGGACGACTCTGGCGGACTATGTCTCGCGGCTGCGGCCGGGCCAGGAGTGCCTGTACTACGCCGCCGGGGACGATCTCGCGCAGTTGCAGAAAAGCCCGCACCTCGAAGGCTTCCGCGCGCGCGGCGTGGAGGTCATGCTTTTCGCCGATCCGATCGACGAATTCTGGGTGCAGGCGGTCGGCAAGTTCAAGGGCAAGGATTTCCGCTCGGTCACGCGCGGCGCTCCCGACCTCGACAAGATTCAAGCCATCGACGGCGCCGCACCCCAGGCCAAGCCGGAAGAACCTTCGGCCGAACTTTCCGCCTTGATCGCATTGTTCCGCCTTACCCTGGAGCAGTCGGTCAAGGATGTCCGAATCTCCAAACGCCTGACCGACAGCCCGGTCTGCCTGGTCGCCGACGAAGGCGATCTCGACATCCACATCGAAAGGATGCTGCGGCAACATAAACAGGGCTCCGCCGCCAAACGCATCCTCGAAATCAACCCCGGACATCCATTGATCCTGCGCCTCGCCGGCAGGGTCGGCAAAGCGGGCGCCGGCGACATGTTGACCGAGATGGCGCACCATCTCGTCGATCAGGCGCGCATCGTGGAAGGGGAGCCATTGCCCGACCCGGCGGCGTTCTCGCGCCGCCTCGCGGTTTTGCTGGAAAAGGGAATCGGGTAAGCCAAGCCCCGGTTCAGGGGGCGGGGCGTCGCGTTTACGGCCGCGTCACGGCCGCGCCGAATATTTGCCCGGCCTCGTCATGTTGGACGATAACCACGCGCCCCGTGCCCGCGGGTGCGTCGGGCAGCGGGATGGTCAGGGCCTCTCCGCGCCAGGTGCCGATACGTTTGAATTCGCGCACGACATTGACGTTTTTCAGCATTTTGCCGCGATTTTCGCCGCGTTTGATCGCCGTGAGATGGCTGGGGTCGAAAACCGCCAGCCACACGGCGGCCCGGCTGCTGTAATGGCCGGACGGAATGGCAACCACCATGTTCCCGGCGGCGTTGCGTTCGATCCGCGGCACGAGACGCGGGCCGCCACGCCGCGCCGCCGCTTCCTCGATCAGGCGTCCGATCCGGGCGCGATCGGTGCCGGTCGATTGCGTGGCGCCATCAATGACCATCTGCGGGGTGAAGATGAATCGCTGGTCGAGACTGCGCCCATAAGCGCGCTGACGGTGGCTGATGTGCGGCGAGGCGAACGGGTCTTTCCAGCCGATATAGTCCCAATAATCGACATGCATCGACAGGGCGATGACGCCCGGCGTGTTCGCCAGGACCTCGAGAAAGGCATCGGCCGGCGGGCAGGATGCGCAGCCTTGGGAGGTGAACAGCTCAACGACCACGAGCTGTTTGTCTTGCGCCTGTTTGTCTTGGGCGTCAGCGGGGCCGAGGAGGCCCAGACAAATCGCCGCCGCCATCGGCCAGTGCCGGAACAGGATCATGCCCACACTCTAGCGGCTCGAAAAGTCGGACCCCTAATCAAGATTGGGTGATTTAAAACCTCAGGCCGTTTTCAACATACCCCGCAAGACATAAGGCAGGATTCCCCCGTGCCGGTAGTATTCGACCTCATCGAGCGTGTCGATCCGGCACAGGACCGTGAATTTTTCGACGCGGCCGTCGGCGCGTTTCAGGGCGACTGCGACATCCATGCGCGGCTTGATGCCGCCGCTGACGCCGGTCAGATCGAAAGTCTCCGACCCGTCCAGTTTCAGCGTCAACCGGCTTTGCCCGTCTTTGAATTGAAGCGGCAACACTCCCATTCCGACCAGGTTGGAGCGGTGAATGCGTTCGAAACTTTCGGCGATCACGGCCTTGACGCCGAGCAGCAGCGTGCCCTTCGCGGCCCAGTCGCGCGACGATCCGGTGCCATATTCCTTGCCGGCGATGACAACGAGCGGAATCTTGTCGGCCTGATACCGCATCGAGGCGTCATAGATCGACATCGGCGCGCCGTCGGGCATGTGACGGGTGACGCCGCCGGTAGTGCCGGGCGCCATTTCGTTCTTCAGCCGGATATTGGCGAAGGTTCCGCGCACCATGACTTCGTGATTGCCGCGGCGGGCGCCATAAGAATTGAAATCCGCCGGCTGCACCTTGTGTTCGGTCAAGTAACGGCCGGCGGGGCTGTCCTTCTTGATCGATCCGGCCGGCGAGATGTGGTCGGTGGTGACGCTGTCGCCGACGATGGCCAGCGGCCGGGCGCCCAGAATGTCGCTGAGCCGGCCCGCCTCGCGGCCCATGCCCTCGAAATAGGGCGGATGGCGGACATAAGTGCTGTCGCCTTCCCATTCATAGGTCAGGCCGCCGGATTTGCCCATGGCTTGCCATTCCGGCACGCCGGCGAAGACGTTGCCGTAACGATTGCGGAACATCGCCGGCGTCAGACTGCGTTCGATGACCTCCCGGATTTCCTTGTTCGAGGGCCAGACGTCTTTTAGGAAAACCGGCTTGCCGTCGCTGCCGGTGCCAAGCGGCTGTGTCGTCAGATCCATCGTCATGCTGCCGGCGAGCGCATAAGCGACGACGAGGGGCGGGGAGGCGAGGTAGTTCGCCTTGATGTTGGGATGGATGCGCCCTTCGAAATTGCGGTTCCCTGACAAGACCGCGGCCACGGTCAGATCGTTGGATTCGATGGCCTGGGTGATGTTGTCGGCCAGCGGACCTGAATTGCCGATGCAGGTCGTGCAGCCATAACCGACGAGATTAAAGCCTAGCGCGTCGAGTTCTTTTTGCAGCCCGGCCGCCGCCAGATAATCGGTCACCACCTGCGACCCCGGCGCGAAGGAGGTCTTGACCCAGGGTTTGCTCTTGAGCCCGCGCCGCAGCGCGTTGCGGGCCACCAGGCCGGCGGCCACCAGAACCGATGGGTTGGAGATATTGGTGCAGGACGTGATCGCGGCCAGAACCACGTCGCCGTGGCGCAGACCGTGATCGGCGTTGGCGACTGTCACCGGACCTTTCCCGGCCCCGGCGCCGGCCATTTCGGTCAATGTCTTGGCGAATCCGCTTGCCGCCTGGGACAGCAGAACCTTGTCCTGCGGACGTTTGGGCCCCGCCAAAGACGATTCAACCGTCGAAATATCGAGTTCCAGGGTATCGGTGAAGATCGGGTCGGGAGTCGACGCGTCGCGCCACAACCCCTGCGCCTTGGCATAAGTCTCGACCAGCGCGATGCGGTCTTTTTCCCGCCCGCTAAAGGTCAGATAGCGCATTGTCTCGCGGTCGATGGGGAAAAAGCCGCAGGTCGCGCCGTATTCCGGCGCCATGTTCGCGATCGTGGCGCGATCGGCCAAGGTAAGGGAATCGAGGCCAGCGCCGTAGAATTCGACGAATTTGTTGACCACGCCTTTTTTGCGCAGCATCTGGGTGACGGTCAGCACGAGGTCGGTCGCGGTGGTTCCTTCGCGCAGGGCGCCGGTCATCTTGAAGCCGACGACCTCGGGGATCAGCATGGAAATCGGTTGCCCGAGCATGGCCGCCTCGGCCTCGATGCCGCCAACGCCCCAACCCAGCACCGACAGCCCGTTGATCATCGTGGTGTGGCTATCGGTGCCCACCAGTGAGTCGCAATAGGCCAGAGTGCGGTCGCCCTGAACGCCGGTCCATACCACCTGAGCCAGATATTCGAGGTTCACCTGATGGCAAATGCCGGTGCCCGGCGGCACGACGCGGAAATTGTCGAAGCCGGCCTGGCCCCAACGTAGAAACACGTAACGTTCGGCGTTGCGCTCGAATTCCAGCCTGATGTTGCCGGCGAACGAGTCGGCCTTGCCCGCGCTGTCGACCATCACCGAATGATCGATGACCAGATCGACGGGAGAAAGCGGGTTGATGCGTTTGGGATCGCCGCCCATGGCCACCATGGCCTGCCGCATGGCGGCCAAATCGACCACCGCGGGCACGCCGGTGAAATCCTGCATTAGGACTCGCGCCGGGCGAAAGGCGATTTCGCGGTCGGAGCGGCGATCCTTCAGCCACGCGGCGATGGCCTTGATATCGTCGACAGTGACCGTACGGCCGTCCTCGAAGCGCAGAAGATTTTCGAGCAGGACCTTGAGCGAAACGGGAAGGCGGGAGATGTCGCCCAGTCCTGCTTTGGACGCAGCTTCCAGGCTGAAGTAGTCGTAACTGGCGTCATTGACGCGCAGCGCGGTCCGAACCTTGAGGCTATCGCGCCCGGCAATCACAGCGTTGGCGACCATGGTCTTTCCCCCTTCTCGTTGAAGGGCGGACCAAAAATCGCAGCCGAAACCGGTTCTCCACCCTTGCTCGCCGGCGATAATCCTTTGCAACCATCGCGATGTACAGCCCGTTACAATGCCTTGAAGACAATCGACGGAAGCCGCTCCCGCCGCTAGAACCAGTGGTCAAACGAGGTTCGCCCGCAAAATGCCACAATCTTTCCGCGCCTTTGTCCTATTCCCGACACAATTCAGGGGCCAAATGCCGTCACGGACGCCGGCAACCCCGGCTGAGCGTTCCGCACCTGCCAGGGTCCGGCCGGACCCTCCCCCGATTGTCGTTGGCCGGGCCTGTTATAGGGCCGGCGCTGATGCGCCGGCCCTCTTTTCCGCGCCAAGGACTGTCTAACCGGTGGCCCGTTTCACCGGCCGCGACCTGGACTGCCGGCGCAGCGAACGCCTGGTCTTCCGCGGGCTTGGCTTTGCTCTCGGCCCAGGCGACGCGCTTGTCCTGGTCGGCCCCAATGGCAGCGGCAAGTCGAGCCTGCTCCGGTTGATGGCGGGGTTGATGCAGCCCGATGGCGGCGACATCCAATGGGAAGGCGTTTCCATTGCGACGGACCGCGAAGCCCATGGCGGACGGTGCCACTATGTTGGCCATGCCGACGCAATCAAGGCGGTCCTGACCGTGGGTGAATCCGTTGGGCTGTCCGCTGAATTGCGCGGCGTCAGCGGGAAGGTCAGCGCGGCCCTGGATTGCTTCGGGCTCCTTTCCCTCGCCGACATGCCGGGCAAATTCCTTTCCGCGGGACAGAAACGGCGGGCCGCCCTGGCCCGGCTGCTGGCCGCGCCCGCCCCGCTGTGGCTTTTGGACGAACCGAGTTTGGCGCTCGACCGCGCCTCCGTCGTCGCGCTGGAAGCGGCGATCGGCCGGCATCGGGCCGGCGGCGGGTGCGCGGTCATCGCCACCCACGCCGACCTCGATCTGCCCGGCGCGACCGAGCTGCGCGTGGATGAATTCAAGCCCGTTTCGGCGCCGGCGCCGTGAGGCCGTTCCTCCGCCTCGTGCGCCGCGATCTTCGCCTGGCATTTCGTCAGGCCGGGGACAGCGCGACCGTCGTCATGTTCTTCGTTTTGGCGGTCGTGTTGATCCCGTTCGGTGTTGGGCCGGAGCCGGCGGTGTTGGCGCGCATCGCGGGCGGCATCATTTGGGTGATGGCGATGTTCGCGGCGCTCCTGTCTCTGGAACGCCTATTTCAGGCCGATTACGAGGATGGCAGCCTGGAATTGCTGGTGCTGTCGCCGCAGCCGCTCGCCGCCACTGTCGTGGCTAAGTGCATGGCCCATTGGTTGTCCACGGGCCTGCCGCTGATCCTGGCCGCGCCGCTGCTGGGCCTGGTCATGAA
Organism: Asaia bogorensis; assembly: GCA_945892765.1. Classification (GTDB taxonomy): domain Bacteria; phylum Pseudomonadota; class Alphaproteobacteria; order CACIAM-22H2; family CACIAM-22H2; genus SHVT01. The sequence continues at coordinate 20,488 of CAMDDQ010000019.1, forward strand.
TCTGGAAGCCGACGGCATCGGCGCGCTGATGGTGTCGCTAGCGTTGGGCACGCCGACCCTGAGCCTGATCGGGGCGGTGGGGGCGGCGCTTACGCTCGGTGCCCGGCGCGGGGGTGTGCTGTTGCCGCTGCTGGTCTTGCCGCTCTATATTCCAGTGCTTATCTTTGGCGTAGCGGCTGTGGAAGCGGCGATCTCGGGCCTGCCGATGCGGCCCAATCTTCTGCTTCTGGGCGCCCTGTTGCTGGCTGCCCTACCGCTGTGTCCGTGGGCGGCCGCGGCCGGGCTACGCCAAGCGCTGGAATAGCCCCGCGCCCAAGGCCGTCCAGGCTGGAAAAGCCGGGACGGAGGAGGTAGAAGTCTAGCCGCCATGACCGTATCGCTACATCGCTTCGCCAATCCCGCGCGGTTCCTTAGGATCGCCGCGTTCGTTCTGCCATGGGCATCGGGCCTGACCGTGGGTTTGCTCGGTCTTGGCCTCTATCTCGGCCTAGTGGCGTCGCCGCCGGACTACCAACAGGGCGAATCGGTCAGAATCATGTACGTCCATGTCCCCGCGGCGTGGATGGCGATGTTTGTTTATTCGGTGATCGCGGTGGCGTCGGCGACGGCCTTGATCTGGCGGCATCCCCTGGCCGACCTAATCGCGCAGGCCTCCTCGCCGATCGGCGCGTGTTTTACCTTTCTGTGTTTGGTCACAGGCTCGCTGTGGGGCAAGCCGATGTGGGGAACGTGGTGGATGTGGGATGCGCGGATGACCTCTGTCCTCATCCTCTTTTTTCTCTATCTGGGTCATATGTCGCTGTCCAAGGCCTTCGACGATCCCGTGCGCGGCGCCAAAGCGGCTTCGGTCCTGGCCCTGGTCGGTGTCGTCAACCTTCCGATCATCAAATTCTCGGTCGATTGGTGGAACACGCTGCATCAACCGGCGAGTGTGATGCGGCTGGACGGCCCCACCATCGACGGCTCCATGCTGACGCCGTTGTTGCTGATGGCGCTGGGCTTCACGATGTACTATGTGGACCTGTTGATCCTGCGGGTTCGCGCGGAAATGCTGGATCGCAAGCTGCGCACGGCGCGTTTGGCGGCGGTTGACGCCGCGACCGTGCCGGCCCCCGCGCGTTGACCCGCGGCCACCGGCCGCGTCGAAAGTGAGATGATGGAATCGCTAGTGTCGTTCCTCGCGATGGGTGGCTATTACGCCTTTGTGTGGCCGGCCTACGCCTTGGCGGCGGTGGTGCTGGGCGGGTTGTTGGTCGTTAGCCTACGCGCGCTCCACGTCCGTCAGGCCGAGGTCGACCGCCTTGAGGGCGGCGGCCGGCGCCGGCGGGCGGGCGGAGGCGGCGGATGACACGCAAGCGCCGTCGCCTTTATGTCCTGGCTTTGTGCATGACTGCCTTGTTCGCGGCGGCGGCCTTGGTCCTGACCGCGTTTGAGGACAATCTGGTGTTCTTTTACAGCCCGAGCGACGTGGCGACAAAGGGGCTGGCCGGGGAACGCCGCATCCGTATCGGCGGCCTGGTCGAAGAAGGCTCGGTGCAACGCGACGGGAGCACCACCATCCGCTTCCGCGTCACCGACCTGCAAAACGCGCTGCCCGTTGTCTTCACCGGGATATTGCCGGACCTCTTTCGCGAGGGCCAGGGTGTGGTCGCGGAAGGGCGCATGGGGCCCAATGGCGTGTTCACCGCGACCGAAGTGCTGGCCAAACATGACGAAAATTACATGCCGCCGGAAGTCGCGGAGGCTTTGAAGAAGTCTGGGCATTGGCAGGATGGGATGGCCAAATGATTGTGGAGATCGGACATTTCGCCCTGGTGTTGGCGCTGTGTGTGTCCCTGGTTCAGGGCACGCTGCCGCTGATCGGCGCCGCCCGCGGCGACTTGGCTTGGATGGATACCGCGCGGCCGTCGGCCGTGGTCCAATTCGGGCTCGTGTCACTGGCCTTCCTGACTCTGTTCCACGCCTTCATATATTCGGATTTCTCGGTTGCGCTGGTGGCCAACCACTCACACTCGCTGCAGCCGACGATCTACAAGATCAGCGCGGCGTGGGGGAACCACGAAGGCTCGATGGTCCTTTGGGTTTTCATCCTGGCCCTGTTCGGCGCCGCCATCGCCATCTTCGGCAACAATTTGCCGGCCTCGTTGCGGTCCCGCGTGTTGGCTGTGCAAGGGCTGATCGGCTTCGGCTTTTTGCTGTTCATCATCGCCACCTCCAATCCGTTCCTGCGGCTCGATCCGCCGGCGCTGGAAGGCGCGAACCTGAATCCGTTGTTGCAGGACCCCGGTTTGGCGTTTCATCCGCCGTTCCTCTATCTGGGTTATGTCGGCTTCTCGACCGCCTTTTCCTTCGCCGTCGCCGCGTTGATCGAAGGCCGCGTCGATCCGGCGTGGGCGCGTTGGGTGCGGCCGTGGACGCTGGCCGCGTGGTGCGCGCTGACCGTTGGCATCGCCATGGGTAGCTGGTGGGCCTATTACGAGCTTGGCTGGGGCGGCTGGTGGTTTTGGGACCCGGTGGAAAACGCCTCCTTCATGCCCTGGATCGTCGGCACCGCGCTGCTCCACACCGCCATCGTGGTGGAAAAACGCGACAGCATGAAAACCTGGACCATCCTGTTGTCGATCCTGACCTTCTCGCTCAGCCTGATTGGCACATTCCTGGTGCGTTCGGGTGTGTTGACCTCGGTTCATGCCTTCGCCACCGATCCGGGACGCGGCTTGTTCATCCTGATGCTGCTGGTCGTCGCCATCGGCGGGTCGTTGACCCTGTATGCTTGGCGGGCGCCGATGTTGAAGGGCGGGGGCCTGTTCGCGCCGATCTCGCGCGAGGGTGCGCTGGTCCTCAACAACCTGCTGCTGACCACGGCTTTCGCCACGGTTTTCCTGGGCACGTTGTATCCGTTGTTTCTCGACGTCCTGGGCGGATCGAAAGTGTCGGTGGGGCCGCCCTATTTCAACGCGACCTTCCTGCCGCTGACGACGCCGGTCGCGGTCGCGATGGTGGTGGGCCCGATGTTGGCCTGGAAACGCGGCGATCTGGCCGGCGCGTTGCAGCGTTTATGGTTGGCCTTCGTCGCCGTCGGCGTGACCGTGGCCGGCACGATCATCGTCATGGGCGACAAATCGATCCTCGCCGCGCTTGCCATGGGGTTGGCGGCCTGGGTTGCCGTTGGCGTGGTGGTGGAACTGGCGGAGAGGCTCAGATTATTCCGCGCGCCCGTGGGCGAGGTTTGGCGGCGGGCGCGGCAATTACCGCGCGCCTCCTATGGAATGAGCATCGCGCATTTCGGCGTGGCGGTTTTTATCGCCGGGGTCACGGCATCGAGCGCATGGCGGGTGGAGACGATTGTGACAGCGCGCCCGGGCGACACCCTGACCTTGGCCGATTACGACTTCCGGTTCCTGGGCGTGCGCGGCGGCGACGGCCCCAACTACAGCTACGACCGCGGCTTTTTCGAGGTGTCGCGTCAGGGCAAGCCGGTGGCGCTGATGACCCCGGAAAAACGCGCCTACATCGTGCAGAGCCAGCCCACCACCGAAGCCGCCATCCATACGACGTTTTTTTCCGATCTCTACGCCGTGCTCGGTGATGCCGACGGGAGCGGCTCGTGGACGGTGCGACTTTATTACAACCCCCTGGTTCCCTGGATTTGGATCGGCTGCGTGATCATGGCCGCGGGGGGGATGGTGTCCTTGAGCGACCGCCGCCTGCGTATTGGCGTGCCCGTGCGCCGCCGCCGTGAGCCGATGGCCGCGGCCGAGGCGACGGCTTAACGCGGGACTGGGCACGATGAGCACTCCGGGTTCTTCCAGCTTTCGGCCGATCTTTCTGTTGCCGCTTGTCGCCTTCGCGGCCGTCGCGGTGTATTTCCTCTTCGGGCTTCAGCTTGATTCGCGCAAACTCCCCTCGGCCCTGATCGATCTGCCGGCTCCGGCCTTTGCCCTGCCGCCGCTGGCCGGCGCTCCCCCGGCGCCCGGCGTGTCGGGGACGATACCGGGTCTGGCCGCCGAGGATTTCAAGGGCCAGGTCTCGTTGGTCAACGTCTTCGCGTCCTGGTGCGGCCCGTGCCTGGTCGAACATCCGCTGTTGATGCGGTTGGCCGAAACCACCCCGATCCCGATTCTCGCCATCAACTACAAGGACAAGCCGGAGAACGCGGTCGCCTGGCTGCGCCGCTTTGGCAATCCCTATCGCCGCATCGGCGCCGACGAAGAC
>CAMDDQ010000020.1 GCA_945892765.1 Asaia bogorensis
CAGCAGGAGATTGCGCGCGAGCTTGGCTACCGGCTCGTGGGGCACCGCTTGGAGCTTTATGCTTCGCCCCTGAGCGCGGCGCCGAAGTCCGAAAAGACATGAATTGATTGGATGACTTGTTGCCGATCCAACCGGCACGCGCCCAAGCAAGTAACCGGCCCATGATGATCGCCGGCGAAGACCTGAACTCGACCGAACCGCCCAAGTCTCTTGCTTCGGGCCCGCTTGAAGTCCGGCTGGCAACGGATGCCGCCGAAATTGAGGCCGCGCAGGCCCTGCGGTACCGCGTGTTCTACGAGGAAATGACGGCACGCCCTTCGCCGGAGATGGCTGCCCGGCGCCGCGACCACGATGCCTTCGACGACCATTGCGATCATCTTCTAGTCATCGACACATCGCTTCCTCCGCGCGCCTCCGCCGTGGTTGGAACCTATCGGCTGCTGCGACGGAACGTTGCTCTCCGGCATTCCGGTTTTTATTCATCTGCCGAATACGACATTTCGGCTTTGTTGGACTATCCCGGCGAAATCCTGGAATTGGGCCGATCATGCGTGGACGCTGGCTATCGCAGCCGCGCGACCATGCAGCTGTTGTGGCGAGGTATCTCCAGCTATATCTCCCGCTACCGGGTGGGGTTGATGTTCGGCTGCGCGAGCCTGCCCGGTACCCAGCCCCGCGATCTCGCGCTTCCTCTATCGTATCTCCACCACCGCCACCTGGCCCCTCCCGCGCTTCGCCCCCGCGCCCTGCCGGAACGTTATGTCGGCATGAATTTCATGGATTCCGCGGATTTCGATCCGCGCATGGCGCTTTCGACTTTGCCGCCGTTGATCAAGGGCTACCTGCGACTGGGCGGCTTCGTCGGGGATGGCGCCGTGATCGACTATCAATTCAATACCACCGACGTCTGTGTTGTCGTGAAGACCGACCTCGTGACCGAGAAATACTCCCGGCACTACCAGCGCTCGGCCCAAGAAACTTGGGTTTCTTGATTTCGGATCGAAGCGATTGGCGCCATGAAAGGTTCGGTGTTGAGGGCGATTTGGCGTGCATTGGCCTATTTTGTGTTGTCATTGGCGCTGATATGGATTCAGGCTCTCGCCGTTTTTTTCAACCACCCCATCGCGGCGCGATTGCCCGTTTTTTACCACCGATGGTGTTGTCGGATTCTCGGGTTCACCATTGAAACGCGTGGACAGATGTCGGTTGACCGACCGACCCTTTTCGTCGCCAACCACACCTCGTACACGGACATGACCATTCTCGGCGCGCTCATCCAGGGCGCATTCGTGGGCAAACGTGAAATTGCAAGCTGGCCATGGTTCGGTGTCCTAGCGAAACTTCAACGTACGGTCTTCGTCGATCGTACCCGGCGCCTGGCCGCTGGGACGCAACGCGATGAAATGTCGGTGCGGCTGTTCGGCGGCGAAAACCTTATCCTATTTCCCGAAGGCACGAGCCATGACGGTACCCACGTCTTGCCATTCAAAAGTGCACTCCTCGCCGTAGCGGAACGCGAAGTCAACGGAGGCAAGATCGCGGTCCAGCCGGTTACGATCGCCTACAGGTTGTTGGACGGCGTGCCGCTCGGCCGCATCGGCCGGGCCATGGTCGCCTGGTATGGAGACATGGGTCTGGCCGCCCATTTGATGCGTCTTCTCGGATTGGGGCGTCTGACCATTAGCGTGGCCTTCCACCCACCGATTACCATCGACGCGTTTGGCTCGCGTAAGGCGCTGGCCGAGCATTGTCGCCAAGTAATTGCCGACGGACTGGCGCTGGCCCTTTCCGGCCGGGAGGCGGTGCCTAGTCCGGGTTTGGCGTCGCCCCCGCAACCTTGACAGCAAGGGGCCGAGTGGTAGTGTTTGCCGCTGGGCTCGACAACAATCGACGATTGAACCGGCCGTCCGCCGGCCGATCTCCGGCGTCGGACCGAAGGGTAAGCTTGGCAAAAAGTCTCTTCATCAAGACCTATGGCTGCCAGATGAATGAGTATGACTCCGCTCGCATGGCGGATGTCATGGCTCCTCTGGGCTATCGTCAGGTCGAGCGGATCGGCGACGCGGATCTCATCATTTTGAATACCTGCCACATTCGCGAGAAGGCGGCTGAAAAGGTCTTTTCCGAGCTGGGAAGGATTCGCGAAGTCAAGACAGCGGGGCAACTCAGTGGTCGCCGTGTCCTGATCGCGGTCGCCGGGTGCGTGGCACAGGCCGAAGGCAACGAAATCATTCGCCGTGCGCCCTTTGTGGACCTCCTGATCGGGCCGCAGACCTATCATCGCTTGCCCGAAATGGTGGTGCGGGCATTGAGCTTGCCGCCTGGTGGAACCATCGCCGACACGGAGTTCCCGCTCGAAGCTAAGTTTGACCGTCTGCCTGAGGAATCGGCGCCGCGTGGCGTTGCGGCTTATCTCACGGTTCAAGAAGGCTGCGACAAGTTTTGCACTTTCTGCGTGGTTCCCTATACGCGCGGCGCCGAATACTCGCGCCCCGCCGCGGACGTTGAAAGCGAGGCCCGCCGCTTGGTGCGTGCTGGCGCCATGGAAATCACGTTGCTTGGTCAGAACGTCAATGCCTATCGCGCGGCGGCACCGGGCGATCACGATATGACCCTCGGCCGCCTGATCCGCCGCTTGGCGGCAATCGAGGGACTGGAGCGGCTCCGCTACACGACATCACACCCACGCGACATGAATGACGAACTTATCGAGGCGCATGCGGAGGAACCCAAACTCATGCCCTTTTTGCACCTTCCGGCGCAATCGGGATCGGATCGCATTCTCGCCGCCATGAACCGCCGCCATGGGGCGGCGGATTATCTGCGCGTCGTGGAACGCCTGCGTGCCGCGCGGCCAGACATTGCCTTATCGTCGGACTTCATTGTTGGCTACCCCGGTGAAACCGAGGCCGATTTTGAGGACACGCTCGGCCTGGTGCGAGACGTCGGCTACGCCCAGGCCTTTTCATTCAAATACAGTGCGAGACCCGGTACCCCGGCAGCCGAAAGCCATGAAGCCGTTCCCGAAGAGGTGAAGGACGAACGCCTCGCCCGGTTGCAAGTGCTGCTTGCCGATCAAAGGACCAATTTCAACAACGCCACCGTGGACCGGGAGCTTGATGTGCTTTTTGAAAGACCGGGCCGCTTCCCTGGTCAATTGTCGGGGCGCTCGCCCTATTTGCAGGGCGTGCATGTCGAAGGGCCGCCAGCGTATATCGGCAAAGTGGGGCGTGTGCGTATCGAGGCGGCGACGCCCAGCAGCCTGTCGGGTAGGCTGCGCCATCCATCGGTTTCGGCGGCTGGCCACGGCGAACTTGGACTGGCGAGCCCAGCCGCGTGACGACGCTTTCTCGCCGCTCGGGACCGGACAGCCAGGACGCCGCTCCGATTCATCTGCAATTCGACGACAACACATTATTGGCGTCGCTCTACGGGGAACACGATAGGCATCTTGCGCGGATCGAGCAGCGGCTCGGAGTTAGTCTGCGGTCGCGCGGCAACCGATTGGCGATTTCAGGCCCTCAGCAAGCCAGCGCCGCCGCTAAGACGGCGCTTGGCGCGCTGTACGATCGGTTGAAGCACGGCCAACCGGTCGACCTGGGCGAAGTGGAAGCCGCAATTCGACTAGCGACTTCCCTGCCTGGCGATGGCACCAACGAAGCGGCCGGCGACGACGTGGCCTTCCGCACCAAGAAGCGCAATATCGTTCCGCGATCGGCCAATCAACTGGCCTACGCGCGGGCCCTCCGCGACTATGAATTGGTCTTTGCGCTTGGGCCGGCCGGGACCGGCAAGACCTACCTCGCGGTCGCTCAGGCCGTGACCATGTTGCTGTCGGGTCAAGTCGACCGCATCGTCTTGTCGCGTCCCGCAGTGGAGGCTGGCGAGAGACTTGGCTTTCTTCCAGGCGATCTCAGGGAGAAGGTGGATCCCTATCTGCGGCCGCTATACGACGCTCTTCATGACATGTTGCCTGGCGATCAGGTCCTGAAGCGGCTCGCGCTCGGCGAGATCGAGGTCGCGCCGCTCGCATTCATGCGCGGCCGAACCCTGGCCAATTCCTTTGTCATCTTGGATGAGGCGCAGAACACGACGCCGGTTCAGATGAAGATGTTCTTGACGAGGCTCGGTGAGCATTCGCGCATGGTGGTTACCGGCGATCCCAGTCAGATCGACCTTCCCGAGGGGGTCGATTCCGGGCTGCGCGACGCCTTGGGCGCCCTCAACGGTCTTCAGGGGGCGGCCTTCATCCACTTCACCGATGTCGACATCATGCGCCATCCCTTGGTGACACGCATCGTCCGCGCCTACCAAGATCAGGCGCAGCAGCGCGGCAAACAAGGGCGCCCAACACCATGAAGGGCGACAAACGCCGCCAATCAACGCGGCGGAACTGCGTCGCCGTGCGAGTCCTGGACGGCGCCTGGAAGCAGGCTTTGCCGGCGCCCGCCGTGAAGTGCCGGCGATTCGCCGCGGCCGCGTTGCAGGCCATCGGTCCCAAGGAGGCCGTCGAAATATGCATCGTCCTGGCCGACGATGGATTTGTGCGCGACCTGAACCGCACCTGGCGCGGGCAGGATCGTCCGACCAACGTGTTGTCTTTTCCCGCCGGCCAGCCCCAGCCCGGCGGCGGCACTGCGGAGCCTGCGAATCTCGGCGACGTTGTGGTGGCTCTTGGTACGACGGCGCGCGAGGCGGCCGCGCAGGGCAAATCGTTGTCCGATCACCTTGCCCATTTGGTTGTCCATGGCGTGCTCCACCTTTTTGGCCACGATCACGTGAAGGCGCGCGCGGCAGCGGCGATGGAGTGCCTAGAGGCGAGTATTCTCGCGGGGCTTGGCGTCGCCAATCCCTATGCGTCGGCGGCTTGATCCGGTCGATGGCGGAGACACCCACGACCCAACCGGAGGCCGCCGGCGGTGACGAGCAAACCGGCAGTTGGCGCGTGTTCGAGTGGCTGCGCCCATCGCGGCGCCCGCGGCAGCCGGAGGCTTCCCCGCGCGAGACGCTAGAAGAACTCATTGAAAAGCGTGAAGAAGCGCAGATACCGATCAGCGCCGACGAAAAGGCTCTCCTCGGTAATATCCTCAAGCTGGTCGGCCTCAGCGCGGCGGACATCATGGTGCCGCGCGCCGATATCGTCGCGGTGGAGATCAACACCCTGCTGCCCGAATTGCTGCAACTTATTCGGCGCGAGGCGCATTCGCGCTTTCCAGTGTACCGGGGCACGCTCGACGAAGTCGTCGGCATGGTCCATATCAAGGACGTGCTGCGGTTTTGGGGCGACGAGCCGCGTTTCAAACTCGCCGACATCGTGCGCAAGGTTCTGTTCGCCGCGCCATCGATGCGTGTGCGCGATCTGTTGTTGGAGATGCGAGCCACGCGCATTCACATGGCGCTGGTGGTGGACGAATATGGCGGCATCGACGGTTTAGTCACGATCGAGGATCTCGTGGAAGAAATCGTCGGCGATATCGAGGACGAGCACGATGTCGCCGAGGGTCCGCGGCTTGTCGCGCAGCCCGATGGCAGCATCGTGGCCGATGCCCGCGCAACCATCGAGGAGTTTGAGAAAAAACTGGGGCCGATCCTGACCGCCGAAGAACGAGAGGGTGAGTTCGATACGGTCGGCGGCATGGTTGTCGCCTTGGCCGGCCGTGTACCCAGCCGCGGCGAAGTCATCGGCCATCCGGCCGGGGTTGAATTTGAAGTACTCGACGCCGATCCGCGTCGCGTGAAGCGCCTGTGCATTCGGCGAAACCGGCCGCAACGCTGAATCGAGCGGTCGCGTTCGTGCTTGAGGTCACGGGTTGGCGGCGCGCGGCGTTGGCCTGCGGTGCCGGTGTCGCGTCGACCCTGGCTTTGCCGCCGCTTCATCTGCTGCCTTTCCTGTTCGTGGCGTATGTCGTCCTCGTCTGGTTGATCGAGGCAAGCCCCTCCGCGCGCGCCACCTTCGCGCTCGGCTGGTGGTTCGGCCTCGGCCAGTTCGCAAGCGGCCTTTACTGGATTGCCTACGCATTGCTGATCGACGCCGAGCGCTTCGGTTGGCTCGTGCCCTTTGCCGTCGGCGGGCTCTCCGCGGGGCTTGCGATCTTCACTGCGATCACCGCCGTTCTCGCCCGTTCCCTGGGTAAGCGGGGGGAGGCACTCGTGGCCGCTTTGGCCGCATCTTGGGCGGCGATGGAATGGCTCAGGGGCACGATCCTCACCGGGTTTCCCTGGAATCCGATGTCCAGCGTGTGGATCGAATCGACAGCCATGGCACAATCCGCCGCCTTGTTCGGGGCCTACGGATTGAGCCTCGTCACGGTCGCTGTCGCCGCCGCGCCGGCAACTTTGGCTGCATCCTCGGGCGCGCAGCCATGGTCGCGGCTGCGCCCCACGGTTCTTGCCGCCCTCGTGTTAGCGACGTTGTATGTCGGCGGCTGGATTCGGATTGCCGGTGTCGAGGACTCCGCGGTACCCGGCATCCGCCTGCGCATCGTCCAGGGCAACATCGAACAAGCGTTGAAATGGCGGCCCGAGCAGGCGGAAGCAAGCTTTCTGCGCTACTTGCGGCTGTCGGCACTGCCTGCCGATCCTCCCGTCACCCATGTCATTTGGCCGGAGACCGCGGTCCCAATTCTGCTGACCGGCGATCCGGTTCGCCGAGCGGCCATCGGCGCCGTGGTTCCGCCCGGCGGTCTGGCCCTTATCGGCGTAATTCGGGCCGAGTTCGAAGGCGGCCGCGTTCAACGCTTTTGGAATAGCCTTCAGGCGCTTGACCCCGCCGGCAGCATCGTGGGGACCTACGACAAGTTTCATCTCGTCCCCTTCGGGGAATACATGCCCTTCCGCGCGTATCTCGCAGGGTTCGAATTCATTCCCGGTTCGCTCGATTTCTCGGTGGGTCCTGGCGTGGCGACGCTCGACCTGCCGGGGTTGCCGGCCGTCGGGCCCCTCATTTGCTATGAGGTCATTTTTCCCGGCGAAGTCGTAGACCCCGATCGGCGGCCGATGTGGCTGCTCAATCTGACGAACGATGCTTGGTTCGGGCACTCGAGCGGCCCGTACCAACATCTTGCGAGTGCGCGAATGCGCGCGATTGAAGAAGGACTGCCGCTCGTTCGTGCTGCCAACACGGGCATTTCGGCAGTCATCGACCCGTATGGCCGCGTGGCTTCAAGCCTCGGTCTGGGTCGCGAAGGCATCATCGATTCCGCGCTGCCAACGTCCATCGAGGGCAGCACGATGTTCGCGTCATACGGGAATTGGATCGCCGGCATTCTGATCGCGGTGATGGCGCTCGTCGCAGCTTGGGCTGAGCGGAGGGCCAAGAATCCATGAATGCGGCCCCTTGCGCTTGACCCCGCTAGGTTGCAAGTCGCTGAACTTAAGTTGATATTGACCCTCTACAACCAAAAAGTTAAGAGTATGTCTCTCTTTAATCAAATGGTTGGCCGCGTGTTTATGACTGCAGCCACGCTTCGCACCCGTCGCGGAAGGGGCGGCGGCGCCCTCAATGGACGACCCAATCCGATCGATGTGTATGTCCGGCAGCCGGGTGCGTCTGCGGCGCACCTTGCTGGGAATGAGCCAGGAGAGATTGGGCAAGGCGATCGGCCTCACCTTTCAACAGGTCCAAAAATACGAACGTGGAGCCAACCGTGTTGGCGCCAGCCGTTTGTATGAACTCAGCCGCGTTCTGGACGTGCCGGTGTCCTATTTCTTCGAGGACATGCCGGACGAGGCCGTCTCTCGCGGCAAAGGCCATGCCTCCGCCAACGGTAACGGCGAGGCCCATGAGACAGACCCGATGACCCGTCGGGAAACGCTGGAACTGGTCCGCGCGTACTACCGTATCGTGGAACCCAAGGTTCGCAAGCGTGTCTTCGAGATGGTCAAGGCTGTGGCCAGCGTCAGCGCGCAGCCCGTCAAGAAGCGCGCCTAACCCACTCGCCGGTTCTCCCCAATCGCGGCTCCGCGCAACGGCATTCCGGCGCGCGGAGCATTCGGCTTGACGCACCCGCGAAAGCTGGTAACAAGAGCCCCGCTGCGCGGTATTGCGCGCCGCCCAATCAACGGCAGCGCCCGGGGAGATGACTGTGCCAAAAGGCGATTTCGTATTCACTAGCGAATCGGTGTCCGAGGGGCATCCCGACAAGATCTGCGACCGCATTTCGGACTCGATCGTCGATCTGTTTCTGGCCGCAGACCCAATGTCGCGTGTCGCCTGCGAAACACTTGCGACCACGAACCGCGTTGTCATCGCCGGCGAAGTCAGGGGGCCGCAACCCCTGGTCGACCGCGCCGGTCACGTCGACAAGGCGCGTCTGGAACAGGTTGTCCGGGCCGCGGTGCGCGAGATCGGGTACGACCAGGCCGGGTTCGATTGGCAAAACCTTGATGTGGAAAACTACCTGCATTGGCAGTCGCCGGACATTGCTCAGGGCGTTGACGCCAAGGGCAACAAGGACGAAGGCGCTGGCGATCAGGGAACCATGTTCGGTTTCGCCTGCGATGAAACGCCGGAATTGATGCCCGCGCCGATCCAATACGCGCACAACATTCTGCGCGCGTTGTCGGAAGCCCGCCACGCCGGCCGCGAGCCGCTCCTCGGCCCGGATGCGAAGAGCCAGGTGACGCTGCAATATGTCAACGGCCGCCCGGTAACCTCGACGGCGATCGTCGTGTCCACGCAGCACAGCGAAAAGATCGGTCAAGACGAGGTCCGCGAGATCGTGCGGCCCTATGTGAAGAAAGTGCTGCCCGAAGGCTGGATGTGCAAAGAAGAACAATTGTACGTCAACCCTACGGGCCGATTCGTCATCGGCGGTCCCGACGGTGACTGTGGGCTGACCGGGCGCAAGATCATCGTCGACACCTATGGCGGTGCGGCCCCGCATGGCGGCGGCGCGTTTTCGGGCAAGGATCCGACCAAGGTCGATCGCTCAGCCGCTTATGCCGCGCGATATCTTGCCAAAAACGTCGTCGCTTCCGGCCTGGCACGGCGCTGCCTCATTCAACTCGCTTATGCCATCGGCGTTTCGCGTCCCTTGTCCGTCTATGTCGACACGCAAGGCACAGGCCAGGTCGATGAGGGCCGTTTGTCGAAAGTTCTTCAGGACCTCGTGGATCTGTCGCCGCGCGGCATCCGCGAACATCTCGGGTTGAACCGGCCGATTTATGCCAGGACCGCGGCCTACGGCCATTTCGGCCGCGCCCCGGACAAGGACGGCGGATTTTCGTGGGAGCGCCTCGATCTCGTTGGATCGCTCAAATCCGCCTGCGCTTGAAGGTTCGCCGCTCGCGCGTCCGGTCTTTTATGGCCGCCGCCAGGGTCGGCGTCTTCGCCCCCATCGAGCGAAGCTGTGGGATACGCTGCTGCCGCGTCTAAAGGTCGTCGTTCCAGCCGATTCCGCGCGGATCGATCCCCGGTCGTTATTTGCTCCGCCGATTTCGGACGTATGGCTAGAAATCGGCTTTGGCGGTGGTGAACATATCGCGGCTCAGGCGGAGGCCAATCCGCGAGTCGGAATAATCGGGGCCGAGCCTTTCGTTAATGGCGTGGCCACGCTGCTGGCCAGCATTGACGAAAAGCCGCTGACGAATATCCGCATCTTTCCCGACGATGTGCGCCCGCTGCTGGCGGCGATCGAGGATGCAAGCATCGCGCGCGCCTTTATTCTGTTCCCCGACCCTTGGCCAAAGCAACGCCACCACAGAAGGCGGATCGTCGGTCCACAGACGCTTGATGCCTTGGCGCGCATTCTGGTTGATGGCGCCGAACTGCGGCTGGCCACCGATCACGCCGGATATGTTCAGTGGATGTTGTGGCATCTCCTTCGCCACCCGGCCTTTGCCTGGCGCGCGCACTCACCCGCGGATTGGCGGCAACGGCCGGGGGACTGGCCCGAGACTCGATATGAGGCCAAGGCCCTCGCCGAGGGTAAATCGTGCACATTCCTGACCTTCGAGCGCCTCGCGCGCCAGAGTGTCGGCCATCCCTAAAGCGGCGAAAGACCTTGCAGTCGACGCGGGAGTGACTATATTTTCTGCATAATCCCGTTTGATCCGTCACCGCGATGGATTGGTTTAAGGGTGGGCAAAGGCCCGCCTTTTTTGTTCGTGTCTCCCTAATGCGGCGGAGGAATGCGGAGCGAGGAGAATTTGGGCGTGGCGGAATCGACGGAGAAGATCGAGCGGCTGGTAGCGCCGACCCTGCAATCGATGGGTTTCGATCTCGTCCGGGTATCGGTGTCCGGCGGACGCCATCCAACCCTTCAAGTGATGGCCGAACGTCTCGATGGTATGGCCATGACGGTGGAAGATTGTGCCGCAATCAGCCGCGCTCTATCGGCCGGCCTCGATGGTGAGGATCCTTTGGCCGGGCCGCACACACTCGAGGTTAGCTCGCCCGGCATCGACCGGCCATTGGTGCGGGCGCAGGATTTCGCTCGGTTCAGCGGGTTTTTCGCGCGAATTGAGACTGTTGAACCCGTCGACGGCCGGCGGCGGTTTTCGGGAAGATTGTTGGGTATCGCCGACGGACTCGTTCGCATGAGGCAGGACGATAGGGATGTGGAACTCAACTTCGCCGACATCAAACGGGCGAAGCTCATGTTGACGGATGATTTGATCGCGGCAGCCGAAAAAGGACGTCGTCCCGGCTAGTTGGTGTAATCAGTGGACCCCGCCGCATCGGCGCGGGCCGGAGTCGTGAAAGATGGACAAGGTGGGCACTCAACATCGCGTCGAAATGCTTCAAGTCGCCGATACCGTAGCGCGCGAGAAAGGTATCGACCGCGAAGAGGTCCTTGAGGCGATGGAAATGGCCATTCAGAAGGCCGGCCGCGCCAAATACGGGCATGAACGCGACATTCGCGCCCATATCGACCGGCAGACCGGCGAGATCAACCTTGCCCGCTATCGCCTGGTCGCCGACCCGGTTGAAGGGGATGCGGTGCAGATTTCGTTAGCCGAGGCGTCAGCGCGCAATCCCGACGCCAAGATCGGCGATTTCATCACCGATGAACTGCCCCCCATCGATTTCGGCCGCATCGCCGCCCAGACCGCCAAGCAGGTCATCGTTCAACGTGTGCGTGACGCCGAACGTCAGCGTCAGTTTCGCGAATACAAGGATCGCATCGGCGAAGTCGTCAACGGCTTGGTCAAACGGGTCGAATTCGGCAATGTCACCGTCGATCTTGGCCGAGCGGAGGCAATATTGCGCCGAGACGAAAGTGTCCCGCGCGAAAGCTTCAAGCCCGGTGATCGCGTCCGCGCCTATATCTACGATGTTCGCCAGGAAGCGCGCGGTCCGCAGATTTTTCTGTCACGTAACCATCTGCAATTCCTTGCCAAGTTGTTTGCACAGGAAGTGCCGGAGATTTACGACGGAATTATCGAGATCAAGGCCGTTGCCCGCGATCCGGGCAGTCGCGCCAAGATCGCGGTGATTTCTAACGACTCCGGCATAGATCCGGTCGGCGCCTGCGTCGGCATGCGGGGCAGCCGCGTTCAGGCGGTCGTTGCCGAACTCCAGGGCGAAAAGATCGACATCATTCCCTGGTCGATGGATACGGCTACCTTCGTCGTCAACGCCCTAGCGCCGGCCGAAGTGGCGAAAGTTGTCCTTGACGAAGACGCGCACCGCATTGATGTGATCGTGCCCGACGATCAGCTCAGCCTAGCCATCGGCCGCCGCGGCCAGAACGTCAGGCTGGCGTCCATGTTGACGGGCTGGACGATCGATATCCTGACCGAGGCCGAGGAATCGGAGCGGCGAACCGAGGAATTCAAATCCCGTTCGCAGCAATTCATCGACGCTCTGGACGTTGACGACGTCATTGCGCACCTCCTCGTCACCGAAGGATTTTGGACGCTCGAGGACGTGGCTTTTGTGCCGACCGAGGAATTGGCCGTCATCGAGGGCTTTGATGAATCGATCGCCTCCGAGCTCCAGCAGCGCGCGCGCGCGTGGCTGGAGGAGCGCGACAAGTCTCTGACCGATCGCCGACGCGAATTGGGTGTTGCCGACGAGGTCGCGGCTTTGGAGGGCCTGAGCCCAACGATGTTGGTGGTCCTTGGCGAAAAAGGCGTGAAGACGCTTGATGATCTGGGCGATTTGGCGAGCGACGAGCTCCGCGAAATCCTGATCGACGCCAAGCTGAGCGAAGATGAGGCCAATTCCATCATCATGGCCGCACGTGCCCATTGGTTCGAGGCTGGCGCCGACGGCGCCGCGGCAGCGGATCAAGAAACCCGCGGCGGCGATTGATCGGGAATTGAACCAAGCCGCCTTATCGGGAGCACCGGACTACTTGGCCGCGGGTGATCGCCATGCACCTGATGCCGCGGACGTGCCTGTCGATCCCTCGTTCCGTCGCTGCGTGGCGACGGGGCGCGTCCTACCGAAATCAGCCCTGGTGCGCTTCGTCGTGGCGCCGGACGGCGTTATCGTGGCCGATGTCGCGGGGCGCTTGCCGGGGCGAGGTTTGTGGTTGGTGGCTCGCCGGGATATAGTGGCGGCGCCGCGAACTCAAGGTGCGCTGATTCGGGCGGCGATGGCTGCGGTCGGTTCGAAGCCGACAATACAAGCAGACCTCGCCGATCGGGTCGAATCTCTGTTGGTGCGACGCTGCACCGATTGCCTTGGTTTGGCGCGCCGTGCGGGGCAGGCGAAGATCGGCTTCGACACGGTTAAGGCGTGGTTGGAATCGGGTCGGGCGGCCCTACTGGTCGCTGCCCGCGATGGCGCGGCAAACGGGCGGACGAAGCTGCGATCTTTGGCGCCGGAGGCTCCATTGGTCGAAGTGCTTGACTCGGCCGAAATAGGCCGCGCTTTCGGGCGCGGCGCGGTCGTGCATGCCGCCCTCGCGTCGGGGCGGCTAGCCGATCAGTTTCTGATCGAGACCGGCCGGTTGGCGGGATTTCGGTCCGGGGTTGGGGCGGACGGGACGATGGAGCGCGATGGCGTCCCGGACGATCGGGACGGCAACGAACACGGCGGTTGAAGGGCAACGGATCGAGCTGATGGATACGAACGAGCAGGATCAGAAGCGGCAACTGAAGCTGGCCCGTCCGGGCAGCTTGGAGTTGGCAAAGCGCACCGAAACCAGCCAAGTCAAGCAGAGTTTTCCGCATGGCCGGTCCAAGACCGTCACCGTCGAGGTCAAGCGCAAGCGGGCGGTCGCGCCGGCGGCGGGCAAACCCGTAGACGCCAAGGCACCCGCCGCTGAGGCCGCGCCGCCGAAGCGCGCGCTCGAGGTCGCAGTCGTCGCTGTCCAAGCCGAGGAGGCGCCCAAGGCCGCGGTTCTGCGGACGCTGACGGAAGAGGAACGGGCGGCCCGGGCCCGCGCGCTCAAAGGTGCGCGGCTTCAGGACCTCGAAACCCGTCGGGTCGACGGCGAGCAGCTCCGCCGCATGGAGGAAGAAGAGCTGAGGCGTGCCGAAGATCAGGCGCGGCGGAAGGTAGAAGAAGAGGCCCGCCGCAAGACTGCAGAAGAGGCGCGCCGCAAGGCTGAGGAAGAATCGCGCCGCAAGGCCGAGGAAGAAACCCGAAAATTGGCCGAGGCCGAGGCCGAAAAGCGCCGAATCAAGGGTGAAGCCGCCGGCGGCAAGGCGCAGCCGGCAACGGCCGAAGAAGAGTTGGAACACAACCACCGCCGTACGACGGCGCTGACACGGCGTCCGCCGGTGGCGGCGCCGCGCCGGCCGGACGCAAAACGTCGGTCGGGGAAGATCACCGTCGTGCAAGCGCTCGATGAGGATCGGGGTGAACGCACGCGGAGCGTGGCGGCGTTCCGCCGCGCGCGGGAAAAGGAAAGGCTCCGTCAGCTCAAGGCGGAGACCGCGCCGCTAAAAATCGTCCGCGATGTCGTTGTCCCGGAAGCCATTGCCGTTCAAGACCTCGCCAACCGCATGGCCGCGCGCGGCGTCGACGTCATCAAAGCTTTGATGAAGATGGGCGTCATGGCGACCATCAACCAGGTCATCGACGCCGATACGGCTGAGTTGGTCGTTACCGAATTCGGCCACCGCCTGCGCCGCGTCACCGAAGCCGATGTCGAAATCGGGCTCAAGGGCATCGCGGATGAAGGTGAGGTCCTTAAGCCGCGGGCGCCTGTTGTTACGGTCATGGGCCACGTCGATCACGGCAAGACATCGCTGCTCGATGCTTTGCGCACGACCGACGTCGCCAAACACGAGGCCGGCGGCATCACGCAGCACATCGGTGCTTACCGCGTGGAATTGCGTTCCGGACGGCACATCACATTCCTCGATACACCGGGCCACGAAGCCTTCACCGCCATGCGCGCTAGGGGCGCCAAGGCCACCGACATCGTCGTCTTGGTGGTCGCGGCCGATGACGGTATCCAACCGCAGACAATCGAGGCCCTAAACCACGCCAAAGCGGCGAACGTGCCGATCATCGTCGCCATCAACAAGATCGACAAATCGGACGCCAATGCGGACCGCGTGCGGCGTGATCTCCTCCAGCACAGCATCGCGACCGAAGAGATGGGCGGCGACACGCTCGCCGTCGAGGTGTCGGCGACGAAGGGCACGAATCTCGAGAAGCTTGAAGAGGCGATCTTGTTGCAGGCTGAGTTGCTCGATCTCAGGGCCAATCCGAGCCGGCCAGCGGAAGGCGTCGTCATCGAATCCAAGCTCGAGCGCGGTCGCGGCTCTGTCGCCACGGTATTGATTCAACGCGGCACGTTGAGGACAGGCGATGTCTTCGTGGCGGGCAGCGAATGGGGACGCGTACGTGCGATCTATGACGACAAGGGACGTAAACTCGACGATGCCGGGCCATCGATGCCCGTGGAGGTCCTCGGATTGAATGGCACGCCCTCGGCGGGCGACGACTTTACCGTCGTCGACGGCGAAAGCCGCGCCCGGGAGGTTACGCTTTTCCGTCAGCGGCGCTCGCGTGAAGCGCGGGTCGCCATCGGCAGCCGCGGCACACTCGAACAAATGTTCTCGAAGATTGCGGCGGGCGAAGCCAAGGAGCTGGCCGTGGTCGTCAAGACCGACGTTCAGGGCTCTATCGAGGCCATTCGCGGCGCGCTCGAAAAACTGACGAATTCCGAAGTCGCGGTTCGCGTCATCCATTCCGGTGTCGGCGGCATCAACGAAGGTGATCTCGCCTTGGCCAAGGCTTCCAACGCGCTGATCGTTGGCTTCAACGTTCGCGCCAATCCACAGGCCCGCGAATTCGCCCGGCGCGATGGCGTGGAGATTCGGTACTACTCCATCATCTACAACATCGTGGACGACGTGAAAGCGGCGCTGTCGGGAATGCTGACGCCGACGATTCAGGAAAAGGCGCTCGGACTGGCCGAAATTCGCGAAGTGTTTTCGATCAGCAAGATCGGCAAGGTCGCCGGCTGCCGCGTCACCGAAGGCGTCGTCAAGCGCGGCGCGAAGGTTCGCCTGCTGCGTGGCGACGTGGTGATCCACGAGGGTTCGTTGCGCACCTTGCGCCGGTTCAAGGACGAAGTGCGCGAAGTGCAGTCCGGCTACGAATGCGGCATGGCGTTCGAGAATTACCACGACATCCAGGTCGGCGATGTCATCGAGTGCTTTGAGATGGAGGAAGTCAGCCGGACCCTCTGAGGGCTGCGGTCCCGGTCGGCGATGTTTGGTCCGGCGCCGGTTTTATCGTTGCCGTTGCGATCGGCCGTGAAGACATGACGAGACGCCACCGCTCCGGCCATACACCGCATGGCGCCAGTCCCCGCCAGCTTCGCGTCGGCGAGGAGCTTCGCCATGTGCTCTCCTCGATTCTCGTCCGGGGTGAGATGCGCGACCCCAATCTTCGCGACTGCTCGATCACGGTCACCGAAGTGCGGATGAGCCCCGATTTGCGCGAGGCGCGCGTGTTCGTACTGCCGCTGGGTGGAGAAAATACCGACGTTATCCTGTCGGGGTTGAAGAGGGCGGCGCCTTATCTCCGCACGTTGATGGCGCGAGCGGTCCAGCTTCGCCTCGTCCCAACCCTGCTTTTCAGCATCGATTCCTCATTCGATCAGGCCAGCCGCGTGGACAACCTTCTGCGCGAACACACACCGACACCGCCCGAGAAAGAAAGCGGCGATGGGTAAGCGGCGCGGCCGCGCCGTCAATGGCTGGGTGATCATCGACAAGCCCGCAGGGATCTCCTCCGCTTCGGCCGTCGCTCGGGTAAAGCGGCTGTTCGATGCGGCCAAGGCTGGCCATGGCGGGACGCTCGATCCACTGGCAACCGGCGTATTGCCCATCGCCTTGGGTGAGGCAACCAAAACCATGTCCTATGCAATGGACGGCACGAAGCAATACCGCTTCACGCTGCGCTGGGGTGAAGAGCGAACAACGGACGATGCCGAAGGCGATGTTGTCGTTCAGAGTCCGATAAGGCCGGAAACCGCCGCCATCGAGGCAATACTCAGCGAATTCACCGGGGAGATCGCCCAGGTTCCGCCGACCTATTCGGCGATCAAACTTGGCGGTAAACGGGCCTACGCATTGGCACGCGCCGCGGAGCCGGTCGAACTTCGTTCGCGCACGGTGCGGATCGATCGGATCGAGCTTGTCGATCGGCCGGACGCGGAGCGCTCCGTCTTTGAGGTGACCTGCGGTTCGGGCACCTATATGCGAAGCCTGGCACGCGACATCGCCCGGCGTTTAGGCGGTGTCGGGTATGTTGATGCCTTGCGGCGTCTCGCGGTGGGCCGGTTCACCGAAGACCAGGCGATTCCGCTGGCGGAGTTGGAATCCTTGGGGCATAGTGCTGCCGCTTTCGAACAGTTGAGGCCGTTGACGACCGCGCTGGACGACATCCCGGCGTTGGCCGTTGATTTGGCTCAAGCTGGCCGACTGACAAGTGGTCAGTCGGTGCGGATGCCGGGCTTGGCTCCCGGCGTCACCGGCGGCGGTCCCTACGGCCAAGGTCAGGTCGTATGTGCAACCGCCGAGGGCCGTCTTATCGCCTTGGCCCGAATCGATGGTGACAGCCTGCGGCCAATCCGCGTTCTCAACCTTTGAATACCCTGGAGTTTGCCGATGTCGATTACCGCTGCTCGCAAGCAGGAATTGGTTCAGGAATACGCCGTCAAGACCGGCGATACGGGCTCGCCCGACGTTCAGGTGGCGATCCTCACCGAGCGCATTCTAAACCTCACCGATCATCTCGGCCTTCACAAGAAGGACTTTCATTCCCGCCGTGGGCTTCTGATGATGGTCGGCCAGCGTAGGCGTTTGCTGGAGTATCTCAAGCGCTGCGACGTCGCGCGTTACGAAAATCTCATCAAACGTCTGGGGTTGCGGCGCTAGCTTGCTGCGTCGCCGCTTTCTCGGCCTGCCTGCTGGACCTTGGGCCGGCCAGGCATCATCCGTCGCCGCCTGGTTTGGCAGCGGCGAATGACGGGACGTTCTTGCCGTATTTCTGGCGCGCTTGTCCGCAACCAAGGCGGAAGCGCGTTTCGTCATAACGACTCTCCGTCGATCCATACGGGACGGCGGACTCACGCATGGGGAAGGAAGAAAAGTCATGTTCACCGTTCATAAACGGGAAATTATGTGGGCTGGCCGCAAGCTGGTCCTCGAAACCGGGCGCATAGCGCGTCAAGCCGATGGCGCGGTTCTCGCGAGCTACGGCGAAACGGTCGTGTTGTGCACCGTTGTCGGACTGAAGACGCCGAAGCTTGGAATCGATTTCTTTCCGCTGACCGTTCACTATCAGGAAAAGACTTTCGCGGCCGGCAAGATTCCCGGCGGGTTTTTCAAGCGTGAAGGCCGTCCGAGCGAAAAGGAAACACTGGTATCGCGGCTGATCGATCGCCCGATCCGTCCGCTTTTTGTCTCTGGCTATCGCAACGAAACTCAGGTGATTTGCACCGTTCTCAGCCACGACATGGAAAACGATCCCGATATCGTAGCGCTGGTTGGCGCATCCGCCGCGCTGACGATCTCCGGAATACCGTTTCGAGGCCCGATCGCGGCCGCTCGTGTCGGTTATATCGGCGGGCAGTACGTGCTCAATCCTCAAATCGACGAAATGGCCAATTCGGAACTCGATCTAGTCGTGGCGGGGACGGCCGACGGTGTGTTGATGGTCGAGTCCGAAGCCAAAGAGTTGTCCGAAGAGATCATGCTTGGCGCCGTCACTTTCGGTCATCGTCAGTGCAAGCCGGTGTTCGACGCGATCATTCAACTGGCGGAAGCTTGCGCAAACGAGCCGTGGCCGGTGCCGCCGCCCGATCCGCGGACCAGCGAAGGGCAAGGGCGTCTGCGGGAATTGGCCGCCGCGGACCTTCGCAAGGCCTACACCGAGGTCGTCAAGCAGTCGCGTTATGAAAAGATCGGGAAGGTGAAGAAACGCGCCGTCGAAGTAATGGTTGCGGAAGGCTTCGCCGCGGAAGCGATTTCCGCGTGGTTCAAGGATTTGGAACAGGACATCGTGCGCGGTGCCATTCTCGATACCGGTCGGCGCATCGATGGACGCGATACGCGGACGATCCGGCCGATCAATTGCGAGGTCGGGTTCCTGCCGCGCGCCCATGGCAGCGCCCTGTTCACGCGCGGCGAAACCCAGGCCATGGTGGTGGCGACGCTCGGCACCGGTGAGGACGAACAAATCATCGACGCGCTCGAGGGCGAATATCGCGAACACTTCCTTCTTCATTACAATTTCCCTCCGTATTCGGTGGGTGAGGCTGGACGGGTTGGCGCTCCCGGTCGGCGCGAGGTCGGCCATGGCAAGCTCGCTTGGCGGGCGATTCGCCCGCTTCTCCCGCCCAAGGATCAGTTCCCCTACACGCTCCGCGTCGTCTCCGAGATCACCGAATCGAACGGGTCATCATCGATGGCCACGGTCTGCGGCACGTCGCTGTCGCTGATGGATGCGGGTGTGGCCCTGCCGCGACCGGTGGCCGGCATCGCCATGGGGCTGATCAAGGGAGAGCACAAATACGCCGTGCTCTCGGACATCCTTGGCGACGAGGATCATCTTGGCGATATGGATTTCAAAGTCGCCGGGACCGAACGCGGCGTCACCGCGTTGCAGATGGACCTTAAGATCACCTCGATCACCGAAGCGGTGATGCGGGATGCTTTGGCGCAAGCGCGCGAAGGCCGGGCGCATATTCTTTCGGAAATGAACCGGGCATTGCCGGCGGCGCGCGGTCAGGTCAGCGAAAATGCGCCGCGCATCACGATCATTACGATTCCCAAGGACAAGATCCGCGAAGTCATCGGTACGGGCGGCAAGGTCATTCGCGAGATTTGCGAGGTCACCGGCGCCAAGATCGACATCGAGGATGACGGCACCGTGAAAGTCGCGGCAGTCGATGCCGATGCCAGCAAGGCGGCCGTTGATTGGATCAAGGGCATCGTCGCCGAGCCCGAGCCGGGGCATATCTACACCGGCAAGGTTGTGAAGGTTGTCGATTTCGGCGCATTCGTGAATTTTCTCGGGAGCCGCGACGGGTTGGTGCACATCAGCGAGTTGTCGTCCCGCCGTCCGGGAAAGGTGGCCGACGTCATCAAGGTTGGCGATGCCGTCAAGGTCAAGCTGATCGGATTCGATGAGCGCGGAAAAATAAAGTTGAGCATGCGGCTGGTCGATCAGCAGACCGGTGAGGAACTGAGCGAGCAGGCGGCGCAGGCGCGGCCCACGAACTGAACCGGGCGAAAATGGCCGCCCTCGCGCTCGGTTTGCCGAAGGTCATCGGTCATCGCGGGGCGGCCGCCACAGCGCCGGAGAACACCCTGGCTGGGCTGCGTCGGGCACACCTGCTCGGCGCAGCTTGGGTGGAATTCGACGTCAAACTGACGGCCGATGGCCGTTGCATCCTGATGCACGACGATACGCTGGATCGCACGACGAACGGCCACGGACCGGTTGCGGCGGCCAGCTTTGCCGAGATTCGGCAGTTGGACGCCGGCATCTGGTTCGACGCAAGTTTTGCCGGCGAGAGGGTGCCGAGCCTGGAGGACGCCTTTGCGCTGTGCGATTCCCTGAGCCTGGGCTGCAACATCGAGATCAAGCCGTGTCCGGGCCGCGAAGCCGAGACCGCCGAACGTGTGGTCGTGGCGATACAGGCCCATTGGCCCCTCGATAAACCCTTGCCCTTGGTTTCGAGCTTCAATCGGGAGTGCCTCTTGGCCGCCAATGCGGCGGCGCCCGACTTTCTCCCTCTGGGCCACCTCGCGCAGGCGCTTTCCCATCGTTGGCGGGAAGAAGCCAAGGAACTCGCTTGCAGCACGATCCATTGCGACCATCGCCGCCTCACACGCGTTGACGTCAAGGAGATCAAGGGCTCGCGTTATCCGGTCCTAGTCTACACCGTCAACGACGGCGCGCGTGCGCGCGAATTATTCGATTGGGGCGTCGATGCGGTATTTTCCGATGTACCGGATGTCGTGCTCGCATTCGCATGACCCAGGACGGGGTGGCTCGGCGACTTCCACCTGGGAAAATGCCCGCTGTCGCGCCGGGACGACTCCAAATGCTGGGGGTTTTTCTATCCCGCTTCCATTACCGCCGGCTGGAATCGAATGAACGAACGGAGTTGGGTTTTCCGATTGCTTGCCCCATATTACTGGGAGTCGATTGGAGCGGCCTCGGCGGCCGTCCTGCGGCGGCACGACTGAAAACGTCTGCGGGGCCGGAAGTTGAAGCTACTTAGTCCATTGATGATCTCCGGACGCGAAGTGCTGCCCTTGGTCGAAGGCGGCAAGGGCATCGCCGTGTCCAATGGCGAAAGTGCCGGTGCCTGGGCCGCCGCCGGGGGTATCGGCACGTTTTCGGGCGTCAACGCCGATGCATGCGATCTCGATGGCCGCTTGGTTCCGGTTCACTATTACGGCCGAACGCGGCGCGAACGGCACGAGGAATTGCTGGCTTTCGCCGTTCGCGGCGCCATCACCCAGGCGCGCATCGCTTACGACGTCGCCAGCGGGCGCGGTCGTGTTCACATGAACATTCTCTGGGAGATGGCGGGGGCCGAACGCATTCTCCATGCCGCGTTGGAAGGCGCGCGTGGTCTTATCCACGGCGTCACCTGCGGCGCGGGGATGCCGTACCGCATCGCCGAGGTGGCCGCCCAATACGGTGTTCACTATTACCCGATTGTCTCATCGGCACGGGCGTTCCGAGCCCTGTGGAAGCGGGCCTATCACCGCTTTCGCGATTGGCTGGGTGGCGTGGTCTACGAAGATCCCTGGCTTGCCGGCGGACATAACGGCTTGTCAAACGCCGAAGACCCCCTGCACCCGGAGCCGCCCTATCCGCGCGTGTTGGAATTGCGAAGGCAGATGGCGGAATTCGGCCTGGGCGATATTCCCATCATCATGGCTGGCGGCGTGTGGTTTCTTCGGGAGTGGGAGGACTGGATCGACAATCCGGAACTTGGTCCCATCGCCTTCCAATTCGGCACGAGGCCGCTGTTGACGCGGGAGAGCCCGATTTCCGATGCCTGGAAACAACGACTGATCGGACTTCGCGAAGGTGACATCCTGCTCCATCGGTTCAGCCCAACCGGCTTTTATTCGTCGGCCGTGAACAATGCCTTCCTGCGGGAACTCTGCGGGCGATCGGAGCGTCAGGTGGCCTATTCGACGACGCCGGTGGGTGAACACAACGTGCCTTTCGCCGTCGGCGCGCGTGGCCGCCTCGTCTATCTGACCGCGGCCGACAAGACACATGCGGAAGGGTGGGTCGCCCAGGGGTACACCGAACCCATGCGCACCCCCGAATCGACATTGATATTCGTGACGCCGGCGAAGGCGGGCGAGATCCGAACCGATCAAATCAACTGCATGGGTTGCCTATCGGCGTGTTTGTTCAGCAATTGGGCGCAGACCGAACAGGGTTCGACCGGCAAGAAGGCCGATCCGCGCTCATTTTGCATTCAAAAGACTCTGCAGGACATCAGCCATGGCGGCGAGTTGGAATCCCAACTCATGTTCGCCGGGCACAATGCCTTTCGTTTTCGCGATGATCCATTGTATTCGAACGGTTTTATCCCTTCGGTGCGCCAGCTTGTCGATCGCATCCGGACGGGCGACTGACCACGAATCTTTGCCAAAAGTTAACCATCGACCGAGGTTGGCTTGACGTCCTCGATGTTAGCCCACTAGGGTTGCCATGGCGGGGATACAATAAGAAGCGATAAGGTGGTTGGAGGCTGGCACAAGAAGCGCACCGGTTGGGCGCGGACGGTGTTTTGCTCTTTGCCCGGATAGGGGATTTGGCGCGTGGCGTTACAATCGGGAAGCTTTCTTGACGGGGCGACCACTGAGTCCGCCGCCGCGGGGCCTGGTCCCCAAATTACCACGATCACGGCCGAATCAGGCGTCAACCTACTGGTTCCAGGTCAAAATTTCTTATTTCAGGCCGAATATGTCCGACAGGGGCCGGACCTTTTGCTTGTGGGTGCCGACGGCCGTCAGGTTCTGATTCGCGATTTCTTAGCCGTCGAGACGCCGCCTTCGCTGTTGAGCGAGGGTGGCCCGATCATGTGGGGTGACTGGGCGGCGACCTTGGCCGGCCCGCTGGCTCCAAACCAATACGCCCAGGCCGGCTTCGGCAACGATCTCATCGCCCAGGCGCAGACCGACGCCATTGGTCGCGTGCAAAAAGTCCAAGGCCAAATCATCGCCGTACGCCCGACCGGCGCCCGCGTCGATCTCAAGGTTGGCGATCCGGTCTTCCAAGGCGATTCGCTGGAGACGCGTCCGGGTGCTTCGGTTGGCATCGTCTTTGCCGACCGCACCACGTTCTCGCTTGGCGAGAACGCAAAGATGTTGCTCGACAAGCTGATCTACGACCCTGGGACGCAAAAGGGCAGCATGGTGCTGTCGATGCTGCAGGGCGCATTTCTGCTGGTCAGCGGCGACGTCGCCAAGTCCAATCCCGACGGCATGACGGTGCGGACGCCGGTGGCCACGATCGGTATCCGCGGCTCAACGGTGCTCGGCGAGACCGGAGGCGAGGGGTTTGAAAGCCGCTTCGCGCTGGCGCGCGATCCACCGGTCTTCGGTCAGGATCCGCCACCGCTCGGCCAGGTCGAGATTCGCAACCTCGGCGGCGTCCAGAGGCTGACGAGTGAAAATGCGATGACCCAGGTCAGCAGCTTCATTTTCAGCCCCACCGTCCCGGTGCAGGTAACCAAGACAACGCTACTGACCAGCATCGGCAACGCGATCAATTCGTTGCCAGCGCAGCCGCCCGCAATCGTTCGGACGGGCGGGGCCGGCCCTGGTGGCGCCGGCGGTGGTGCTTCGGGTGGCGGCCCGGGGCAGCCAGCGTCGGGTGGGCCGCAGCAGCCCGGCGCCGGTGATCCGCCCGGAGGCCCCCCTCCGGGCCAGGGCCCGCTCGGAGGTCCGCCAATCGGAGGCCCCCCTCCGGGCGAGGGCCCGCTCGGAGGTCCGCCAATCGGAGGCCCCCCTCCGGGCGAGGGCCCGCTCGGAGGTCCGCCAATCGGCGGCCCCCCTCCGGGCGAGGGCCCGCTCGGAGGTCCGCCAATCGGCGGCCCCTTTCCGGGCCAGGGCCCGCTCGGAGGTCCGCCAATCGGCGGCCCCCCTCCGGGCCAGGGCCCGCTCGGAGGTCCGCCAATCGGCGGCCCCCCTCCGGGCGAGGGCCCGCTCGGAGGTCCGCCAATCGGAGGCCCCCCTCCGGGCGAGGGCCCGCTCGGAGGTC
>CAMDDQ010000021.1 GCA_945892765.1 Asaia bogorensis
GCGTTGCAGGTCGCCGAACAGATGTCGGATTTCCTCCTGACTGGCGCGGTCAGCAACGCCGTCAACGCGCCCGCGGTCAGCGCCGAAGACGCGCCGAAACTCCGGCCCTATCTGAAACTGGCGGAAAGGCTGGGCGGCTTCGTTGGGCAATTGCTGGATTCGGCACCAACGAAGGTCGCCATCGATTACGAAGGTCAGGTCGCGGATTTGAATACCAAGCCGCTGACCGCGACCGCCCTGTCCGCCCTCTTGGCGCCGCAGTTGGAATCGGTCAACTCAGTCAGTGCGCCCACCATCGCCCGCGACCGCGGCATCGACGTGGTCGAGGTGCGGCACGACTTGCCCGGCGACTATTTGACGCTGATTCGGGTCAGCGCCGTGGTCGGCGGCCGCACACGTAGTATCGCCGGCACACTCTTCGGCGGCAGCCGGCCGCGTGTGGTCGACATCGAGGGCGTGCCCATCGAGGCGGAGCTTGGCCCCCACATGCTGTTCGTGACCAACAACGACAAGCCGGGTTTCATCGGCAGCCTGGGAACGGCGTTGGGCAATGCCGGAGTCAACATCGCGACCTTTCATCTCGGCCGTAACGCACCGGGCGTGGATGCCCTATGCCTGGTCGAGGTCGATCAAGAGGTGAGCGACGCGACACTGGCCCAGGTTCGCGCGTTGCCCTTGGTTCTTACCGCGAAATCCCTCAAATTTTAGGGACTTATACGCATAACTAGCAGCTAGTTATGCGTATAAGTCCCAAATTTTAGGGCCGGTCATGAATTGGAAATTCACCGTCCTGTATGTCGCGGCCATCGTCGCCGTGAATTACGGCTTCACCGTCATACCGTCGGTGATTCTGCCCGGCGGCGTTATCTGGCCGCCCATTGCCCTGCTCGTCGGGCTGGTCTTTGTGCTGCGCGATTTCGCCCAGCGCGAAGCCGGACATTACGTGATCGCGGCCATGCTTTTAGGCGCGTTGCTGTCCTATGCGATGGCCGGGCCGGAAGTGGCGCTGGCGAGCATGGCGGCCTTTCTCGCCAGCGAATTCGCCGATTGGGCGGTCTACAGCTTCACCGGCCGGCCCCTGTCGCAGCGTGTGTTGTGGTCGAGTGCGGTAGGCGCGCCGCTCGATTCGGCGGTTTTTCTATGGGGCATCGGGTTGTTTTCGCTCCCGGTTCTGGCGGCAATGACGGCCAGCAAGATGGTCGGCGCTCTGATCGTCTGGTGGTTGTTGCGGCGCCGCGAGGCGATGGCCTGAGAGAACAGCCCTAGTCCCGATGGGGTTGACCTGGCCGGCCGGACACGCCAATTCTAAAGCTGCGTCCGCCACTTGAGGACGCCAGTATCGATTAGGTGAGGCCATGTTTATCCAAACCGAGTCCCTCTCGAACCCGGCCACGATGAAATTCATCCCGGGCCGCGAGGTGCTTACCGAAGGAACGGCGGAATTCGGGAGCCCGACAAATGCCGGCCGCTCCCCGCTGGCCCGGCGCATCTTCGCGATCCCCGGCGTCACCCGGGTTTTTCTGGGCGCCGATTTCATCGTCGCGACCAAGGCGGCCGACGCCGAGTGGATGGTCATTCGGCCGCAGATTCTGGCCGCGATCATGGAGCACTTCTTGTCGCGCGATCCGGTTCTCCTGCCCGGGGGCGAGGACTTCCCGCCCGACGACGAAGTTGATGCCGAGGTTATGGAAGAGCTGAAGGAGACGGTCGAACTCCGCATTCGTCCGGCCGTGCAGGATGAAGGTGGCGACATCGCCCTGGTCGGCTTCGGCGAAGGCATCGTGAAGCTGCGCATCGACGCGCCGCCCGAAGCGCGCGCCGCCATTCTCGCCATGCGGACCGGAATCGAGAGGATGCTTCGCCATTATCTGCCCGAAGTGGAGGGCGTGCGTTTTGTCGAGCAGCCGGCCGCGTCGGATCGCCCCGGCCTGGCCACGCCTGAAGCAGAACGCATCCGCAAATTGCTGGAAGACGAGGTCAACCCAACGGTCGCCGCGCATGGCGGCTACATTTCGTTGATCGATGTCCGCGAAAACACGGCGTTCATCCGCATGGAAGGCGGTTGCCAGGGGTGCGGCATGGCCAAGGTAACGCTGCGGCAGGGTGTCGAGTTGCAGATCAAGGAAGCCGTGCCCTCGATCGTGGCCGTCTTCGACGTTACCCAACATGCCGACGGCAAGAACCCCTATTTCCAGCCGACGGGCTGAATTGCCCGGTTCTTAGGTGGTGCGGGTCGTTTCGGGCGACCCATCCATCGTCCGCAGCGGTATTTCACGGAATTGGCTCAGCCCCGCATCCAGCGCGTGGGCGGTAACCTGAATCGCCTGTCCCCCGCGCACCGCCACGATGACCCAGATCAGATCCGCATCCCAGGCGGCGGCAAGGTCGCGGGGCGAAGGCTGCGCGGGATAATCCGGGTGTGAATGATAGAGGCCGACGATATTTTCGCTGCCACCCTCCAATTCCTTGTGGAGCCGTAGAAAAAGGCCGGGATCAATCTCAAAACGCACGCTCGAGGCGGCCAGATTGGGGCTGGGTGCCAGCCGTGTGACCTCCGCCGTCGATCCGGCACCGCGCCGACCCACGAGCAGCCCGCAACATTCCACGGGGTAGGCCGCTTCTGCGGCATCAACGACGGCTTTCAGTTGGTCGGGGCGGAAGTGAATCATCGCCCACCGCCCATCGCGATCGTGCCCAGGAGGGCGCCGCTGGCGAGATCGACGATCAGAAGCCTTTGCCCAAGGCCGCCGCCTTCGACGTGGAGGACGAGCCTTCCGCCATCGGCGGTCATGGTCAAAATCGCGGTGCCGTCGGGCTGGCCGAGCGCGGCTTGGGCAAAGCCCGGCAATTTCGGTTCGGGTCCGGAACGGGAGGCGCGCTGAACCAGCGTCGCGCCGATCACGGCGATGCCGCCCACGATCAGCACCGCCATCACCGCGATTGCGAATTTGAGTGCGCGCATCTTTCAGTCCAATGTCCTGACCATGAACGAGAACGGCGAACAACACCACACGCTGACCGCCGCCGCCGGTGATGCCGGCGAACGCCTGGACCGATTCCTGGCGGCGCGGATGGAGGGGCTGTCGCGCAGCCGGGTAAAGGTCCTGATCGAAGCCGGCGCGGTCAGGGTCGGCGGCGCCCCGATCCTGGACCCGTCATACAAGGTTCGCGCGGAACAAACTTTCGCCATTATCGTCCCCGAAAGTACACCGGCCAGTCCTCAGGCGCAGGCCATAGCGCTGAACATCGTATATGAAGACGAGGACCTCATCGTGGTCGACAAATCTCCCGGAATGGTCGTGCATCCCGCGCCCGGCAGCGCCGATGGGACGCTGGTCAACGCGTTGTTGGCCCATTGCGGCGATTCCCTGTCCGGGGTCGGCGGCGTGCGGCGGCCGGGGATTGTCCATCGTCTCGACAAAGACACCAGCGGCCTGCTCGTCGCCGCCAAAAATGATGTCACCCATCAAGGGCTCGCCACGCAATTCGCCGCGCATAGCGTGGACCGGGCTTACCGGGCCCTGATTTGGGGGATACCACGCCCGCTCGAAGGTTCGATCGAGGGCAATGTCGGGCGCAGCCGGGCCGACCGCAAGAAAATGGCGGTCGTCAAATCCGGCGGTCGGCCGGCCCTGACCCGCTATCGGACGCTGCGAACCCTCGCCGATGGCCTGGTGAGCTTGATCGAATGCCGGCTGGAGACGGGTCGGACCCATCAGATCCGGGTCCATTTGTGCGCCGTCGGCCATCCGGTGATCGGCGACCCGGTTTATGGGCGGGCTCGGCACTCCAAGACGGCCGCGCTGCCACCCCCGGCTGCGGCTGCGCTCAAGGGTTTTGGCCGCCAGGCCCTCGATGCCTGCGAATTGGGATTCACCCATCCCAAGACCCTCAAGAGGCTGTTGTTCAAGAAGAAATTATCAAACGATATCAGAGAATTAATAGATATTTTGGAACAAATTTGATGTTAAACAATTATTGGCGCGCCCGAATCACCATATAATGAGCATCAATCCGTCCAACCGGAGCGGTGGTGCCGCCGGCAAAGTCGCTGGCGTTGGTACTCCGCCCCGCAGGGGAAAAACGATGGGCACGGCACTGAGCCTTCCGCGACTCCACCTCGAAGGGAATTTGAGTCGTTATCTCCAAGAGATACGGCGATTCCCCATGCTCACGCTCGATGAGGAATTCATGCTGGCCAAGCGCTGGCGCGAGCATGGCGACAGTCAGGCAGCGCATCGCCTTGTGACCAGCCATTTGCGGCTAGTGGCCAAGATAGCGATGGGTTATCGCGGTTATGGCCTGCCCTTGGCCGAGCTGATTTCCGAAGGCAATGTCGGCATGATGCAGGCGGTCAAGCGATATGACCCCGATCGTGGCTTTCGCCTGGCCACCTATGCGATGTGGTGGATCCGGGCCGCGATACAGGAATACATCCTTCATTCCTGGTCGCTGGTGAAAATGGGGACGACGGCGGCGCAGAAGAAGCTGTTCTTCAATCTACGCAAGCTGAAGAACCAGCTTCAGGCCGTTGACGACAACAATCTCTCGATCGAGAACGTACGCAAGATCGCCAAGGAGTTGAGCGTTCCCGAAACCGACGTGGTCAACATGAATTGGCGCCTGAGCAGCCCCGATCATTCGCTGAACGCGCCGCTGCGCAGCGACAGCGAAGGTGAATGGCAGGATTGGCTGGTCGATGGGAGCGAGGATCAGGAAACCAAGCTCGGTAACAGCGAGGAATCCGGCCTTCGGCACAAGATGCTGACCGAGGCGATCAAGTCCCTGAACGAACGCGAACGCCATATCCTGACCGAACGCCGCCTGCGCGACGACCCGACGACGCTCGAGGATCTAAGCCAGCACTACGGCATCTCGCGCGAGCGGGTGCGCCAGATCGAGGTGCGCGCCTTCGACAAACTCCAGAAATCGATCAAGGCATTGGCCGAAGCGCAGGAACCGCAGGTTCACTGAGTCGCCGGCGGCCGAGGACTCGCCCGGCGCCTCCGGTGAGAAGCGTGCTGGATACACCGCATGTTCCCGATGTCTCGAATCCGTGCCGCAACCGCGGTCGATGCCGGGGCGATTGCCGCGGTGCATGTTGCTTGTTGGCGGGAGTCCTACCCCGGCCTCGTCGCCGATCGCATCCTTTCCGGGCTCTCAATCGAAAAGCGCGCGGCTAGTTGGCTGCGTATCCTCAACGACCCCAGCGCCAACCATGACACTGCCGTCTACGTCGCGGCCGACCGGGACGGCTCGATCCTGGGCTTTGGTGCGTGTAGCGGCCAGCGCACGCACGATCTTGCGGATGGCGGATTCGCCGGCGAATTCCAGTCCATCTACGTCTTGCGGCAGGCCCAAAGGCGCCGTCTGGGTGCGGCACTAATGGCCGCGATGGCCCAGGACCTCGAAAGCCGTGGCCTGGTCGGCGCCGCCTTGTGGGTATTACGCGGCAACACCCCGGCCCGCGGTTTCTACGAAGCCGTCGGCGGCGGCATCGTCGGGGAGCGCGACGAGCGGCGTGACGGTCAGGTATTGCCCGAGGTCGCGTATGGCTGGCGGCGACTTCCTCCGCTATACGGGGGTCGCTAGTCCGAAAACGGGTCGCGGACCAGGATCGTGTCGGCCCGTTCCGGGCTGGTGGACAACAAAGCCACCGGCGCGTCGATCAATTCTTCCAGCCGGCGTATGTATTTGATCGCGGTGGCGGGAAGCTGAGCCCAGGATCGCGCGCCGCGCGTGCTGTCCTTCCAGCATTCCAGTGTCTCGTAGACCGGCTCCACGGCGGCCTGTACCTCGGCCGCCGCCGGCAGATAGTCATAGACCTTTCCCCCTGCTCGATAACCGACGCAGACCTTGAGTTCGTCCATGCCGTCGAGCACATCGAGCTTGGTCAGTGCGATGCCGTGGATGCCGCCGACCCGCACCGCCTGCCGCACCAATACGGCGTCGAACCAGCCGCAGCGGCGTTTGCGGCCGGTGACTGTGCCGAATTCGCGCCCGCGCTCGCCGATCTTTTCGCCGATGGCGTCCTTGAGTTCCGTCGGGAAGGGCCCGCTGCCGACGCGCGTCGTGTACGCCTTGGCGATGCCCAGGACATAACCGACGGCGCTCGGCCCCATCCCGGAGCCGACCGAGGCCTGCCCGGCAATCGTGTTGGAGGAGGTGACGAAGGGATAGGTGCCATGATCGATGTCGAGCATTGCGCCTTGGGCGCCTTCGAACAAAATCCGGCTGCCCTTGCGGCGCGCCTCATCCAGCCTCCGCCACACGATGTCGGCATAGGGGAGGACCTTGGGCGCGATCTCCAAGAGCGCCGCCCGCAACGCCCCGCGATCGACCGGGCCAACCCCGAGTCCCCGGCGCAGCGCATCGTGGTGTATCAGCAATTCATCGAGTCCGCGGTCCAGGGCCGCGGCCTCGGCGAGATCGCAGACGCGCAAAGCCCGCCGCGCCACCTTGTCTTCATAAGCCGGGCCGATGCCGCGCCCCGTGGTTCCGAGCTTGCGGCCGCCCCGTGCCTCCTCGCGCAGCCGGTCGAGCTGGCCGTGCAGGGGCAGGATGAGGGCGGCGTTTTCGGCGATGCGCAGATTGGCCGGCGCGATGTCGACGCCCTGGCCCCGGATGGCGTCGATTTCGGCGAGCAACGCCCAGGGATCGATGACGACGCCATTGCCGATGATTGACAACTTGCCCGGACGCACCACGCCCGACGGCAACAGGCTGAGTTTGAAGACTTGGTTGTCGATGACCAGCGTGTGGCCGGCATTGTGGCCGCCCTGAAAACGCACCACGACATCGGCGCGTTCCGATAGCCAATCGACGATCTTGCCCTTGCCCTCATCGCCCCATTGGGCGCCGACCACCGCGACATTGGCCATTGGTGGGCTCCTCCCTTGTCCTTAATCGAGCGCGACGACGTCGGCGCCGATAAGGACATCGGTGCATTTCAGGCGGCGCGCTTCGGCCTTCGCATCAACGCCCGCGTCGAGCCCGCTCACGGTGTTCCAACCCTGCCGCCGCCACTTACCCGACTCCGGCGCCGGCGTGCCGTGGGGCAGATAGAGTCGGCGCGGCGGCCGCCGCGCGGGCAGGGCACGCAGCACGCTGTCGGTGAACAAGCTGAACCCGGTCGCCGGTTCGGTGGCCTGGTCCAGCCCATTGGCCAAATAACGCCCGCCGCGCCCCAATTCGCCGCGCACGCCAGGGGCGAAGAAAACGAAACAAAGCCCGGTCTCGTAATCGAATCCGCGATTCTCGACGGGATCGACGGTGATCGTAAGATTGGGCGATACCGCCTCGATCGCGGCGACGACCTCTTCCATGCGGCGGCATTCGGCGAGGGCTTCGCGCGGCAGCGCGATCTTGGTGAGCGCCTTGATTGCGGCGCGCGCCGGACCGGCGGCACGCAGCAGCGCATCCAGAACATCGGTCGCCGGAGTCGCAATGGCGCGGATGGCGGCCGAATCGCGCCGCTCCAGCGCCTGGCGCAGGCGCTGGCGGTCGGCCTCGGCGACCGCTTGTTTGGACAGCACGGTGGTGACCAACGCGGGAAGGCTCAAATCGACCGTCAGCCCCTCGACACCGGCGGCGGTCAGCGCACCCGCGGCCATCAGAATGACCTCGGAATCGGCGGCGGCGGCGGCGCTGCCGATCAGCTCGGCGCCGACCTGGCCGAATTGGCGCTCCGGGCGGAGCTGGTCACCCTTCACGCGCAACACTTCGCCGGCATAGGACAGGCGCAGAGGCCGCGGCGCCTGGCCCAGGCGGAACGCGGCGATGCGCGCGATCTGCGGGGTCATGTCGGCGCGCAGCCCCATCATGCGTTGTGATACCGGGTCCATCAGGCGGAAGGTATGCGGCGACATGCCGACGCCGGCGCCGGCCAGCA
Organism: Asaia bogorensis; assembly: GCA_945892765.1. Classification (GTDB taxonomy): domain Bacteria; phylum Pseudomonadota; class Alphaproteobacteria; order CACIAM-22H2; family CACIAM-22H2; genus SHVT01. The sequence goes on from CAMDDQ010000021.1 coordinate 7,892, forward strand.
GGCTGTCCTCGAATTCGATCAGAGGCGGCTTGACCCGCTCGTAACCGAAGCCGGTGAAAACGGCGAGCAGGCGCTCGACCGTATTGGCCTCGAAAGCCGCTTCGGGCGGCAGGCCGTCGCGCAGCCCCGCGGGCAGCAGAGCGCGCCGTTCAAGCTCGGTCATGGGCGCTTTTCATTAGGGTGCAAACCGGGGAGTTAGGTACAGCGTTTGCCGAGGATCGGCAAATCTTAAGTCGTGGGGGCCGGGCCCCCCCCTGACTTGCGGTCGGCTAACGTCCCACGGCGTAGGCTTGCATCAGGCGTGGCGTGGCGGCGGCCTTGAGTATGCCGCCATCGCGGACGGCGGCGCAGTTGCGGCCCAGCGACCAGGGATCGGACAGCGTCACGCCATGGCCGCGTTTGACCAATCCCGCGATTGTCGCGGCGGGGAAACGCTCCTCGAGCACCAGTTGGTTGGGCATGGCGGTGCGCGGATAGAAGGAGCTGGCGGCATGATCGCTTTGCCACATCGGTGCGTCGATCGCGGCTTGCAGATCGAGGTGATGATCGACGTGGCGAAGGAAGAATTGCAGGGTCCATTGATCCTGCCCGTCGCCGCCCGGCGTGCCGAAGGCCATGTAGGGGCGGCCGTCGCGAAAGGCCAGCGAAGGCGTCAGGGTCGTGCGCGGTCGCTTACCGGGGGCGAGGCTGGCCGGCAAACCTCCCTCGAGCCAAAACATCTGTGCGCGTGTGCCCAGGCACAGGCCGAGCCCTGGAATCACCGGCGAACTTTGCAGCCAGCCGCCACTTGGCGTCGCCGCCACCATGTTGCCGTGGCGATCGATGACGTCGATGTGGCAGGTATCGCCCTCGCGCGGCCCGCGGGCGGCGGGATTGGCCCAATTCGCCGAACCCGTGCCGGCCGCGCGTGCCCGTTCGCGTTCCACGCGCGAAGGTTCCCCGGTCCCGACCGCCCCGGCGGTTGCGCCGGCCTGCGTGGGCAGCCTTGGCGTTACGCCTGAAAGGGCGCCCGGCCGCAGGGCCGCCGAGGCCGTATCGCCGACCAGCCGCCGTCGCCGGTCGTTGTAATCGCGGCTCAACAGCGGAGCGATCGGCACGTCGGCGAAAAGCGGATCGCCGTAATAGGCTTCGCGATCGGCGAAAGCGAGCTTCATGCATTCCACGACGGTATGCACGAATTCCACCCCGAGCGGGTCCATCCCGGCGATGTCGAATCCTTCGAGCAGGGCTAGCGTCTGGAGCAAGACCGGTCCCTGAGTCCAGGGGCCGGCCTTGAACACCGTGTAGTTGCGATAGGTGCGTTCGATCGGCGCCTCCCACTCCGCCCGCCAGGCGGCGAGATCGTCGGCCGTGATGACACCGCGATTGCGCTGCCCAGTGGAATCTAGGACCTCGGCGCGGTCGACGAAGCGGCCGATGGCCTCGGCCACAAACCCTTCGTAGAAGGCGCGGCGTGCCGCTTCGATCTGTCCGTCGCGATCGGACGTCGCCGTCTCCGCCTCGCTGAGGATGCGCCGAAAGGTGGCGGCCAGCGTGGGGCTGCGGAAGAGCGAACCGGGAGCCGGCGCCCGGCCGTTTTGAAGATAAACCTCGGCCGATCCCGGCCATTCCGCCGAAAATATTTCGGCCATGCTATCGATGGCCTGGCTGACGCCGGCGAGCATGGGGTGGCCGGCCTCCGCATAGGTGATCGCGGGCGCCAAGACCTCCCCTAGCCGCATCGTGCCGCGATCGCGCAATAACCGCAGCCAGGCGCCGAAGGCGCCGGGGACGACCGCCGCCAGCAATCCGGTTCCCGGCACGATGTCCAGGCCGAGCGAACGGTAATGGCTGATGGTCGCGCGCCGTGGCGCCACACCCTGGCCGCATAACACCTGGGGCTGGGCTTGGTCCGCGCCGCAGGCGATGAGCACGGCATCGCCGCCCAAACCGTTCATATGCGGCTCGACGACCAGCAACACCAAACCGGCGGCGACGGCGGCGTCGAAGGCGTTGCCGCCCTTCTCCAACACCGCCATGGCCGACGACGAGGCGAGCCAGTGGGTGGAGGAAACAACGCCGAAAGTGCCGGCGATGACCGGGCGCGTGGTGAACATGAAGGGGCCGATGCAAGGGATGGAGGGGACTCACCATATCGCGTCGGGGTATCGTGTGAAATCCTCTTTCCGTTGGTGGAGGCAAGACCATGAAATGGGTCACGCGCGAGCGCCCGAAGATCGACCGCATTGCCTGTCCCTGGCTGATAACGCGTTTCATCGACAAGAAACCGGAGTTCCTTTACGTCCCGTCCGATCGCGTATTGGCGGTGGCGCGGGACCAAGGCGCCATTCCCTATGACATTCCCGGCGTGGAAATGTCCCATGTCGGCGAAAAATGTAGCTTCGATGCCTTCCTCGCCAAATACGGGCTCGATGAACCGGCGCTGCAGGAATTGGCGACCATCGTGCGGGGCGCGGATACCTCGCGGCTCGATCTTGCCGCGCAGGCCCCCGGCTTGTTGGCGATATCCTTGGGACTTTCCGATATTTTCCCGGACGACCACGAGATGCTGAAACACGGGATGGTCGTCTATGACGCGCTGTACGCTTGGTGCAAGCGGCGGAAATCCGACACGCATGGCTGGCCGCCCGCCGCTTAATCGGTCCATTGGCGCGCCCGCCCCGCCCGTTTCGTTCGGTGAGGCCTTCCGGGTTTGGCTAAAGATCGGGCTGACCGGGTTCGGCGGCCCCGCCGGCCAGATTGCGTTGATGCATCGGATTCTGGTCGACGAAAAGCGGTGGATCGGCGAGGGCCGGTTTCTGCACGCGCTGAACTATTGCATGTTGTTGCCGGGGCCGGAGGCGCAGCAACTCGCCATCTATGTCGGCTGGCTGCTGCACGGCGTGGCGGGGGGGCTCGTCGCCGGCATTCTGTTCGTCCTGCCCGGCGCCCTCGCCATCCTCGCGCTCAGCGTCCTTTATGCCGGGTTTCAGGAGACCTCACTTGTCCAGGCCCTGTTCTTCGGGTTGAAGCCAGCGGTACTGGCCATCGTTTTCGATGCGGTGCTGCGTATCGGGCGCCGGTCGCTGCGCAACCGGATCATGGTCACCCTCGCCGCCAGCGCCTTCGTCGCGGTGTTCTTTCTCGACATTTCGTTTCCGCTGGTCGTCGCGGCCGCTGCAATCTTCGGCTATGTGGGCAGTTGGGTCGGGATGACCGCCTTCGCCGCCGTGGGAGGGCATGGCCCGGCCACCGCCGTCGATGCCTTGATCGATGGGGAGACGCCCGAACATATCCGGCCCTCGCTTACGCGCGCCATCAAGACCGCCGTGATTTGCATGGCCCTTTGGCTGGGGCCGGTGGCGGTTCTCAATCTGTGGCTCGGCTCGGAGAACGTCTTTGCCCTTATGGGTGTTTTCTTCAGCAAGGCGGCCATCGTCACTTTCGGCGGCGCCTATTCGGTGCTGGCTTACGTCGCCCAGGAGGCTGTGCAGACCTTTGGGTGGCTGCGTTCCACCGAAATGCTGGATGGGTTGGGGCTGGCTGAAACGACGCCGGGACCGCTGATCCTCGTGCTTCAATTCGTGGGCTTCATGGCCGCGTTCCGGGAGGCCGGCGGCCTCGACCCCATGGTCGCCGGCGTGTTGGGAGCCGTGCTCGTCACCTGGGTGACCTTCGTGCCCTGTTTTCTCTGGATATTTCTCGGCGCGCCCTATGTTGAGACGGTGCGCGCGAACAAGAAATTATCCGCGGCCCTGGCGGCGATCACCGCTTCGGTCGTCGGCGTCATTCTCAATCTCGCGCTGTGGTTCGCGCTTCACGTCGTGTTCGCCGAGGTGGCGGAACGCCAGGTTTACGGGATCAGGCTGCTGGTCCCGGCCTGGGCGAGCGTCGACCCCGCCGCGCTGGTCCTGGCCGCGGGGGCGCTGATCGCCATGCTTGTTTTTAGGGTCGGGATGATGCCGACGCTGGCGGCCGGCGCCGCTCTCGGGCTGCTCTACAAACTCGCGGTGACGTACGCCGCCTAACGCGGCTATTTCGTCTTGATGCCCATGTCTTTGAAGCGCTTGTTGAACTTCGCGACCTGGCCGCCGGAATCGACGAGGCGGTGGACGCCGGTCCAGGCAGGATGTGTCTTCGGGTCGATGTCGAGGTGGATGGTTTCCCCCTCCTTACCCAGGGTCGAGCGGGTCTCGAATTTCGTCCCGTCGGTCATGACGACGTTGATCATATGATAGTTGGGATGGATGTCTTTTTTCATGACACGCTCCTGGCGCGACCCTTGGTGGAAGGCGGCTATATACCGCTGAGGGCCCCTGGCGCGCAAGGTCGCGTTTGCTTGTTGTCCCCCGGACCTGTTGCTATACCCTGCGGAAAGAACAGCAAGGAACGCCGTTTCATGCATTTCGATCCCCGGTCGCGACCGCCGCAGCCGCAAGGCCGCGCCTTGCGGACGGCTTTCGGTGGCTAACGCCGGTCGGCGCGGTTCCGGCGCCAACAACGAAGACCGCCCCGGCGGTCGAAACTACAAGGTTCTCGCGCGGCTCATCGGGTTCGTCGCGCCCTACAAGGGCCGGCTGGCGGCGGCGCTGATCATGCTGACCCTGGCCGCGGGCACGGTGCTCGCCTTTGGCGCGGGACTGCGCTGGCTGGTCGACAATGGCTTCGCGACCGGCGATGCCGGGCTGCTCGACCAGGCACTGGTCGGCATGCTGGGTATCGTCGCCGTACTCGCCGTTTCCACCTTTGGCCGCGCCTATATGGTGGCTTGGCTGGGCGAGCGGGTGGCGGCCGATATTCGCAAGGCCGTCTTTAGTAACGTGCTGCGCCTGAGTCCGGCGTTTTTCGAGGCCACGCGCACCGGCGAGGTGATGTCGCGGCTGACCAACGACACGACCCTGTTGCAGACGATCGTGGGATCGTCGGTATCGATGGCGCTCCGCAACGTCATGATGTCCGCCGGCGGGATCGTCATGATGGCGGTAATGAGTCCGAAGCTCACCGGGCTGGTCCTGCTGGTCGTGCCGCTCGTCGTTTTCCCGATCATTTTCATCGGCCGTTTTGTGCGGCGACTGTCGCGGGCCAGCCAGGATCGCATCGGCGATGTCAGCGCGCGCCTGGAGGAGACGCTGGCCGCCATCCGCACGGTGCAGGCTTTCGGTCACGAAGACATCGACCGCGGGCGGTTCGCCGGCGATACCGAAAGCGCATTCGCCGCCGCGGTGCGTCGTTCGGTCGCGCGGGCATCGTTGGCCGGAATCGTCATCCTTTTGGTTTTCGTCGCCGTGGGAACCATCCTGTGGATCGGTGGCCACGATGTCGTTCTCGGGAACATCACCGGCGGCGAACTCTCCGCCTTCATTTTTTTCGCGGTCGTCGTTGCCGGCTCGGTTGGCGCCATCAGCGAATTCGCCTCCGACCTCCAGCAAGCCGCCGGCGCCAGCGAACGGCTTTTCGAATTGCTCGATACACAGCCGCAGATCGCGCCGCCCTCTTCGCCCGTTCCGCTGCCGTCGCCGGTGCGCGGCGAGGTCGTCTTTCGGAATGTGAACTTTCACTATCCGTCGCGCCCGCCGGAACCCGACTCAAAAGATGGCGTCGCGCTGTCGGACTTTTCCCTGACAGTCCCGTCGGGCAAGACGGTCGCGTTGGTGGGACCGTCGGGTGCCGGAAAGACGACGGTATTTCAGCTTCTTCTGCGCTTCTACGATCCGCAATCCGGTTCGGTCATGCTCGACGGCGTCGATTTGCGTCGCGCCGATCCCGGCGCGTTGCGCGCGCAGATCGGCCTGGTGCCGCAGGACCCGGTCATCTTCGCCGCCGATGCGTGGGAAAACATCCGGTACGGACGGCCCGGCGCGACGGATGAGGAAGTGCGCCAGGCCGCCGATGCGGCAGCGGCGACCGAATTCCTCGACCGGCTGCCGCAGGGATTCGGCACGTTTCTGGGTGAACGCGGCGTGCGGCTTTCCGGGGGGCAACGCCAACGCGTGGCCATCGCGCGCGCGGTGTTGCGCAATCCCGCGGTGTTGCTGCTGGACGAGGCCACGAGTTCCTTGGACGCGGAAAGCGAAAGGCTGATTCAACAGGCGCTGGAACGATTGATGTCCGAGCGCACCGTCATCGTCATCGCCCATCGCCTGGCAACGGTGTTGCGGGCCGATCGCATCGCCGTTCTGGACCGCGGGTGCCTTGTCGCCCAGGGCACGCACGCCGAACTTTCGGCCCAGGGCGGTCTTTACGCGCGGCTCGCGGCCTTGCAGTTTAGCGCCGCCGCGGACCTTGCCGCCGGGCGCGCCAGAGCCGTTTCCTGACCCGGCTGTTTCCCGAAGCGGAGTTGTCGACATGACCGAAAGCCTCGTCATCGCCATTGCCCAGCTCAACGCCACCGTCGGCGACATCGCCGGGAACGCGGCGCTGGTCCGCAAGGCGCGTAAGGAGGCGGCAGCGGCAAAGGCCGACCTCGTCGTTTTTTCCGAACTCTTCATGTCGGGTTATCCGCCAGAGGATCTTGTTCTAAAGCCGGCGTTCCAGGATGCCTGCGAAACCGAGGTCAGCGCCCTTGCGGCCGAAACCGCCAATGGCGGCCCGGCGGTGCTGGTCGGCACGCCGTGGCGGGCCGAAGGCAAGCTTTACAACGCCGCGATGCTGCTGGAGGGCGGAAAGATCGCGGCCCAGCGATTCAAACACGATTTGCCCAATTACGGCGTCTTCGACGAAAAACGTGTCTTCGCCCAAGGCCCTTTGCCGGGCCCGATCATGTTTCGCGGTGCTCGCCTCGGCGTCATGGTTTGCGAGGACATGTGGTATCCGGACGTGACCGAATGCCTGGGCGAAACAGGAACGGAATTGCTGCTGGTCATCAACGGCTCTCCCTTCGAGTTGGACAAATTCGACGAACGCCTGAATCTCGCGGTCGCTCGCGTCGTTGAAACCGATTGCCCTCTGATCTACGTCAATCAGGTTGGCGGCCAGGACGAATTGGTGTTCGACGGCGCGTCTTTTGTCCTGGGCGCGGATCGGTCGTTGCGCGCGCAGGCGCCGTCCTGGCGGGAATCGCTGCTGGTCACGCGCTGGACGCGCGAAGATGACGACGAACCCTGGGTCTGCGAAGACGCGGAGCGGTCCAAGCCACCGGAGGGAACCGACGCCATCTACCGCGCGCTTGTCCTGGGTTTGCGCGATTACGTCGACAAGAACCGATTTCCCGGTGTCATCATTGGCCTGTCGGGAGGAATCGATTCGGCGTTGACCGCCGCCGTCGCCGTGGACGCGCTTGGCGCTGATCGCGTGCGCTGTGTGATGATGCCCTCGCCGTTTACATCCAAAGACAGCCTGGAAGACGCGGCCGAGGTCGCCCGCCTGCTCGGCATTCGGCTGGAGACGATTTCCATCGAACCGGCGATGCGGAGCTTCACGGAGATGACCGCGCCCCTATTCAAGGGCAAACCCGCCGACACGACGGAGGAGAATCTTCAGTCCCGCATCCGCGGCGTGACGTTGATGGCCCTGAGCAACAAATTCGGATCGCTCGTCCTGTCGACGGGCAACAAATCCGAAATGTCCACGGGTTATGCGACGCTTTATGGCGACATGTGCGGCGGTTATGCCGTGCTGAAGGATGTGTACAAGACCACGGTCTTCGCTCTGTCGCGCGGCCGCAATGCGGAGAAGCCGGAAGGCGCGCTCGGCCCGAAGGGTCCGGTGATGCCCGATCGCGCTTTATCCAAGGCGCCGACGGCGGAACTGAAAGCCAATCAAAAAGACCAGGACACGCTGCCGCCCTATGACAAGCTCGACGAGATCCTGCGCTGCCTGATCGAGGACGAGTTGTCCTCGGCCGAGGTGGTCAAACGCGGCCACGATCCGGCGGTCGTGCGCCAAGTGTGGGACATGCTCTATCGCGCCGAATATAAACGCCGCCAGGCGCCGCCGGGCGTGAAGATCACGCGCCGCGCCTTCGGCAAGGATCGCCGCTATCCCATCACCAACGGTTTCCGTCCCCCGGCCCAGGGGGCCGCGCCGCGCGGCCCCCTACTCCAGGCGCCGATGCCGGGCAAGTCGTGGGATTCCGACGTCAGCTAGCGCTATCGGTTAGGCCTCTCATGGACCGAAGCGGCCGGGTTTGCTACCAATGACGGCGTGACGTTTAGCTCGCTGCCGGCCTTTTGGGCCTGGAGTGATGCCGCGATGGGATGCAATCCGTGCAACTCGCCCTGTACAACACGCTGTCGCGTCGCAAGGAGGCGTTTGTTCCGCTCGATCCCGGACATATCCGCATGTATGTTTGCGGGCCGACGGTCTACAGCTATCCCCATGTCGGCAATGCGCGGTCGGCCGTCGTCTTCGATGTCCTCTACCGGCTGCTGAGGCGGCTCTATCCGCGCGTCACCTACGCCCGCAACATCACCGACGTCGACGACAAGATCATCGCCGCCGCCCAGGCCGCGCATGAATCCATCGAATCGATAACGACACGCACGGCCGCGGCCTATCGCGAGGACATGGCGGCGCTGGGGACATTGCCGCCAACCCAGGAGCCGCGCGCCACCCAATACATTCCGCAGATGATCGCCATGATCGAGCGGCTGATCACCTGCGGCCATGCTTATCCCGCACAAGGACATGTCCTGTTCGATGTGCCGTCGATGCCCGATTACGGGAAACTCTCCCGCCGCGATCGCGGCGACATGATCGCGGGCGCGCGGGTGGAGGTTGCCCCCTATAAGAAAGACCCCGCCGATTTCGTGTTGTGGAAACCGTCGGCCGACAACCTGCCGGGGTGGGAAAGCCCGTGGGGGCGGGGGCGCCCGGGTTGGCACATCGAATGCTCCGCGATGGGCGAGTCCCTGCTCGGCGAGACCTTCGACATCCACGGCGGCGGCCAGGATTTGATGTTCCCGCATCACGAAAACGAAATCGCGCAAAGCGCCTGCGTCCATGGTGGCGCACCGCTCGCGCGGTATTGGATGCATAACGGCTTTCTGTCGATGAACGACGAAAAGATGTCCAAATCGCTCGGAAACACTATCACCGTGCGCGAATTGCTGGCCTATTGGCCGGGCGAAGTCATTCGGCTCGCGCTGCTGTCGGCGCATTACCGCGCCCCGCTCAATTGGACAACGGAGACATTACAGCAGGCGAAGGCCTCGCTGGATCGTTTCTACACCGCGCTCAGACTCGCGCGCGAGGCCGGCGCCGTGGAGCCCAAGGCCGACCCACCGCCCGCCCTGATCGCCGCGCTCGCCGACGATCTGAATACCGCCCAAGCGCTCGCGGTCTTGCACGAGGCGGCCGATTCCCTGAATCAGGCAAACAAGGCCGCGGACGCGCCACGCCGTCGGGAAGCGGCTGGTCGGTTGCTCGCGGGCGGCGATGTGCTCGGCATCCTGCGGCAGGATTTCGACGCCTGGTTTCGGTGGCAGAAGCCCGGCAGCGGCGGCGCCGATGATGGCGAGATTCAAACCCTCATCGACCTTCGTTTGGCGGCGCGCAAGGCGAAGAATTTCAAGGAAGCCGACCGCATCCGCGACGAACTCGCGGCGCGGGGCATCGTCCTAGAGGACGGGGCGAAGGGCACGACCTGGCGCCGAAGCCTGGGGGCGGACCCGCGATGAAACCCCCCGTGGCGCGGCCAGTGGCGGAGGGCGCGGCGCCGGCAATCATCCTGGTGTGGCCGCAGCTTGCGGAAAACATCGGCACGGCGGCGCGGGCGATGATGAATTGCGGGTTGTCCGATTTGCGCCTCGTCCGCCCGCGCCCGGTATGGCCGAGCGAGCGGGCGGCGCAGGCATCGTCCGGCGCCGATGCGGTACTTGCCTCGGCCCGGCTTTTTGACACCTCCGCCGACGCCATCGCCGATTTGCGGCATGTTTATGCGGCGTCGGCGCGCAAACGGGACATGGAAAAGCCGGTGACGACACCCCGTTTGGCGGCGGCCGAAATGCGCGCCCTGATCGGGCAAGGCGAAAGCTGCGGCATCCTGTTCGGCCCCGAGCGAACCGGTCTGGAAAATGACGACATCGTGCTTGCCGACACCGTCATCTCCGTACCGCTCAATCCCCTGTTCAGTTCGCTCAATCTGGCCCAGGCCGTCCTGCTCCTCGGTTATGAATGGTTCCAAACATCGCCCAGCTTGGCGCCGCTTAAGGAGGATGAGGGGACCTCGCCGCCCGCGCCGAAGGGGGATCTGATCAATTTTCTGACCCGCCTGGAAGTCGAGTTGGACGAATGCGGGTTCCTGCGCCATCCACAGATGCGGCCGACCATGGTCCGCAACATTCGCAACCTGTTTCAACGTGCCGCGCCCACCGATCAGGAGCTGCGGACGATGCACGGCGTGCTCACCTGCCTGCTCCAACGCCCCCACCGGCCACCCGGCAGTACTGAGAAGTCGCGAGACGGCGGCGAGAAACCGCCCGCCGAATCGGTTTGACACGGCACGACCCCCGGCTATAGTACGGCGGTTTCGGCGAGCTGCGCGCCTTCCGGGCGTGGCCGAGGGCGCCTAATTCCCTTTTATCGTTGCAATCGGCAGGGCGAATGACCAAGCGCGTTCAATCCAAATACAAGATCAACCGCCGCCTCGGCGTCAATCTCTGGGGCCGCGCCAAAAGCCCGCTCAATCGCCGCGACTACGGACCCGGCCAGCATGGCCAGCGCCGCCGTAAGCCGACCGATTACGGCACGCAGCTCGCCGCCAAGCAGAAACTCAAGGGTTATTACGGCAACATCACCGAGCGGCAGTTCCGCAAGCTCTACAAGGAAGCCGCGCGTCGGCGCGGCGATACCTCGGAGCAGTTGATCGAGTTGCTGGAACGCCGGCTCGACGCCGTTGTCTATCGGATGAAACTCGCGGCGACGGTTTTCGCCGCCCGCCAGTTAGTCAATCACGGCCATATCCAGGTCGGTGGCCGCAAGGTCAACATCCCGTCCTTCCTGGTCAAGGACGGGGTTACGATCGAGGTGCGCGAGAAATCCAAACAAATGGGGATGATCGCCGAAGCGATCGCATCGGCGGAGCGCGAAGTCCCCGATTACATCGAATTCGATCCGAAGACGCTGAAGGGCAAATTCGTCCGCACGCCGAAACTCACCGACGTGCCTTATCCGGTGAAGATGGAACCCAACATGGTTGTGGAGTTCTACTCCCGCTAACCGTGCAGCCTGGGGGGCTTTAGGCGGCTTTCCCGGCTTTTTCCATCTTGTCTTCTTCGGCCCAACGCCGCCCGATGGCGTTCAGCGTCTTGAAGACCTCGGCCAATTCTTTGCCGCGTTCAGCCAGGCCATAGGTGACCTGCGGCGGTATCGTGGGCTTGTAGTCCCGGAAAATCACGCCGGCTTCTTCGAGCAGCCGCAAGCGTTCGGTCAGGACCTTGGCGGAAATTCCTGGAACCTTGCGCTTAAGGGCGCCGAAACGCAGCGGCCCTTCGCTTTGCAGCATCCATAAGATGTAGCTTGTCCACGGCCCCATGAGCAGGCGCAGGATGGAATCCATCGGGCAGGACGTCGAGTGGGACGGGGTCATGGCAACCTCCGGGTCGTCGATTCTTCGGTTACTATATAACACCTACTTTATTGGTAATACTACTTATAATAAGTAATTCATATACGATTATATCCTATAATTCAAAAGGAGACATTTAATGACCGACACCGGTTCCGTCGCCTATGGCGCGCTGCTGCTGAGGCTCAGCCTGGGCGTCATGTTCGTTGCCCACGCTTTGCTCAAGCTCTTGGTTTTTACGTTGCCCGGCAATGCCGCTTTTTTTGAATCCATCGGCCTTCCTGGCTGGCTCGGCCATGTAACATTCGCGGCGGAATTTGTGGGCGGCTTGCTCCTGATCCTGGGTCTGTACGTCCGTTGGGTCGCCTTGGCCCTATTGCCCATCCTTCTCGGCGCGACCTGGGCGCATGGCGGCAATGGCTGGCTGTTCATCAATACCGGCGGCGGCTGGGAATATCCTCTATTTCTAGCGGCGGCGGCGGCGGTTCAGGGGCTGATCGGCAACGGCGCCTATGCGCTGAGCCCGGCGATATTCGAGCGGCGTCCCGATTTGGCCCGCGCATGACCAAGGGGATTCCCTCGGTCTTCGTTTCACACGGCGCGCCGACGCTGATCCTGGAAGCCGGCCCGGCGAGGGATTTCCTCGCCGGGCTCGGCGCCGCCTTGGGCAAGCCGAGGGCGGTGCTGTGTGTGTCGGCGCATTGGGAGACAGCGGCGGCGACGATCTCCGCCGCCGTCGGGCCTGAGACCATTCATGATTTTCACGGCTTCCCCCAGGAAATGTACGAAATCCGTTATCCCGCGCCGGGTGCCCCCGATCTGGCGTCGGCGGTTGCCGCCCGGCTGCGCGCCGCCGGACTGCCGGCATCGGTCGATCCCCATCGCGGCTTCGATCACGGCGCCTGGGTGCCACTCAAGCTGATGTATCCCGACGCGGATGTTCCGGCGGCCCAGCTTTCCATCCAGCATCACCTTGGCCCCGGACATCATTTCGCGGTCGGGCGGGCCTTGGCTGGGCTTGGCGAAGACGGCGTACTCGTCCTGGGCAGCGGCGGTGCCACCCACAATCTTCGGGAATTGAACTGGGGCGGCGGCGCCGAGCCTTCCGCCTGGGCCAAATGCTTCGATGATTGGCTGGAGGAAAATATCGTGGCTGGCGATCGGACGGCCCTGATCGACTATCGAAAGCGCGCGCCGGATGCCCTGCGCGCGCATCCGCGCGACGAACACCTCTTGCCGCTTTTCGTTGCCTTCGGTGCTGGCGGCAGTGGCGCCAAGGGCCACCGCCTCCATGGCAGTTTCAACTTTGGCAGCCTCAGCCTGGCCGCCTATGCGTTCGACCCGCCGGGTAAGTAGCCCGGTCCGGAGCCGCCGTCAGGCCGGCGGCGCCACCTTGACGGCGATGCCCTTGGTTTGGAGCATTTGCTGTAATTCGCCGGATTGAAACATTTCGCGGACGATGTCGCAGCCGCCCACGAATTCACCCTTCACGTAAAGCTGCGGTATCGTCGGCCAGCTTGTGAAGTCCTTGATGCCCTGGCGCAAGGTGGGATCGGTCAGAATGTCGATCCCCTTGAACTTGACGCCCATATTGGTCAGGACCTGAACCACGGCCGCGGAGAAGCCGCATTGCGGGAAGACCGGCGTGCCTTTCATGTACAGCACGACATCATTATCCGTGAGGTCGCGTTTGATGCGGTCGGTTACCGAAGTATCGCTCATGGTCGTCTCCTCTTGGCGGGCGCCGTTAGGAATCGCCCGGTACGGAAGTCTGTAGCGCGAGAGCGTGGAGCTGGTTGCCCATACGTCCGCCCAGGGCCTTGAACACCATCTGGTGCTGCTGGATGCGGCTCTTTCCCTTGAAGGACGCTGATTCGACATGCGCGGCATAGTGATCGCCGTCGCCGCGCAAATCCTCGATGGTCACGCGCGCATCGGGCAATGCTTCTTTGATCATCCGCTCGATGTCGGCGGCGGCCATGGCCATGAAAAAGGCTCCGTCGGTCTGCGCTGGTGAATGCTTTAACTGGCCGCCATGAAGGAGGGAAACCAGCCTTCGTGACGGGCTTTGAGTGCCTTCAAGGATATAGGTCTACCCGACGATACTGTCAACGAATCGCCCCCTGTGCGACCGATGATCGCGGCCGCGACCCCGGCGTCCCTCGCGCGGCGTAGAATCGGCTCGGGATCGCGGCACGACACCAGATACCGCGCCTGATCCTCGCCGAACAGCCAGGCATGGGGCGCGACGCCCACGGGCACCGCGATTTCTGCGCCGATGCCCCCGGCGAGCGCCATCTCGGCGATGGCGACGAGCGCGCCCCCATCGGACACATCGTGACAGGCCGAAATCAGGCTGGCGACGATCATGGCGCGGACGGCATCGCCGTTGCGCCGCTCGGCGGCCAGGTCGACCGGCGGCGGCGCCCCGTCTTCGCGCCCGCAAACTTCGCGCAGGTAGAGCGATGCGCCAAGCCAACCCCGCGTTTCCCCGAGAAGGATGATGGACTCGCCTTCCGCCTTGAAGGCCACGCTCATGGCGGCGGCGACGTCGTCGATCAGGCCGACGCCACCGATCACCGGCGTGGGCAGGATGGCCTTGCCCTGGGTCTCGTTGTAGAGCGAAACATTGCCCGAAACGACCGGATAATCCAGGGCGAGGCAAGCCTGACGCATGCCCTCGATGCAGCCGACGAGCTGGCCCATGATTTCGGGCCGCTCGGGGTTGCCGAAATTCAGATTGTCGGTGATGGCGAGCGGGCGGGCGCCGACGGCGGTGAGGTTGCGCCAGGTTTCGGCGACGGCCTGGGCGCCGCCGCTGGCGGGATGGGCCAGGCAATAACGCGGGGTGCAATCGGTGACCAGCGCCAGCGCCTTTTTGGTGCCGGGGATACGTACGATGGCGGCGTCGCCGCCGGGGGTCTGAACGGTCTCGCCGCGCACGAGATGGTCGTATTGCTCCCAGATCCAGCGTTTGCTGGCGAGGTCCGGGCAGCCCATCAGCGTTTCCAGCGCCGCCGCGGTTTCGATCCGGGGTAGTTGCGCGTTATCGATCGGCGGCCGGGTGGGGGAGGCGATCCACGGCCGGTCATATTCCGGCGATTGCAGAACCATGGGCTGGATCGGCATGTTCGCGGCGATGGTCGATCCCTGCTTGACGACAAGGCGGCCACCTTCGATCAACCGTCCGACCACGGCGAAATCGAGTTCGTATTTGTCGAAGATGGCGCGGGCCTGGGCTTCGCGCTCCGGGCGCAGCACCATCAGCATCCGCTCCTGGCTTTCCGACA
>CAMDDQ010000022.1 GCA_945892765.1 Asaia bogorensis
ATCTTCGCCGCGTAAGTGACGCCGGTGGTCGGCTGCACCGCCGGGCGCAAAGTCCCCGCCGCCAGGCCGCGGAGAGCCGGCTGGACTAATCCGGCCCCCAGCGACGCCAGGTCGTCGTGAAGGGCGGACGCTGTCGTCTTAGGCGTGATTGGCACCTTCGCCTGCAGCAGGATCGGTCCGGTGTCGAGGCCGGCCTCCATCATCATGATGGTGACACCGGTTTCGTCGTCGCCGGCCAAAATCGCGCGCTGCACCGGTGCCGCTCCACGCCATCGCGGCAGCAGGGAAGCATGAACATTGATGCAGCCCAGGCGCGGCGCCGCCAAGATCGCCCGCGGTAGGATCAACCCATAAGCCACGACGACAGCGGCATCGGCATTCAAGTCCCGGAAGTCCGCTTGCGTGGCGGCGTCTTTCAGATTTTCCGGGACGCGCACGAGAAGCCCCCGATTTTCTGCGGCGGTCTGGACGGCAGACGGTCTCGGGTGTTTGCCGCGTCCCGCCGGGCGCGGCGGCTGGGTATAAACCGCAACGACAGCGTGGCCCGCGGCCAAAACGGCATCCAGGCTGGGCACCGCAAAATCCGGTGTGCCCATGAAGACGAGGCGCAAGCGTTCCATGGGCTCAGGCGCCGACGGTCGTCTGCGTCTTTCGGGCTTTCACCAATTTGCGGAGAATGACGTCGCGCCGCAAATTCGACAGATGATCGACGAAAAGCACGCCGTCGAGATGATCCATTTCATGCTGAATGCAGGTCGACAACAGACCCTTTACCTGGATTTCGCGGATTTCATTGTCGTGGTCGATGAAGCGGATACGCGCCTCCGCCGGCCTCGTCACATCGGCGTATTGGTTGGGTAGCGACAGACAACCTTCCTCGCAGGCGATCGTCTCGGGACTCGCCCAGACGATTTCGGGATTCGCCAGGCGCATCGGCTGGCGATCCTCCCCCTCGCGTGCGGCGTCAACGACGATGATACGCGAATTCACGCCGATCTGCGGCGCGGCAAGCCCGATGCCGGGCGCGAGATACATGGTTTCGAGCATGTTGTCCATCAAACGCCGGATCTGGGCATCGACGCGCTCAACCGGCCGGCATTTCACCTTAAGACGAGGGTCGGGCGCGATGATGATGGGGAGAACGGCCATGGCCAAACGAATCGATTCCGGATTCGACATTGATGTGCGGTCGCTCAGTAGGTAGATCGCAGGCCGGCGTCGGTCAAGAAGCCTCGCTAGGGCAGGTTCGTTGCCCGGCGGAAAGTCCGCTGTTATGGTCCGCCCCCGACTCCCCCGTCTCCAGCAACATGAAGGAGTGGCGCGATGTCCCCAACCCAGCGCCTTCGCCAATTGCTCGTCGAACCGGGCCTGCTTTTGATGCCGGCCTGTTACGACGCGATTTCCGCGCGGCTGGTTGAAAATGCCGGCTACAAGCTCTCCTTCATGAGCGGGTTTTCGGTGGCGGCAGCGCGGCTGGGCCTTCCCGATACGGGGTTGATCTCCTTCGCTGAAATGCTCGACCAGTTGCGGAACATCTGCAACGCCACCAGCCTTCCGATCGTGGCCGACGGCGACACAGGGTACGGCAACGCGCTTAACGTACAGCGGACGGTCGCCGATTTCGCCCGCGCCGGAGCCGCCTGCGTCATGATCGAGGACCAGGTTTGGCCCAAGAAATGCGGCCATACCAAAGGCAAGCAGGTGGTGTCCCGCGCCGAGGCTCGGATGAAGATTCGGGCCGCCGTCGATGCACGCACGCGCGCCGAGGTTCTGATCATGGCGCGCACCGACGCCCGCGCGGTATTGGGCTATGAAGCCGCGTTGGAGCGCTGCCATGATTTCGTCGAGGAAGGCGCCGACATCGTTTTCCTGGAGGCGCCCGAAAGCGAGGACGAGATGCGGCGGTTCTGCCGCGAAATCAAGCAGCCCACGATGTGCAACCTGCTGCTCGGCGGAAAAACGCCGGTCTTGCCGCCGGTTAAGCTGGGCGAGATGGGTTACAAGATCGCGGTCTATCCGCTCGAGTTGCTCTCGGCCGCCATCGTCGCCATGCAGCGTTCGCTGACCGAACTCGCCAATACCGGCGTCGCCGCCAAATCGGCGCTGTCCTTCGATGATTTGAAGACGCTGGTCGGCTTTCCTCGCTATTACGAGGGCGAAGCGAAGTACCGCGCGGCCGAATAAAAAGCCGAATCGCGGCCCGTCATGGACATCTTCCTGATTGTTTTGGCGATTTTTGCCACAGGCATGGCCGCCGCGATCGTGGCGTGGAGCCGCGGCCGGGCGGCGGGCGGTGACGTGGCGGGACTGGCCCGCGCCGCGGAAAAGCTCGTTTCGATGCAAAGTGAACTTGCCGGGCGATTGAGCCAGATCGCGGAACAATCGGCGGCGGCCCAGTCCCAGCTTGGGGAAAGGTTGCAGGCCCAGGAAAGGGCGCTGTCCAAGACGCTGGACGAACGCCTCGGCGAGGTGACCAAACGCGTCCATGAGGGGCTTGAGAAATCCGCCGCGCAGTCCGCGATAACGCTCGGCGATTTGCGCGAGCGCCTCGGCATCATCCACACGGCTCAGGAAACGATAACCAAGCTATCGACCCAAGTCGTGGGTTTGCAGGACATCCTTTCGAACAAGCAGGCCCGCGGCGCCTTTGGTGAAATCCAGCTCGAACGCATCGTCGCCGATCTGTTGCCGCCGGCGGAATACTCATTTCAGGCCACCATCGACGGGCGTCAGCGGGTCGATTGCCTATTGCATTTGCCGCCGCCCTACGGACCGCTCGCCATCGACGCGAAATTTCCGCTGGAGGGTTATCGCGCGCTTCGCGAGGCGACCGACGAGGCGGCACGAATCCAGGCTCAACGCAGCTTTGCCGCCTCGGTCGTCACGCATATCCGGGACATCGCGGAAAAATACATCGTCCCGGGATTGACTGCCGAAGGGGCGTTGATGTTCCTCCCCAGCGAAGCCGTCTATGCCGAGCTTCATGCCGGGTTCCCCGAGGTGGTCGAGCGCGCCCACCGGTTGCGCGTATTCATCGTGTCGCCGACGACCTTGTGGGCGACGCTCAACACCATGCGCGCGATCCTCAAGGATGTTCGCATGCAGGAGCAGGCGGGGCTGATCCAAAAAGAGGTCGGGGCGTTGCTCCGCGACGTCGTTCGCCTCGACGAACGTGTTGCCAAGCTGCAGACGCACTTTGAACACACGACCGAGGACATGCGCGGCATTCGGATTTCGGCGGAGAAAGTGACGAAACGCGCCGAACGCATTGGCGAAGTGAGGCTCGAGGAACCCGAGCTGCCGCTACCCAGTGTTGGGGTCGCGGCGGCCAAGACCTCGGATTAGACCGGCCGTCTTGCCTTGAGCGCGGTCGATAAAGTGCCGTCGTCGAGATAGTCAAGTTCGCCCCCGATCGGCACGCCATGGGCAAGACGGCTGACCGCCACCCCGGCGCCGGCCAGGCGGTCGGTGACGTAATGAACGGTGGCCTGGCCTTCGACGGTGGCGTTCATCGCCAGAATGACTTCTTTCACGGCGGGATTGGCCGCCCGGCGCACCAAGCCGGCAATCGCGAGTTCCTCCGGTCCGACGCCATCGAGTGCCGAAAGAACCCCACCCAGCACATGGTAGCGGCCACGGAAGGCGCCAGATCGCTCGATCGCCCACAGATCGGCCACGTCCTCGATCACACACAGCATCGCCGCGTCGCGTCTTGGATCGTTGCAGATGGCACACGGATCGCTGGTGTCGAGATTGCCGCAGGATGAACAACTATGCAGCGCGTCCGCGACAGAGGTCAGCGCCTCGGCTAGGGCCATCATCAAACCGTCGCGCCGCTCGAGAAGATGGAGCGCCGCGCGCCGCGCCGAACGCGGCCCCAGACCCGGAAGTTTGGAGAGAAGCTGGATCAGCCGCTCGATTTCGGCGCCACCCATCGGAGAACGCCGCTCAGATCGGCAACTTAAATCCCGCCGGAAGCGACAAGCCGCCGGTCATCTTCGACATCTCGTCGGCGACATGCGCCTCGGTCTTGATGCGGGCGTCATTACACGCGGCGATGATCAAATCTTCCAGCACTTCGACTTCCTTCGGGTCGAGTAGGCCGGGGTCGATCTTGATGCGCCGCATCTCCCCCTTGCCGGAAACGGTGACGGTGACCATCCCGCCGCCGGCCGCGCCGGCGATTTCGGCGGCACCCAGCTTTTCCTGAAGTTCGGCCATCTTGGATTGCATCTGTTGGGCCTGCTTCATCAATTGTCCGAGATTCTTCATAACAGTTCGTCTCCTTCGCCAAATTCCTGGGGCACATCGATTTCGGCTACGCCCGGCGGCGCCTCCTTGCGGCGAACCGCTTCAATCGTCGCGCCGGGGAAAACGTCGAGCACGGCCCGGACCAGCGGATGCCGGGCGATCTGCGCGCGCGCCGCGGCGTCCTGGATCCGCCCCTGCTCGGCCAATGTTGGCTCGCCCGGTTCATTGGCGAGACTGACGACCCAGCGTCGCCCCGTCCAAGCACTCAACAGCGCCGCAACCTTGCTGGGAAGGGTCGCCGGCGCCTCGCTTGTCTGCCGGAATTCGAGGCGGCCAGGTTCAAACCGAACCAGATGGACATTGGTCGTTAAGTGGCCGTGCACGATGCCTTCGCGGCGCACGGCAAACAGGTCGACCAGATCGGCGAAGCTCGTGGGATTGGCTTGCGCGGCCGAAATCGAGGCCACCGCCGGTTCGGCCTCCGGTTTTCGCGCCAGCGCCGCTTGGGTTTGGCCCGCCGACGGTGTTGCGGCACCACCCCGCCTTGCCCCGGTTGCGGCTCCGTCGGGAACACCCTGAGCCGATGCCGCCGACGGCTTTTTTTTCGGTGCGGACCCGACAGGCGCCGGCATTTCTTCGGAAGCCGGCGTTTTCGCCGCCTGCCGGTAGGCCGTGACAAGCTCCGCCGGTGAAGGCAGTTCCGCCGCATACGCGAGGCGGATGACAACCATTTCAGCGGCGGCCAGCCCCATCGGCGCCTCGCGAGCCTCTCCCAACCCCTTCAACAACATTTGCCACGCCCGGGCGAGCGCCGGCAGGCTCAGACGTTGGGCGAGATCGAGGCCGCGCGAGGCCTCAACCTCCGACGTCGCTGGATCGCGCGCAGCATCGGGCGTCAGTTTCACTCTTGTCACCCAATGGACGAGATCGAGCAAATCCTCGATCACGGCAATCGGATCGGCGCCATCGTGATGGAGCGCGGAAAGTCCGGCGAGCGCGGCCGCGACATCGCCCCGCATGATCGCTTCGAGCAAATCGAAGCCGCGCGTGCGATCAATCAGCCCAAGCAGCTCACGAATTTCACCGTCGCCAAGCAATGTGTCGGCGTGAGCCATGGCACGGTCGAGCAATGACAACCCGTCGCGCACGGATCCATCGGCGGCGCGGGCGAGCAGCGACGCCGCCGTCGCGGACAGAGCCGTCCCTTCCTTGGCCGCCACCGCGGCGAGGTGGGTGGCCAGGGTTTCCTGATCTAGGCGACGGAGATCGAAACGCTGACAGCGCGAGAGAACTGTCACCGGGACTTTGCGGATTTCCGTCGTGGCGAAAACGAATTTCACATGCGCTGGCGGCTCCTCCAGAGTCTTGAGAAGGGCGTTGAAGGCCGCCTTCGACAGCATGTGGACTTCATCGATGATGTAGATCTTGAAACGGGCGGTCACCGGGCGGTAGCCGACTCCGTCGATGATTTCGCGGATATTGTCGACCCCCGTGCGGCTCGCGGCGTCCATCTCCAGGACGTCGATATGCCGGTCTTCGGCGATCGCGACACAATGTTCGCAAACACCGCAGGGATCGACGGTGGCGCCGCCTTTGCCATCGGAGCCCGCGCAATTGAGGGCGCGAGCGATGATGCGGGCCGTGGTGGTCTTGCCCACGCCGCGCACGCCGGTCAGCATGAAGGCGTGCGCGAGCCGGCCCGAAGCAAAGGCGTTGGACAGAGTCCGTACCATCGCACCCTGCCCAATCAGTTCGGACAGCTTGGTTGGCCGGTATTTGCGGGCCAATACGCGATAGTGCACGGCTGGTTCCTGGCTGGTCATCGGCGGCCGGCGGAGGCTCGGTTGATCCACGGGCATTGGGCGCCGGGTGGGAGGCTGGACGAACGACCCGGACCTGAACTCGTTACGGCTGCTTCCTTCCGGACCTGGCCGGGTTGGCGAGGAGCCCGTCCGCCGCCAACCTCCCGAAGGCACTATATCAGTTTCCCGGTTGGCCAAGGCAAGGCCATTCCCCGGAGTTTTCGACGGCGCGGTTGCCGCTTCCCTCCGCCTGTGGATAAGCTCGCAAACAATGGCAAAAGTAAATGTCTACGCAGGCGGGGCGCTCGACCGCGCCGCGCATCGAAGGAGGGATTCCGCCTGGATCGCTGCGCGTTTGGCCGAGAATTCAAGCCGCCTGGTTCCGGTGTGGCGGCTGCAGAACCTCGTCAGACAGGAACCGGCGCCCAGTGGCGTGACGCTTTCCCCAGACCTGGCCGCCACCATCGTTGCACCGGGCGGAACGCCCATCTTCCTGGGTCTCGACGGCGAGGCGGCCTTTTTTGCCCTCGATGTATCCACCGGCGACCCACTTGAGATCGCGGCGCGCGCCGGAGGCTCCTTCGCCGATCTGCGTAGTTTGGGGCCGCTGCTCGCCCGGGGTGACGGCGCGCTTCTTGCCTATGCCCGCGGGCTTGTCCATTGGCACGACCGCCATCGCTACTGCGGCTGTTGCGGCGCGCCGACGCGCACGACACATGCCGGGCATTTGCGCGAATGCACCGTAATCGCCTGCGCCACCCAACATTTTCCGCGCACCGACCCGGCCGTGATCACGCTGATCGCACATGAGGATCGCTGCCTGCTGGGGCGGCAACCTAGCTGGCCGCTGGGCATGCACTCGACCCTCGCGGGGTTCGTTGAGCCCGGTGAAAGCCTTGAAGAAGCAGTGGCGCGCGAGGTTTTAGAAGAGACCGGAGTCGAAATCGCCGAAATCCGCTACCACTCATCCCAACCCTGGCCTTTCCCGTCCTCCATCATGCTCGGGTTTACGGCTCGCGCGACGACGACGGCTTTGTCCATCGATGGCCAGGAATTGGAGAGCGCTGCCTGGTTTTCTCGGGATTTCCTGAGACAATCGCACGATCCGGAAATTTTTCGCCTGCCGCGGCCGGATTCCATCGCGCGCGGCCTGATCGACGATTGGCTCGCCGAGGGCTGAACGCCCCCATTTGGATTTCAATCGCTTTCCGCCGGCTGGCCGTCCTTGCGGTAAGGGTGGGCATAGTAGGTGCCGAGGACACGGACTTCGTGGGAGAAGAAGGTCAATTCCTCCAAAGCGCGGCGCAGCGACGGATCCTCGGGATGCCCTTCGACATCGGCGTAAAAGAGCGTCGCCGAGAAACGCCCGCCGACCATGTAGCTCTCTAGCTTGGTCATGTTGACGCCATTGGTGGCGAATCCGCCCATGGCCTTGAAGAGCGCGGCCGGCACGTTCCGGACCCGGAAAACGAAGGTCGTCAGCACGTTGCCCTTACGGGGATCGGCATCCACGGCGTCGCGGGCAAGCACAACGAAGCGGGTTGTGTTGTGTTCGGCATCCTCGATGTTGGACCGTAGACTCACCAATCCGTAAATCTCGCCGGCTAGGGCGGAGGCGATAGCCGCCTCAGTGAGGTCGCCGCGCCCGGCGATTTCGGCGGCCGCGCCGGCGGTGTCGGCGTGAACGACCGGGCGGAGGCCCAGCTCCCGGATCATCCGGCGGCATTGCGTCAGGGCTTGAACGTGGCTGTGGACGGTCTTCACCGTTTCGAGCGTGGCTTTTCTCGGCGCCAGCAAGTGGTGGTTCACCTGCAAAAAATGCTCGGCCACGATATGCAGCCCCGACGACGGCAACAATTGGTGGATTTCGGCAACCCGGCCGGCCACCGAATTTTCGATCGGAATCATGGCCAGCGCCGCGCGCCTTTCGATCACCGCGGCGAAGGCATCGTCGAACGCCTCGCAGGGCAGCGTCGCGAACCCCGGATAGGCGATGCGGCAGGCCAGATCCGAATAAGCGCCGGGCATGCCTTGGAAGGCGATGAGCGACGCGGGCGAAGCCGATTTGGTCATGGTGATCGCCGCAGCCGCGTATGTTCAGGATTTGCCAGGCGACGCGAGCATTTCGCGAGCCCGCGCGAGGTCCGCGGGAGTATCGACGCCGAGTGGAACGGTGTCAACGAGGGCCAAGTCGATGCGCATCCCCAACTCCAAGGCGCGCAATTGTTCAAGGCGTTCACGGCGCTCCAGCACCCCTGGCGACGCCGAAACGAAACGCTTGAGAGCTTCGCGCCGATACGCGTAGACGCCGATGTGATGAAAAAGGGGGCCGGCACCCGACGGAACCACGGCGCGGCTGAAATAAAGCGCCCGGCCGATTCGGGCGCCCTCTTCTATGGCCGCGGCCGCCTTAACCACGTTGGGGTCATCGCGCTCTTCCGGCCGCGTTATCCGAGCCGCGATGGTCGCGATGTCGACTTCGGGTTCCGATAACGGGGCCAGGCAAGCGTGAACCGCCATTGGATCAATCGTGGGCAGGTCGCCTTGCAGGTTCACAACCGCGTTGAAAGAGCCCGAAGGGTCGGCTTTCTCCAGGGCCTCCCACACCCGGTCGGATCCTGATGGGTGCGCCGGATCGGTCGAAACCGCCTGGCCGCCCGCCTTTTCCACCGCAGCGGCGATGGCCGCATCCGCGCAAGCCACGATCACGGGGCCGAGCTTGGCCTCAATCGCCCGCCGCCAGACATGGACGATCATCGGCTCGCCCCAGAGGTCGGCAAGGGGTTTTCCGGGCAGGCGGGTGGCCGCCATTCGGGCGGGAATGACGATAATCGGTCGCATGGCGGTTCTCATTCCCACCAGATTCGTCGTTGGTGCGGCAAAGTGGCAATAGGAATCTTATGTTCTCGGGTTGAACCGGAGGGCCGAACGAGATAAATCCTTCTTGGCATTGCAGCGACCGGAGCGGGTTGTCATGAACACCTTCGAAATCAACAAGATCGTGGGCGCCTTTTTGCTGGCCTCCCTGACCGCCACCTCCCTTGGCATGATTTCAAGAATCCTGGTGAGCCCGAAGGCGTTCACGGGGCATGGCGCGGTCGTCGCGACCGCGGGCGCCACGAAGCAGGAAGCTGCCCCGCCGGCGGTGTTGGAGCCGATCGTACCGCTTCTCGCCGCCGCCCCGCTCGATACCGGGGAGAAATTGGCGAAGCAATGCCTACAGTGCCATACCTTCGACAAGGCCCCCACCAAAAAGACCATCGGGCCCAATCTGTGGAACGTCGTCGGCGGCAAACGCGCCGGTTCCGCGGGGTTCAAATATTCCCCCGCGATGGTCAATGCCGGCGGTGATTGGGGTTATGACGAGTTAAACGCCTTTCTCGCCAATCCGAAGGCCGCGGTTAAGGGCACGGCGATGACCTTCGCCGGGATGAAGAAGCCGGAGGAGCGCGCCGCCGTCGTCGCCTTCCTGCGGAGCCTGAGCGATTCCCCCAAGCCGCTGCCTTAACCCAACTGCGTCCGCCGGCATTCCGCCGCCGATGGCGCGCGGCGCTCGCAATGAAAACCTGTCCGCGTGAGTTCGTCGATCTAGGCCTAAGGCTGGCCGATGCCAGCGGCGCGATCATTCGCCGCTATTTCCGGACCGCGGTCGCCGTCGACGACAAGCCCGATCACAGCCCGGTAACCATCGCCGATCGCGAAGCCGAGGCCGCCATGCGCGCGATAATCCGCGATGTTTTCCCGGACCATGGGGTGATCGGCGAGGAATACGGTCCGACGAACCCGGATGCCGAGTTCGTCTGGGTGCTCGACCCCATCGATGGCACGAAATCCTTCATTACCGGCAGGCCGCTGTTCGGCACGCTGATCGGGCTGGTCCGGCTCGGATCGCCAATTTTTGGGATCATCGATCATCCTGCGCTTTTGGAACGGTGGGTGGGCGCGTTGGGCAGCCCGGCCTTGTTCAACAATCAGCCGGCGAAGGTTCGGCCCTGCCCGCGCCTCTCGGACGCGGCGTTGTATGCCACCTCCCCGCATATGTTCGTCGGCGTGGATTTCGTCGCCTTCGAGCGTCTGCGCCGGGCGGTCAAATTTCCGCTTTACGGCGCCGATTGTTACGCCTATGGGCTGCTCGCCAGCGGATTCGCCGATCTGGTCGTCGAGGCGTCGATGAGTGTGCATGATTTCATCGCACTGGCCGCCGTGGTGACCGGTGCCGGCGGAATCATCTCCGATTGGCAGGGTCAGCCCCTGACGCTGCATTCGGACGGCCGCATTGCCGCCGCCGGCGACATCGGAACACATCGGGCGGCGCTCGATCTTTTGGCCGGGGATGATCGGCGCGGCTGAAGCCTCGATAAGGCGAAGGTTCTTGACCGCCGCGAAATTCGCTACAATCGATGCTCGATCTAGCAGGGGGGGGCAGGCCATGCCTTTCATGAACCAGCGCCAAGCCGTCATCGCCGCCGCCGCGTTTTCCATCTTCACGCTCGCGCCGGATGTTTGGGCTCAGAAGGTCACCGTCGATCACGGCATAGCCATGCATGGCGATCTCAAATACAAACGCGATTTCAAACACTTCGATTACGCGGACCCCAACGCGGTCAAGGCCGGCGAAGTGAAGATGTCGGCCATCGGCACCTTCGACAACCTCAACCCGTTTGTCCTGAAAGGGGTGTCAGCGGCCGGGATCGGCGGATTGTTCGAGACCCTAATGGTGGGGTCGGACGATGAGGCATTCAGTGAGTATTGCCTGCTGTGCGAGACGATCGAGGTTCCGGAGGACAGATCCTGGGTGGCCTTCACAATGCGCGCGGAGGCGAAATTCTCCGATGGCAATCCGGTGACGGTTGAGGATGTGATCTGGACGCTGGACACCATCAAGACCAAGGGCCATCCCTTCTATCAATCCTATTACGCCGACGTCGCCAAGGCCGAAAAGATCGGCGACCGCAAGGTGCGCTTCACCTTTAGCCCAGGCGAAAACCGCGAGCTGCCGCTGATCGTCGGACAACTGCCAGTCCTATCCAAGGCCTATTGGAGCACGCGCGAGTTCGACAAGACGACGCTGGAGGCGCCTTTGGGCAGCGGACCCTATCGCGTCGAATCTTTCGAACCGGGGCGATATATCACCTACAGCCTGCGGGCCGATTATTGGGGGGCCAAGCTGCCGGTCAAACTGGGGCAGACCAATTGGGGCAGTCTTCGCTATGACTATTACCGCGATGCGATCGTGGCGTTGGAGGCTTTCAAAGCCGGCGAATACGATCTGCGCGTGGAGAATGTGGCCCGCAATTGGGCGACGGGATACGACATACCGGCCCTCAAGACCGGCGTCATGAAAAAGGAAGAGTTAAGACACCAGCGCACCTCGGGCATGCAGGGCTTCAGCTTCAACACCCGCCGCGCAATTTTTCAGGACCGCCGGGTACGCGAGGCGCTGAGCTACGCCTTCGACTTCGAATTGTCGAACAAGAATTTCTTCTTCGGGGCTTACACCCGGACCAAGAGCTATTTCGACAATTCCGAACTCGCCTCGCGCGGGCTTCCCGCCGGCGAGGAACTGAAGATACTGGAACGGTTCAAGGGCAAGGTTCCCGACGAGGTTTTCACCAAGGAATTTAAGGTGCCGGTCACCGACGGCACCGGCAATAACCGTGAAAATCTGCGCGAAGGGACGCGATTGCTGCAACAGGCGGGCTGGGTCGTTCGCAACGGCAAGCTCGTTCATGGCCAGACCAACCAGCCCATGGAGTTCGAGATTCTGCTGTCGGACGTGGTCTGGGAACGCATCGCGCTGGCCTATGTCGAAAACCTGGGGAGGCTCGGCATCACCGCCAAGGTTCGCACTATCGACTCCGCGCAATACCAAAAGCGAATGGAAGAGTTCGATTTCGATCTCACCGTTTCGGTGTTCGGGCAGTCGCAATCGCCGGGCAATGAGCAGCGCGATTTTTGGACCTCGGCCAGCGCCGATGTGAAGGGCAGCCGCAACGTCATCGCCATCAAGGATCCCATCATCGACAGCCTGGTCGATCTGGTCATTTCCGCCCCGGATCGCGACAGTCTCGTGCAAAGGACCCGCGCTCTCGACCGCGTGCTGCTGTGGGGCCATTATCTCGTGCCCCACTGGCACATCAATGTCGACCGCGTCGCCTCGTGGGACAAATTCCAACGCCCCAAGATCGAACCCACCAACGGGGTCGAGCTGTCGACCTGGTGGGTCGATTCCGGCAAGGCGGCCACGTTGTCCCAACGGAAGCTCCTGCAGTAGCAGTCCAAGCCCGCGATGCTCGCCTACGTCATCCGCAGGTTGCTGCTGGTCATTCCGACGCTGATCGGAATCATGGTGATTAATTTCGCCGTGATCCAATTCGCGCCGGGCGGCCCGGTCGAAATCATGATTGCCCGCATCAAGGGCAACGCCGTCGAAGCGACCGCCCGCTTTGCCGGCGGCGGGGGCGAACTCACGGGTCAGGACCGGCAGGGTCAATCGGGCGACCGCGGCGGGGGCAGCAGCAAATATCGCGGCGCCCAAGGCATCTCGCCCGAAGTGATCCAGAAACTCGAGCGGCAATTCGGCTTCGACAAGCCGGTCCATGTACGATTCCTGGAGATGATGGCGCGTTATGCCGTTTTCGATTTCGGGGAGAGCGCCTTCAGCAGCCGTCGCGTGATCGATCTCGTCATCGACAAGATGCCGGTCTCGATCTCGCTCGGCCTATGGGCGACGAT
This sequence comes from Asaia bogorensis, assembly GCA_945892765.1. Classification (GTDB taxonomy): domain Bacteria; phylum Pseudomonadota; class Alphaproteobacteria; order CACIAM-22H2; family CACIAM-22H2; genus SHVT01. The sequence continues at coordinate 12,789 of CAMDDQ010000022.1, forward strand.
CATCACCTATTTCGTGTGTATTCCGCTCGGCGTGGCCAAGGCCAGGCGGGACGGCTCACGTTTCGACGCTTGGTCGAGCACGGTCATTCTGGCGTTGTACTCCATCCCCAGTTTCCTTCTCGCCATCCTGTTCATCGTGCTATTCGCCGGCGGCAGCTTCCCGGAGCTTAAGCTGTTTCCATTACGCGGCCTCACTTCCGACAATTGGCCGCTGCTCTCCTGGCCGGATCGCATTGTCGACTATTTCTGGCACATGACTTTGCCGGTCATTTGCCTAGTTACCGGCAGCTTCGCCGGCCTCACCATGCTGACCAAGAATTCCTTTCTCGAAGAACTCAACAAGCAATATGTGATGACCGCGCGGGCCAAGGGATTGAGCCAGCAACGGGTGCTGTACGGCCACGTCTTCCGCAACGCGATGCTCATCGTCATAGCCGGCTTTCCCGGGCTTTTTATGGGCATTCTGTTCAGCGGCGCGCTTCTCATCGAAACCATCTTTTCGCTTGATGGGCTTGGGCTGCTGGGTTTCGAAGCCGCGATCAATCGTGATTATCCGGTCATGTTTGCTAGTCTGTATTTCTTCACGCTTATTGGCCTTGTGATGGTCATTGTGCGCGACATCACCTACATGTTCGTCGATCCCCGCATCGATTTCGACCGACGCGGCGCCTAGACCATGGCGGCCGGATTTTTCCTCGGCATGCGGCTGACGCCGCTGGACCAGCGCCGCATTCACAACTTCCGCGCCAACGGGCGCGGGTATTGGTCGCTGTGGATTTTCGTCGCCATTTTCTTCGTCAGCCTATTCGCCGAGTTCATCGCGAACGACAAACCCTTCATCGTGAGTTACGACGGCCAATATTTCCTGCCGGTTTTCGCGGCCTACCCCGAAACCGATTTCGGAGGCGAATTCGCGACCGAGGCCGATTACCGCGACCCCTATGTCGCCGATAAGATTCGGGAGAAGGGCTGGATGCTCTGGCCGCTTATTCCCTTCAGCTACAAATCCGTGAGTCATGGCGTGCCCGGTCCTTTCCCCGCGCCCCCATCCTCGGTCCATTGGCTCGGTACCGACGATCAGGGTCGCGACGTGGTCGCCCGTTTGATCTACGGGTATCGCATCTCCGTGCTCTTCGGCCTGACGCTCACGTTTTTCAGTTCGATCTTCGGCGTCATCGCCGGCGCCGTGCAGGGTTATTTCGGCGGGCTCGTCGACCTTGCGTTTCAGCGCTTCATCGAGATTTGGGGCAGCATGCCTCAGCTCTATTTGCTCATCATCCTGTCCTCCATCGTCCAGCCGAATTTCTGGTATTTGTTGATCTTGCTTCTGTTGTTTTCGTGGATGGGTTTGGTTGACGTCGTGCGCGCGGAGTTTCTGAGGGCGCGCAATTTCGACTATGTCCGCGCCGCGCGGGCGCTTGGCGCCGCCGATACATCCATCATGGTCCGCCACGTGTTTCCCAATGCGATGGTCGCGACGCTCACCTTCATGCCGTTCATCTTGAGCGGCTCGCTGCTGGCGCTGACCTCGCTTGACTTCCTCGGCTTCGGCCTGCCGCCGGGTTCACCCTCGCTGGGTGAATTGCTGTTGCAGGCTCGCGCCAACCTCCATGCGCCCTGGCTCGCCATCACGGCCTTTTGCGTCCTGGCTTTCCTGTTGATCCTGGTGATTTTCATCGGTGAAGCCGTGCGCGACGCCTTTGACCCACGCAAGACATTGCGCGCCTCCATGACGACTCCATGATTCCGATCGAATCGTGCCAAGCATGACCGGAATCGGCCTTTGCTCCTAAGCGTCCGCAATCTCTCCGTTGTCTTCGACGTTCCCGGCCAGCCGGTCGTCGCCGTGCGCGATGTATCCTTCGATCTCGACCGCGGCGAGACCGTGGCTTTGGTCGGCGAGAGCGGTTCGGGAAAATCGGCGACGGCGCTGTCGATCCTTCAGCTATTGCCCTACCCGCTCGCGCGGCATCCAAGCGGCAGCATCCGCTTCCGCGACGAGGAAATCGTCGGCGCGCCGCAGCAAAATCTCCAGCGTATTCGCGGCAACCGGATCGCCATGGTGTTTCAGGAGCCGATGACTTCCCTGAACCCGCTGCATACGATCGAGCGGCAGATCGGCGAGACGCTGGCCTTGCACAAACGCATGCCCGCCCCGGCCGCAAAGGCACGTATCGTGGAATTGTTGAAGCTTGTCGGCCTCGCCGACGCGGAGAACCGTTTGGATGCCTACCCGCACCAGCTTTCCGGTGGCCAGCGTCAACGCGTCATGATCGCCATGGCGTTGGCCAACGAACCCGATTTGCTGATCGCCGACGAACCGACGACCGCCGTCGACGTCACCATCCAGGCCCAGCTTCTTGTCCTGCTTAAGGATTTGCAGGCGCGTTTCGGCATGGCGCTGTTGATGATCACCCATGATCTGGGCATCGTGCGCCGCGTTGCTGACCGGGTTTGCGTGATGAAAGCCGGGGATGTTGTCGAATCGGGTACGGTGGCCGAGGTCTTCGCGCGGCCCCGCCATGAATACACCAGGCAATTGCTGGCGGCTGAGCCGCGGCGCAACCCCGGGAAGCCGCCCGCCAATGCGCCAGTCCTCATGGAAGCCAAGGACCTGCGCGTCTGGTTCCCGATCAAACGCGGCGTCTTGCGCCGGACCGTCGGCCACATCAAGGCGGTCGACGGCGTCAGCTTCGCCGTGCGCGAGGGACAGACTCTCGGCGTCGTCGGCGAAAGCGGATCGGGCAAAAGCACGATTGGGCTGGCGCTGCTGCGGCTCGAGCGCAGCACAGGCGGCATCGAATTCGCCGGCAAGGACCTTCAGAAACTGCACGGCTCGGCGCTTCGACCACTGCGTCGTGAAATGCAGATTGTATTTCAGGATCCTTTCGGTTCGCTCAGCCCGCGTCTGTCCGTCGGGCAGATCGTCGAGGAAGGTCTGCTGATCCACAAGATCGGGAAAAATTGGGAAGAACGCGAGGCGATGATTGTCGCGGCGTTGAAGGAAGTTGGCCTCGATCCGGAAAGCCGGCACCGCTATCCCCACGAATTCTCCGGCGGACAGCGGCAACGTGTGGCCATCGCGCGCGCCCTGGTATTGAAGCCGCGCTTTCTGATCCTGGATGAACCGACCTCGGCGCTCGACGTTTCGGTTCAGGCGCAAATCGTCGAGTTGCTGCAAGAGATTCAGCAGCGCCATCGGCTCGCCTATCTGTTCATCAGCCATGATCTGCGGGTTGTGCGCGCCCTGGCGGACGACGTCGTTGTCTTGAAAGATGGACATATCGTGGAGCGGGGCACGGCGGCGGAGATTTTTTCATCCCCGCGCGAAGCCTATACGCGCGCCCTCATCGCCGCGGCCTTCGATCTCAATGTCGTCGAGCCCGGGTCCGTGAGCGTTTGATCCGCGAAAAATGGCGCTGCTGTTCCTCAGCAAGATCGACAATCCGGGCGATTGGGTAAATTCGCTGACGGCCGCTTTGCCCGGCCTGGAAGTCCGTATCTGGCCGGATGTCGGCGATCCCGAGTCGATCGAGGCAGCCTTGGCATGGAAACCGCCGAAAGGCGTACTGCGCCAATTTCCCAATCTGCGCCTGATCGCCTCGATCGGCGCGGGGGTCGATCATCTCCTATCCGATCCGGACCTGCCGCCGGACGTGCCGATTTCGCGGATCGTCGATTTCGGCCTCACGCAAGCGGTCAGCGAATATGTGCTGTTGAGCGTCCTACGCTTTCACCGGCGGCTGCTCGATTATCAGGAGCAGCAGCGCGCTGGGCGGTGGCGCCATCTGCCGCAAGCTTCCGCCGCGGACTGCCGCGTTGGCATCCTTGGCCTCGGCGTGTTGGGGACCGATTCGGCGCTGAAATTGAGGGCACTCGGTTTTCCCATCACCGGCTGGAGTCGGCGGCCAAAGGCGATCAACGGCATAAGCTGCCTTCACGGCACGGACGGACTCGATCATCTCCTGGGACGGAGCGACGTCCTGGTCTGCCATCTGCCCCTTACCCCGGCGACGACTGGAATATTGGACGCCGCCAACCTCGGTAAACTGCCGAAGGGTGCCTATGTTATCAACCCGGGCCGGGGCGGGCATGTGGTTGAAGAAGACTTAATTGGGCTTCTCGATTCGGGGCATTTGTCCGGAGCGATGCTCGACGCCTTTCGCAAGGAGCCGCTGCCCCTGGATCATCCATTCTGGCGGCATGCGAAGGTGACTGTGACGCCGCACATCGCCGGCATCACCGACCCGCGCACGACGGCCGCTCAGATCACCGAAAACATCAGGCGGTGCCGCCTGGGGCTAACGCCGCTGAATATCGTCGACAAAGCGCGCGGGTATTGATCGACACACGACGTCGCGAGAAGCGGTATTAAGCCGTGCCGCCGAGGACAATATCGAAGACGAAGGCGAGCGCACCGGTTTCGCCGTCCGCCGGCAAGGGCACCGCCTTGGCGGTAACCGAGGCGGGATCCCGAAGACCGCGGAAAACGCTGTCGCGTTCGTTGGGCTCGCCGGGGAAATAGAGCTGGGTGACCAATTGCCGGTGGCCTGCGCCGATCTGGTAATGGATATGCGCCGTCCGCCCCGAATACGGGGCCGGTTTGATCGTGCGAAAGCGATAGCGGCCTTCGGTGTCGGCCGCGATCGTGCCAAAACCCTGGAAGTTTGGATCGAGCGGAGCCCGGTTGTTGTCGCCGGGGTGGTCGTAACGCCCAACGGCGTTGGCCTGCCAGATCTCCACCTTGGCTCCGGGAAGCGGCGCGCCCCCGGCGTCCAACACCCGTCCGAATACCTCGATGACCTGTCCGAGTGCACGCTGCGCACGGCCCTGAACGCGGGTGAGATCGGCGTCGGAATCCGGCGGTAATCGCACGGGATAAAAAGGCCCCATGGTCTGCGCGGGCGTGGGCGCGAGCTGGGCGAGAACCGGCGTCGTCGGCACGATCACCAGGGCGCCAACCGACCACACAAAGGTTCGCCGCGACAAGGGGTGTTGAATTTTTGCTTGGTTCATCCGGTACCTCCCTTCGAGCCGTGTGGCTCGTGACCCTCCGAAGTATTGCACGCCGGACACCCTCCGTTTCCTGCGAAAGAGTATCTCGCGTTCACCTCGGTCGGCGCCGGACCGGTACTGTACGCCTCACCGTTCGCAGCATCGGCCGCCGCCGAACCGGGTTGGCCCGCAGAACCGGTGGCCGCGGCCGCGGTTTGGCGCGGAACCGCTCTTCGATGAGGGCGAAGGCCGCGCGCAGCGTCTGCGCCTCCCCACCTTCCGGGCGACCCGGACGCGCGGACGCATTCCAGGAAAAGACGTCGAAATGGGCCCAGGGCGTACCGGGCATCACGAATTCTTGAAGGAAAAGCGCCGCGGTAATCGCGCCCGCATACGGGCCGTCGGAAATGTTGTTGAGGTCCGCAACCTTGCTGTCGAGCAGCCGGCGATAGGGGCGCCACAAGGGCAGGCGCCACAACGGATCACCTTCGGCCTCCGCGTGGCGCAGGAAATCGCCGGCGAGGCTGTCATCGTTGCTGAACATGGCGGGAAGCTCCGGCCCCAGCGCCACCCGCGCGGCCCCGGTCAACGTGGCAAAGTCGATCAGGAGGTTGGGCTTTTCACTATCGGCTTCGGTGAGCGCGTCGGCGAGGATGAGCCGCCCTTCGGCATCGGTATTGCCGATCTCGACGGTGAGGCCCTTGCGCGACCGCACGACATCGAGGGGCCGCATGGCGTTCCCGGAAATGCTGTTCTCCACCGCCGGGATCAACACGCGCAGCCGCACCGGCAGTTTTGCCGCCATGACCATCCCGGCCAAGGCCAGGGCATGCGCCGCGCCGCCCATGTCCTTTTTCATCAGCTTCATCCCCGCGTCGGATTTTATGTCCAGCCCGCCGGTATCGAAGCAGACGCCCTTGCCGACCAAAGTAACGCGCGGCGCCGATGGCGAACCCCAACGCAAGTCGATCAGCCGCGGCGCTCGCGTGCTCGCCCTGCCCACGGCATGCACAAGGGGGAAATTGCGGCGCAGCAATTCGTCGCCCACCACGATCGAACACCGCGCGCCGTGACGCCGCGCCACCGCGCGCGCCGCCGCCGCAAGCTCCACCGGCCCCATATCGGCCGCCGGGGTCGTGACCAAATCCCGGACAAGAGTCATCGCCGATGCGGTGCGCTCGACGGCGCCGCGATCGGCCCCCTTGGGCCAGACCAGACGCGCGTCCATCGCCTTGCCCGGTTTATATCGGGCAAAGGAATAGAAACCGAGCGCCCAACCGATGGCCGCACGCGTTGCGGCGCGTGCATCCAATTCAGCCTCGATGCGGAAACGACCGTCAGGAAGCCGTCCGGGCAGGCCGGCATAGGTCCACAGATCGCCGACGCCGCCGACGCCGACCAACACACGGGCGATGCGTCCATTGGCGCCCGCGACCAACGCGATTTCGCCAGGCTCGGCCGTGAATTTCACCGATTCCACCCAGGCCCGAACCGATTGCGTTTGGCCCGCCAGCCACCGGGCCAACTTGTCTTTGCTGAGTGCGGTGATCGGTACGCCCGCGCTTCCGTCCACGAATCCTGTCGGCACGCCGCTGTCCCCTCCCGCGCCTCGATGGCGCCGTCTACCATGCCGCGAAAGGCCGCCGATGAAAAGCCCACGACACACGCTTGGCCGGCTTGCCGGGCGGAATGGGTTCATGTAATCGTCGCCCATGGCCGACCCGGTGTTGATCCTCGCCAACCGGAACTATTCGAGCTGGTCCTTGCGCCCTTGGCTGGCTGCGCGTCATTCCGGTATCGCGTTCCAGGAAACCGTCATTCCCCTGCGCCAACCGGACACGCATGAACGGATCCTGAGACACTCGCCGTCCAGCAAACTTCCTGCCCTGCGCCATGGCAACGTCATGATCTGGGAATCGCTGTCGATCTGCGAGTACTTGGCGGAGACCTTCCCCGCGGCGCATCTGTGGCCCGAGGCAATGGCGGCGCGCGCCCGCGCGCGATCGGACAGCACCGAAATGCTCGCCGGATTTTGCGATCTCCGTCAGCACTTGCCCATGAATTTCCGGCGTCGATACACCCAGGCCTCATGGCCGCCGGCGGCCCAAGGCGACATCGACCGAATTATCGATATTTGGACCGAATGCCGCGGCCTTTTTGGGGGCGACGGTCCCTTCCTCTTCGGCCGCTTTTCAATTGCCGACGCCATGTACGCTCCGGTCGTAAGCCGGTTTACGACCTATGCGGTTCCTCTGCCGAAACCCGCCCAAACCTTTAGCGACGCCATGTGGTCGCTGCCGGCCATGGCGGAGTGGATGAGCGCATCGAAGGCCGAGCCCTGGACGATCGACGAGTATGAGAAGGCGCCGGCGTCGCTCCCACCCGCCAAGCCTATCTGACCATCCCGGATTCGAAATAATGGAGCGAAGCTCCCGCATGCAGCGGGATCGCGAGATCGTCAAGCGCCTTAGGCTGGCGGATCGAACGTCCTCGCGGCAGGGTATCCAGAATGCGGCGGCTGTTGGCGTGCCATAATGCCCGAGTCACGCCATAAACCAAGGCATCGTCGATGCGCGAAGACACGACCCACACCGTTGCAACGCTCAGGGTCTCCGTCTCCGGAACACCCTGGTAGACGCCGGCTGGAATCGTGTCGGCAGTCAGAAACGGATAGTCCGCGCCGAATTTTTCGGCGAACGTACCCTTGATCGGCAGCAATCGAATCTCTGTCGCCTTGGCCACATCGGAGATCGTCGTCGCGGGGTAAGGCGCCAGTTCAAAATAGGCGTCGAGTGTGCCGGCGCTAAGGCGGTCACTCGCCACCCCGGGTTTCAGGTATTCGCTTCTCAGCTCGGCCTCGGCGACACCGAAAGCCTCCAGCACAATCAGGGCTTCGATCAATGTCCCGGATTCCTTTTCCCCCAGGGAGACGTTCTTGCCCTTGAGGTCGCCGATCGACGATATGGGCGAATCGCGGCGGACAACGATATGCATGCTTTCGGGATAGAGGTTGGCGATTGCGCGCAACTCGGTGACGGCGCCCTGGTCTTTGAAAGGCCCGATCCCGTGGAACGCCCAATAGGCGATGTCGGCCGGCGTGAAGCCCGATTCGAGCTGATGGCCACGAATTGCATCGATGGTGGCGAGGGCGCCGGCAGTCGTTTGTGCCACCGCGATGAGTCCGGGAACGCCGCAGCTTCCGCCGCGTTCGCAATCGCGCGAGCCCGGCGGGTTGCTGATCAGGCTTGCAACGCCGCCTCCGACCGAAAAATAGGTGCTCTCGGTCGGGCCGGTGCCAATCCGGAAATATCTCGTGTCCTGAGCCAGAGCCGTGATCGCGACGGCGGCGACCGTCATCACGGCGCCCATTCCGCCCCACACCGCGATATCAGCCCAGGCCCAAGACCTCGCCATCGGCCTCTCAATCCCTTGCCGTCAACTGCAGAACCGGGGCCGCCCTTACCCAATCCTGTCCATAAGAATGATTACTACGCCAAAGTGACACCGGGATGAATTATTTGATCGTCGACGATAGTCTATGGGTGTCCGTCGTCAATGGATTTGAGACAATGGGCGTGCTGAGTTAACGGAG
>CAMDDQ010000023.1 GCA_945892765.1 Asaia bogorensis
CGAAGGCGTCCAGCGACGTATGCACCAAGCTGTCGGCGCCGTTGCCGCACCTTATCCCGATCTCGGCCAAGCTCGGCGATAACGTTGTCCATCCCAGCGACAACATGCCCTGGTATACCGGTCCGTCTTTGTTGACGCTTCTGGAGACCGTGCCCGTCCCCGGTTCCGAAATGGCCAGGAGTGCCTTCCGCTTTCCGGTGCAGATCGTCAGTCGTCCGCGGGGCAGCGGCTCGGATCCCGTGCGCCTCTATATGGGCCGCATTGAATCGGGAGAAGTACGCGTCGGTGATCGCGTCCTCATTCTGCCGGCGGGCACGAAGACAAAGATTGTCTCGATCAAGACACTCGACGGCGACCTCGACCATGCCGCGGCGCCGCAATCAGTGGCCGTCACGGTAGCCGACGACATCGACATCGCCCGCGGGGATATGCTTGTCCATCCCGACCAAACGCCGAGGGTCGATGGCCGCATCGATGCGACGTTGTGTTGGTTCGGCGACGATCCCTTTGACAATCGACGCAAATATCTTTTGAAGCAGGGTACACGCACGGTGGGCGCCAAGGTCGCGAAACTCATCGACCGTGTGGACGTCAAGAACTTGCAGATTTCTGAAGCCCCCGAGACTCTGATGCGTAACGACATCGGCCGCGCTCAACTCGTGCTGCCAGCGAAGATTGCCTTCGATAGCTATCGGCAAAACCGGGCAACAGGCGCTTTCATTCTCATCGACGAGCAGAGCAATGCGACCGTGGCGGCGGGCATGATCGACTAGGCCACAGCACGAACGACCGCCTATTGCCTTTCCGTCTTTGGGGGTTGAGGAACACGACCGTGTCGCGACGAAAATCCGTGCATCATGCCGTTTGACGTTCTGTACATCCTTTCGGGAGCGTGCGTCGGGTTCATCGTCGGGCTGACCGGGGTGGGCGGTGGTTCGCTGATGACGCCCATTCTTGTCCTTCTTTTTGGGATCCATCCGGCGACAGCCGTCGGCACCGACCTTTTGTATGCGGCGGCCACTAAAGGCATTGGCTCGCTGGTTCATGGCTGGAAGCGAAACATCGCCTGGCGCGTGGTCGGCTTGTTGGCCACCGGCAGCGTGCCAGCCGCGGCGACAACACTTTTCATCCTGTCGCAACTCGGTCCACAAAGCCCCCAGGGTGCCAGGGTGATCACCGTGGTGCTGGGTTGTGCTTTGCTGCTGACCGCGGCGCTGCTCATTTTCCGCAAATGGCTCATGAAGCTTCGCGGTATTGCATCGACCCCAGACCCGTTGCGCGAGGCTCTGCTGACGATTCTGACGGGGGCGGCGATCGGACTGCTGGTTTCGATTACCTCGGTGGGCGCGGGAGCCATAGGGGTCACGGCGCTGCTGATGCTCTATCCGAAATTTTCGATCGTCCGCGTCGTCGGAACCGACATTGCGCATGCGGTACCATTGACCTTAGTGGCGGGATTGGGCCATTGGTTCATGGGTTCCGTCGATTTGACGATGCTGGTTTCTCTTCTCATGGGATCGATTCCTGGAATCGTCCTGGGAAGTTATTCGGCGCCTCACGTGCCCAACCGCAGCCTGCGCATCATCCTGGCGGTCGTTCTCACCGCCGTCGGGACCAAGCTAATCCTTAGCTAGCGGACCTTTTTGCTTGCCAATCCCTGAAGGGAAGACTATTTAGCACCCGCTCGAATCTCGCACGCAGGACTACGGCCGCGAGCCGATGGCTCGATGGTCGATCCGGTGTTCCAGCGCCATCTCGATAGCGCTGGGACGCACGTCCTGCGGAGGATCAACCGGAAAAAGGACGCCACAAATGGCAATGCCAACGTTTACCATGCGCCAGCTGCTCGAAGCCGGCGTACATTTTGGTCACCAGACGCGCCGCTGGAATCCGAAGATGGCACCGTATCTCTACGGCGCGCGCAACAACGTCCACATTATCGACCTTCAACAGACGGTGCCGCTGGTTTACCAGGCGATGAAAGCCGTCCGCGATGTCGTGGCCAACAACGGACGCGTATTGTTCGTCGCCACCAAACGTCAGGCATCGGAGCCGGTTGCCGAAGCCGCGCGGCGCTGTGGCCAATATTTCGTCAACCATCGCTGGCTGGGCGGAATGTTGACCAACTTCAAGACGATCTCCTTGTCGATCAAACGTCTGCGCGAGTTGGATGAGCGGCTCAGCACCGAAAACGTCGGGCTGACGAAAAAGGAATTGCTCAATCTGACGCGCGAACGCGACAAGCTTGAGCGTGCGCTCGGTGGTATCAAGGAAATGGGCGGTCTCCCCGACATTCTTTTTATCATCGATACGAACAAGGAATCGATTGCCGTCGCCGAAGCGCGCCGCCTCAATATCCCTGTGGCCGCCGTGCTCGACAGCAACAGCGATCCGGCCGGCATAACCTTCCCAGTTCCCGGCAATGACGACGCCCTTCGTGCCATTCAACTCTATTGCGACCTCATGGCGGGGGCGGTCCTAGACGGCCTACAGGAAGAATTGAAGGCCGCTGGCGTTGATGTCGGCGCGTCCGAAAGCGCGCCCCGCGACGACCTTCCTGAGTTGGAAGGACAGGCGCCACAACCGGGAGAAGGCGGCGCCCCGGTCGCCGACGCCGAGACCGGTGCCAAGCCCGCGACGCCGAAGCGCCGGAGCGGAACCGGCGCCCCGCGTCGACGGCCGGAGAAAGCCAAGGCTTAGTCTGGTTCAAACCCCGAGGATAAGATCGGCCGTGGCCGTTTCGGCGGATTCCGCCGGCTAAAGAATGAGACCGAGGTGAACAATGGCAGAGATCACGGCATCGCTGGTCAAAGACCTGCGCGAAAAGACAGGGGCCGGCATGATGGACTGCAAGCGGGCGCTAGTGGAAACCGCGGGCGATCTCGAGCAGGCCGTCGATTGGCTTCGCAAGAAGGGTCTTGCCGCCGCGGCTAAGAAGGCTGGCCGTATCGCGGCAGACGGCCTGATCGCGGTTGCAACGGATGGAAAAGCCGGAGCCCTCGTCGAGGTTAATTCCGAAACCGATTTCGTTGCCCGTAACGAAGCGTTCCAGGAATTCGCGCGCAATCTTGGCCGACTTGCCTTAACCGTCGGTGGCGACGTCGAGCGGCTAAAATCGACTTCTTATCCCGGCGGTGGATCGGTCGCCGATGTCCTGACGACTCTGGTCGCGACGATTGGTGAAAACATGGCGCTGCGGCGCTCCGTTGCGTTGTCGGTGAAACAGGGCGTTGTCGCCGGTTATACCCACAGTTCGGTGGCGCCTGGACTGGGCAAGATCGGCGTCCTTGTTGGGATCGAGTCTGCTGGAAATCCGGAGAAGCTGGCCGCCCTGGGCAAGCAGCTTGCCATGCATGTCGCGGCGGCCAACCCACAGGCGCTCGATATTGGCAGCGTCGATCCGGCGATGCTCGAACGCGAACGTGCGGTCTTGACCGAGCAAGCGAAGACCTCAGGCAAACCCGCCGCGGTTATCGAAAAGATGGTCGAAGGCCGTCTCCGCAAGTACTATGAGGACGTCGTTTTGCTCGAACAGGTCTACGTCATCGATGGTGAAACCCGAGTTGGTGCGGCGGTGGATGGCGTGGCCAAGGAACTAGGGACGCCGGTCAAGGTTGTCGCCTTTAGACGGTTCGCCTTGGGCGAGGGGATCGAGCGGAACGCTAGCGATTTTGCCTCCGAGGTAGCGGCCCTGGCCCGCTAATCTCCGGCCTTTGCGACATCGGCCAGGGCGTCTGGGCGCAGGAGGAGTGGCGATGACTGTCGCGCCTAGGTACCGCCGAGTGCTCCTTAAGATATCGGGCGAAGCCCTAATGGGGCCGGGCGAATTCGGCTTGGACGGCCCCTCGATCGAAGCGATCGCTCGCGATATTCGCGGCGTCCATGCCATGGGCGTCGAGGTTTGCCTCGTGATCGGCGGGGGAAACATCTTTCGCGGGCTCAGCGGCGCGTCCGCCGGAATGGAACGCGCCAGCGCCGACTACATGGGCATGTTGGCAACGGTGATCAACGCTCTGGCGATGCAAAACGCGCTGGAGCGGTTGGGCGTCAATACGCGCGTGCTGTCCGCCATACCCATGGCAACGGTCTGCGAGCCCTATATTCGCCGCCGCGCTATCCGCCATTTGGAAAAGAACCGGGTCGTGATCTTCGCCGCCGGAACGGGAAATCCATTTTTCACGACCGATACCGCGGCGGCTTTGCGGGCTTCGGAAATGGGATGCAAAGCTCTCCTGAAGGGTACCAAGGTCGACGGGGTCTACAGCGCCGATCCAGTGAAGGACAAAAGCGCTACCCGATTCGACCGATTGGACTATCTTGATGTCCTATCGTGCGATCTCAAGGTCATGGACGCCTCTGCGATCTCCCTGGCCCGAGAAAATGGCATTCCGATTCTGGTATTCTCGATACACAATGAAGGAGCATTCGCCGAAGTTATCTCCGGCAGAGGGCGGTTCACGATCATCGAGGGAAAGGAGTAATTCGTGTCCGGCGCGGATCCCAATGATCTCAAGCGGCGCATGACCGGTGCCATCGAGGCGCTGCGCAAGGAACTCTCGGGCCTGCGAACGGGCAGGGCCAGTGTCAGCTTGCTCGAACCGGTTTCAGTCGCTGCTTATGGCAGCGCAATGCCTCTCAGCCAGGTCGGCACCGTCGGAGTGCCCGAGCCCCGATTGCTGACCGTTCAGGTCTGGGATCGTGGGCTGGTCAAGGCCGTTGAAAAGGCCATACGAGACGCCAATCTAGGGCTTAACCCGGTCGCCGATGGCCAGCTCATTCGTGTGCCCGTGCCGCAATTGAACGAGGAACGGCGGAAAGAACTTATCAAGATCGCCCATAAATATTCAGAGCACGCGCGCATTTCGATTCGTAACGTGCGGCGCGATGGAATGGATGCGCTGAAGGTGCTGGAGAAAAAGGGCGATATCTCTGAAGACGAACATCGCCGGCGCGAAAGCCAAATTCAGACACTGACCGATGAGTTCATCGCGAAGGTAGACGAGGCGTTGGCTGCCAAGGAAAAAGACATCGCCCACGTTTGACATGATTAAACCTCAGCTTGCCAGCGAAGCGCCACCGCCAATGCACGTTGCCATTATCATGGACGGCAATGGGCGTTGGGCTCAGGCGCGCGGCCTGCCTCGCACGGCGGGTCACCGCCAGGGCGCCGAGGCCGTCCGCCGCGCGGTGGCGGGCGCGGGGGAACTCGGGATCGCCTATCTCACTTTGTTTGGCTTCTCATCGGAGAACTGGAAGCGGCCTGTCGCCGAAGTTGACGACCTAATGGGGTTGCTGCGCCACTATCTGCGCGGTGAAATCGCCGAACTGCACAAGGAAGGCATTAGGCTGCGGGTGATCGGTGATCGCAGCCGCTTGGCGAGAGACATTGTGGTTCTCATCGAAAACGCCGAAACGATGACCCGCGAAAATTCTGCCTTGAATCTCACGGTCGCGCTTAGCTATGGCGGGCGGGCGGAAATCGTTCAGGCGGCGAGAGACCTGGCAAAGGCGGTCGCTGAGGGACGTGCGAGCGTTGATGCCATCGATGAGTCCGCCTTTGGCAACCAATTGTCGACGGCAGGAATTCCCGACCCGGATCTCGTCATACGCACGAGCGGCGAGTTGCGCCTCAGCAATTTTCTCCTCTGGCAATCGGCCTATTCTGAGTTGTTGTTCATCGACACGCTTTGGCCCGATTTCAACAAGGGCGATCTCGAAAAAGCCGTCAGGGAATTTCGGCGCCGGGAAAGACGATACGGCGCCGCCGGTGAGTGAAGCCTGGGCTCGCGGCCTGTTTCTTAGAATCATTTCAGCGCTCGTCTTGGCCGCCGCGACCTTGGCCGCGGTGCAGGCGGGCCCACCTTATTTCGGTGCCTTTGTCACCGCGGCCGCGATCATCATGGCCTGGGAGTGGGGGCGTCTTTGCGGCAATGGCGGCTTCAATGCCACCGGTGCGGCGCTGATACTGGTAATCGCCGCCGCGTCGAATGCCGCGGCTTATGGCGAGCCAGACGTGGCGTTGGTCGTAACCATGGCCGCTCCCTTGCCGCTGATTGTTTTGGCACGCATCCTTCGCCACCCCCATCCCTACTGGGTTGGGCTTGTTGGCGTGCCCTATTTGAGCTTGCCCGTCATTGCCGTGAACTGGCTCTATTTGTCGCCGACATCGGGTCAGTTGACGCTTCTTTGGCTGTTGGCAATCGTTTGGGCGACCGACACTTCGGCGTATTTCGCCGGCAAGTTGATTGGCGGACCACTTTTGGCGCCCAGCATCAGCCCGAAGAAGACCTGGGCAGGCCTGGGCGGCGCGATGGTCGGGGCCGCTGCGGCGGGCGTGGCAGTCGGAATGACCGGCGGCGCGAGTCTGTCAATCCCCATGATCGCCGGGATCGCGATGTTTCTGGCGGTCGTGGCGCAAGGCGGCGACCTGGCCGAATCCTTCGTTAAGCGGCGTTTCGGCGTAAAAGATGCCAGCGCGTTGATCCCAGGCCATGGTGGGTTGCTCGATCGTGTTGACGGGCTGATGGCAGCCGTCGCCGCCTTTGGTGTGTTTCAGGCCGTGTCCGGCACCGAGATTCTTTCATGGCGTTGACCAGCCCGGCGCCGAGAACTCAACCGCGCCGCATAACCATTCTCGGGGCGACCGGCTCGATCGGCCGCAACACCGTCGACCTCATCGAAAGACAGAAGGGGGCCTATGCGGTCGAGGCCCTGACGGCGCATCGCGATGTCGCCCGTTTGGCTGATCAGGCGCGACGTCTTGGGGCAAGACGGGCCGTGGTCGCCGACCCCTCATTTTACGTCGCGCTCAAGGCCGCACTTTCGGGCTCCAGTGTAGAAGCTGCGGCCGGTCCGGAGGCTCTAGTGGAGGCGGCCGCCATGCCGGCCGAATGGGTAATGTCCGCGATAGTCGGCGTCGCCGGACTGGCTCCCACACTTACGGCGGTGCGTCGCGGCGCCGTGGTTGCGCTGGCGAACAAGGAGTGCCTCGTTTCCGCGGGCCCGGTCATGACGGCTGAAATCAAGCGGCACGGTGCCACTCTTTTGCCGGTCGATTCGGAGCACAACGCAATATTTCAGGTATTCGACGCCGTGCAGCGCGAAGCGGTGGAACGCATCTATTTGACTGCCTCCGGCGGTCCCTTCCGTACGCTGCAGCACGATGCGATGGCCGGTGTCACGCCGGCTCAAGCCCTGGCCCACCCGACTTGGACCATGGGCGCCAAGATTTCGGTCGATTCGGCAACGATGATGAACAAGGGCCTAGAACTGATCGAGGCGCACTACCTGTTTCCAGTTGGCAAAGACCGAATCGAAATCCTTGTGCATCCACAATCGGTCGTGCATGGCCTGGTGGCGATGGTCGATGGGTCGATTCTCGCCCAGATGGGAAGCCCAGATATGCGCACACCCATCGCCTATGCCTTGGGCTGGCCGCGCCGTATGCCGGCGCCCTCGGCGCGGCTGGATTTGGCCAAATTGGGGCAACTGACCTTCGAGGCGCCCGACCCTGTACGGTTTCCTGCGCTTCGACTTGCGCGCGATGCCTTGCACCAGGGCGGTGGTGCCCCTACTATTCTCAATGCGGCCAATGAGGTGGCCGTTCACGGCTTTCTCGCCGGCCGCATCGGGTTCCTCGATATCGTCCGCGTGGTCGAACGATGCCTAGAGACGGTGGAATCGACGACGCCCGCCGATCTCGTTGACGTTCAGGCGTTGGACGAGGAAACTCGCCGCGTGGCGGCGGAAGTTGCAATCGACGTGTCGAGACCAAGAGTGAGTTGAGTGATCCCACGATGGAATTTCTGGCCAGCGCAGCAAGTTACGTAGTCTCGTTTCTCTTGGTCTTGACCGTCCTCGTCTTCGTGCATGAGTTCGGCCACTACTGGGTGGCCCGACGTTGCGGCGTCCGCATTGAAATCTTCTCCATTGGTTTCGGCCCGGAGATTCGGGGTTGGACCGACCGCGCGGGGACTCGGTGGAAGTTCAGCCTAGTGCCCCTGGGTGGCTATGTGAAGATGCTCGGCGATGCCGATGCAGCCAGCGTGACCAGCAACCCCCTCGTAGGCTTGAGCCCGCGCGAGGTAGCGGAATCATTCTATCATAAGCCGCTGGCTCAGCGCGCCGCGATCGTGGCCGCCGGGCCGGCTGCGAATTTTCTATTTGCCGCCATAGTTTTCGCGGGATTGTTCGTCTTTGTCGGCCAGCCCTTCACGCCGCCCGACGTCAGCGCGGTCCTGCCGGGAAGCGCGGCCGAAAAGGCAGGCATCCAATCGGGAGATCGCATACTTCGCATTAACGGCGAATCGATCGAACGATTCGAGGAGATCCAGCGAATCGTTCAAATTGGCTTGGAACAGCCGCTCGACATCGTTGTTCGCCGTGCAAGCGGCGAGATTGTCTTGCGAGCCGTGCCGACGGTCGTCGAGGAAGTGGACCGGCTGGGCGACAAACATCGTGTAGCCAGGCTCGGGTTGCGCGCCGGCGGCGTCGAGTTCGTGCGGCATGACCCGCTCACCGCCATTTGGCGATCGGTGCAGGAAACCTATAGCCAAACAGTCGGCACGCTACGCGCCGTTGGGCAAATGATCGTTGGCAGCCGCACGACCGAAGAACTTGGCGGGCCGCTGCGCATTGCTCAGATGTCGGGCGAAGTCGTGCAGGGCGGCGTCGGCTCGTTGCTCGTCTTCATCGCGATACTGTCCATCAATCTTGGCCTCATCAATCTGTTCCCAGTCCCGGTCCTTGATGGCGGCCACCTGATGTTCTACGCCATTGAGGCGGTGCGAGGACGACCATTGGGCCCGCGCGCTCAGGAATATGGGTTCCGCTTCGGCCTCGCCCTGGTCTTGTCGCTTGCCGTTTTTGCGACATGGAACGACCTCGTCCATCTCAGGGTGGTCGAATTCCTGGTCGGATTAGTCACCTGATACGGCTGCAGCGCATGGTCGAATTCAGTCGTTGGGCCGCGGTTACCGCGTTGTCGGCCGCGCTGTTTCTGCCGTCGGCGATTCAGGCACAGGTGTTGCCGTCCGCGCCACGCATCCAGGAAATCCGGGTTGAAGGCAATCAGCGCGTCGAGCCGGAGACGGTCCGCTCCTACATGACGTCGATCAGGACCGGCGACGGGTTCGAGCCGGACCGACTCGACCGCGCCCTTAAGGACCTGTTCGGCACCGGCTTGTTCGCCGACGTCACACTTCGGCGAGAGGGCGGTGCCCTGGTCGTTAGCGTCGTCGAAAATCCCATCATCAACCGCATCGCCTTCGAGGGAAATCAGCGGATCACCGAGGACGTGCTGAGGCAGGAAGTCCAGCTGCGCCCGCGGGTGGTCTATACGCGAACCCGCGTTCAGAGCGATGTGAACCGAATCCTCGATATCTACCGACGCAGCGGACGATTTGCCGCCTCCGTCGAACCGAAAGCCATTCAGTTGACGCAGAACCGCGTCGATTTGGTGTTTGAGGTCGATGAAGGACCGCTCACGAATGTGCGGCGCATCAACTTCGTCGGCAACCGGCAATTCTCCGATAGCCGTTTGCACGAAATTATCCTGACCAAGGAGAGCCGCTGGTATCGCTTTTTCTCGAGCAACGATACTTATGACCCGGATCGGTTATCCAACGACCGTGAATTGTTGCGTCGTCACTATCTCGCAAACGGTTATGCGGATTTTCGTGTGGTCTCGGCCGTCGCCGAACTGACTCCCGAGCGCGACGCATTTTTCGTGACGTTTACGATCGACGAAGGCGAACGATACAACTTCGGCAAGGTCGATATCGAATCCCGGCTTCGCGATCTCGATCCGACGCAACTCCGAAGCAATGTCACCACGACAGCGGGCGACTGGTACAACGCGGACGCGGTCGAGGACACGATCAACAAACTCACCGACGTCCTCGGCACGCTGGGATATGCCTTCGTAGAAATCCGGCCCCGCATCAACCGGAACCGCGATGCGCGCACCATCGATCTTACCTTCGAGATCGACGAGGGTCCGCGTGTTTATGTCGATCGCATCAACATCGTCGGAAATGTCCGCACGATGGACAAGGTTGTCCGCCGCGAAGTCCGCCTGGCTGAGGGTGACGCATTCAACACTGCGAAGCTGCGGCGGTCGCGCCAGCGCATCCGCAATTTGGGCTTTTTCGAAAAGGTCGAAGTCGCCAACGTTCAAGGCTCCGCGCCGGATCGAACCACAATCAACGTCGAAGTCGAGGAGAAATCGACCGGCGAATTGAGCTTTGGATTTGGTTTCTCGACCAATGAAGGCCCGCTCGCCGATGTCAGCATTCGTGAGCGAAATCTTCTCGGGCGTGGCCAGGATTTGAGGCTGGGGCTCCAGGTCTCCGGTCGCAGGCAACAGGTTGACTTGAGCTTCACGGAACCGTTTTTCCTCGACCGGAACCTTTCCGCAGGGTTCGACGTTTTCACCGTCGAGCGCAACCGACAGCGCGAAAGTTCATTCGACTCGAGCGAAACCGGCGCGACGATTCGCCTTGGTTATGACATCACCGAGGCGTTGCGCCAGACGCTTCGCTATACATTGCGCCAGGACGAGATTTCCAACGTGCCTTCCACCGCGTCGCGGTTTGTTCGCGAGCAGCTAGGCAGCCTTGTGTCCTCGATCCTGGGCCAGGAGTTGACCTACGACCGAAGGGATGATCGCTTCGATCCGACGGAGGGATATTTTGTCCGTTTGGGCAACGAAGTGGCCGGTCTTGGCGGCGAAGTACACTATTTTCGGAATCGGCTTTCTGGGGCCTATTATTACTCCCTGGCCACTGAATGGGTGGCGAGCCTCTCCGGCGAAGCTGGCCACATCGTTGGCCTCGGAGAAAACGTCCGCATCCAAAACCGATTTTTCGTTGGCGGCGACACCTTCCGCGGTTTTGCCAATGCCGGTGTCGGCCCGCGCGACGTCGCCACCGATGACGCCCTGGGCGGCAATGAATATTTCGTCGGTAGAGTCGAGCTGACATTTCCAACGGGATTGCCGAAAGAACTGGGCCTCAAGGGCGGTCTCTTTACGGACGTCGGCACGCTGGGTAGCTTGGATAGTGTTAACCCCGGCGTCTCCGATGCTCAGTCTTTGCGCGCATCGGCAGGCGTCGGTTTGTCCTGGCGTTCTCCAGTGGGTCTGATCCGCGTCAGCATGGCGACTGCTTTCCTCAAGGAGGACTACGACAAATCCGAACTCTTCCGCTTCAGTCTCGGGACGCGGTTCTAGCTATGCAGGTGAATGGAATGAGAAATTTCATTGTCGCGTCAATCGCAGTTCTCGCGGCGACAGTTTGCACCGTTTCCGCGCATGCGCAACTAGTCGCGGTCGTGGATCACCAAACTGTCATGCGGGATGTGACCGCCGCGCTTGCCGCGCGAGATCAAGCTGAGAAGCAGAAAGTCACGCTCCAGGCGGAACTTACGCGCCAGGAAAATGATGTTCGCACGGCTGACCAGGAATTGACCAAACAGCGACCGCTCCTGGCGCCAGAGGCCTGGAATCAGCGGCGGCGGGATCTGGACAAGCGAATTTCGGACCTGCAGCAGCAGGCTCAACTCCGCAACCGCCAACTCAACGATGGCTATTCGGAAGCCATGCGAAAAGTTGAGAAGGCCATGATTGATGTCGTTGCCGAATACGCGGTCGAAAAAAAGCTCGAATTGGTGGTCACCAAGGGCATGGTGCTTTATGCCGGCAAGACCCTTGATATCACCCCCGAAGTGGTGAAAAGAGTGAATAGGAAGCTCCCGACCGTCGCCGTCGAAATTCCGAAGTAGGACACTACACCATGGCGGATCCGCGCTTTTTCGCCGTCGCGGGCCCCTTCGGTCTCGGACAGTTAGCGGACATCGCCGGAGCGCGGCTGTCCGATGGCGCCGATCCGCAAGCCGCATTCACTGATGTTGCACCCCTGGAAGCCGCAGGTCCGGGCAACGTCAGTTTTCTAGACAATAAGCGCTATGTTGATGCTTTTCGCGTCAGCCGCGCCGGCGCTTGCGTCGTCCACCCCTCTGACGCGCCCGAAGCTCCGCCGGGCATGCTCCTGCTGTTAACCGACAGGCCCTATAGAGGTTATGCGCGGATTGCCCAGGCCTTCTATCCAACGCCACGACGGGCGGATTCCGCCATTCATCCAACAGCGACCGTCGATCCAAAAGCGATCTTGGGCAAACAATGCCGTGTGGAGGCGGGCGCGGTGATTGGGGCCGGCGCCGAGATTGGGAATGGCTGCCGGATCGGGCCTAACGCCATCATCGGCGATGGGGTTGTTCTCGGCGAGGATTGCGTTGTTGGCGCTTGTGCATCCTTGAGTCATTGCCTGGTCGGATCGCGGGTTGTAATTTATCCCGGCGTTCGTATCGGACAGGACGGCTTTGGCTTTGCCATGGATGCGGCCGGGCACGAAAAGGTGCCTCAATTGGGCCGTGTCATTGTCCATGACGACGTGGAAATCGGCGCCAACACGACCATCGATCGCGGCAGCGGGCCCGATACCGTAATTGGGGCCGGGTGCATGATTGATAACTTGGTTCAGATCGGGCACAACGTGCAATTGGGTCGGGGTTGCGTCGTGGTTGCGCAAGCGGGTATCGCCGGAAGCACGCGGCTGGAGGATTTCGTCATCGTCGCGGCCCAGGTGGGGATTATAGGCCATGTGACGATCGGGCGAGGCGCGCGCCTCGCCGCCCAATGCGGGGTCATGCGGACCGTGGCGCCGGGAGAAAATGTTGGGGGCAGTCCGGCGATCCCTCTGCGTCAATTCATGCGACAGGTCGCGACATTGGCCCGCCTCGCGAAGCGAACGGAAGTCTGAGCGATGGACGAAGGAAAGAAAGTCGCGGTCGGCGAGTTCATCGACATCGCACGCGTGATGGAAATGATCCCCCATCGCTATCCGTTTCTGATGGTGGATCAGGTGATTGAGGTCATACCCGACCAGTCCGCGATCGGGATCAAGAATGTATCGATCAACGAGCCGCATTTTCAGGGGCATTTCCCGCAGCGTCCGGTGATGCCCGGCGTCCTGATTATTGAGGCGATGGCGCAAACCTCGGCGGTTCTGGTGGTGCGGACGCTCGGTCCATCGGCAGAAGGCAAGCTCGTCTATTTCATGTCCGTCGACAGCGCGCGTTTTCGTAAGCCGGTGTTTCCGGGTGCGCGGCTGATGATCCACGTGGTCAAGGAACGCAGCCGCGGCAATGTGTGGAAGTTCAGCGCCCAAGCCAAGGTCGATGGTGTTCTCATGGCCGAAGCGACCTACGCCGCCATGATCCTGGACGGTTGAATGCCCGTCATTCACGCGGCGGCAATCGTCGAAAGAGGCGCGAAACTGGCGGAGGATGTGCGGGTAGGCCCCTTCTGCGTCATCGGCGCCGATGTTGATCTGGCGGAGGGCGTGGAGCTTATGTCTCACGTCGTCATTGCCGGGCGCACCAAGGTCGGCGCTGGGACCAAGATCTTTCCGTTCGCGTCAATCGGGCATCCGCCGCAGGATCTGAAATATAGGGGAGAGCCCTCGGAACTTGTCATCGGCCGCAATAATGTCATCCGTGAGCAAGTCACGATGAACACCGGCACGAAGGGCGGCGGGATGCTCACGAGCATTGGCGATCATTGCCTTTTCATGGTTGGCGCCCATGTGGCGCATGACTGCAAACTCGGCGATCACGTCATCATGGCGAACAACGCAACCCTGGCCGGCCATGTCGAGGTGGGCTCATTCGCCATTCTCGGCGGCTTGAGCGCTGTCCACCAATTTGCCCGCATCGGCCACCATGCCATGATCGGCGGTATGTCCGGCGTGGAGAATGACGTCATTCCCTATGGCTCGGTCATGGGCGACCGGGCGCGGCTGTCCGGGCTCAATATCGTCGGCCTCAAGCGCCGGGGCTTTTCGCGCGACGACATTCACATCTTGCGTACCGCCTATCGGCTGCTCTTCGCGCAGGAGGGCACGATGGCCGAGAGGCTGGAGGACGTCGCCTCGATGTATGGAAGCAGCCGCCCGGTGATGGACATCCTAGAATTTATTCGCAGCGATTCGGCGCGATCGATCTGCCAGCCGCGCGTGGAGAGTGGCGACTAAGCTCGGCATCGTCGCCGGCGGCGGCGACCTGCCGGCACGGCTGATAGCCGCCTGTCGTGCTGAGGGTCGGGAGTATTTCGTTCTCGCTTTCCAAGGACAAACTGACGAGGCCACCGTATCCGGCGTGCCCCATGCTTGGGTAAGACTGGGGGACGGCGAGACGTTTTTCCGCCACCTGCACGAGGCAGGGGTTCGTGACTTGGTCATGGCCGGACGCATTCGGCGCCCGTCGCTGCTCGATCTGCGGCCGGATATGCGGGCGGCGCGGGTTCTCGCTGCTATCGGCGCTCGAGCCTTTGGTGATGACGGGCTTCTGCGCGCGATCGTTCAGGAAATGGAAGAGGAGGGCTTTCGCGTCGTTGGAGTCGATTCGGTGCTGGGAAATCTAATTTCTCCCGAAGGTCCCATCGGCAGCCGGACGCCGGATGCCACGGCGCTAGCGGACATTGAACGTGGCGTGGCCGTCGCCAGACTCTTGGGCGCTGCCGATATTGGTCAAGCCGTTGTCGTCGACGAAGGCATTGTGTTGGGTGTCGAGGCCGCGGAAGGCACCGATGCGCTCGTCGAGCGTTGCGCGATGCTTCGCAAGCGACCGGCCGGTGGCGTTCTGGTGAAGGCGAAGAAGCCGGATCAGGAACGGCGCGTGGATCTGCCGACCGTCGGCCCGCAGACGATCCGGCTGGCGGCCGCCGCGAACCTTTCCGGCATTGCGGTCGAAGCAGGGCAGTCTCTCATCATGGATCGAGCCGAGGTCGTGCGGCTGGCCGACGAGATGGGGTTGTTCGTGGTTGGCGTCACGGTGGCGTGATGACCGTGGTGGAAGATCTGGTTTTCCTGGTTGCTGGAGAACCATCCGGAGACATGATCGCGGCGCATCTAATGGCAGCGCTGCGGCGACTTTCGGCCGGGCGTGTGCGTTTTGCTGGCGTCGGCGGCGAAAGGATGGCGGCGGAGGGTCTGGCAAGTCTATTTCCGATCGGTGACCTCGCGGTCATGGGGGTTACCGAAGTTGTCCCACGAGCGCGGCTTGCCCTCCGTCGCGTGCGCGAAACGGCCGCGGCCGTCGCCAGCCAGCGTCCGGCGGTGGTGGTTACCATCGACTCCCCGGCATTCTCCTTTCGTGTTGCTGAGAAAATTCGGTCGTTCGGAATCCCGATGGTTCACTATGTTGCGCCGACGGTATGGGCATGGCGGCCCCGGCGGGCGAAAATGATCGCTCAGCGTTACGATCACCTATTGGCGTTGTTGCCGTTCGAGCCGCCTTACTTCACGGCCGTAGGACTGCCGTGCACATTTGTCGGCCATCCTGCGCTCGAGGAGATTACCCAGGGTGATGCCGCTGGCTTCAGGAGCCGCCATGGCATCCCGACGAATGCCCGTCTGCTCGCGGTGCTGCCCGGTAGCCGACGGGGCGAGGTTGCGCGTCTGCTGCCGATTTTCGGCCAGGCGTTGTCGCGTCTCGCCAAGGACATTGCCGGGCTACACGTCGTCATCCCGACCGTCGATCTCGTGGCTGGTATGGTGAAGGACGTTACCGCCGGCTGGCCGGTTCCCGTCACTGTAGTGCGGGGTGCGGCCGCGAAGCGTGATGCCTTCGCGGCGAGCCAAGCGGCGCTAGCCGCATCCGGGACTGTTGCCGTGGAACTGGCTGCGGCTGGCGTGCCAGCCGTCATTGCTTATCGCGTCAGTTGGCTTTCGGCCTGGATCGTGCGGCGCATGGTGAAGGTCAGATTCGCGAATCTTGTCAATTTACTGCTGGACCGTATGGCGGTTCCTGAACGTTTGCAGGAAGATTGTCGTCCGGAATTGTTGGCTGCCGACATTCGCAGGTTGCTGGACGATCCCGCGGCGGCGGCCGCCCAACACGAAGCGTACGTCGAGGCGCTGGCCAAATTGCGCCCGGACGGCAAGCCGCCAAGCGACCGCGCGGCCGAGGCCATTCTCGAACTGCTCGAACGGCGACGGAAACCGGCGCCGTCCTGACCGGTCTTAGCGGCGATTCGCCGGCATGTAGCTCCGCTTTGTGTGGCCGGTGTAAAGCTGGCGCGGCCGACCGATTTTCTGAAGCGGGTCTTCGATCATTTCGTTCCACTGCGCAATCCAGCCCGCTGTGCGGGCAAGGGCAAAGAGCGCCGTGAAGATGCGGTTGGGGAACCCCATCGCCCGCAGGATAATGCCGGAATAAAAGTCGACATTGGGGTAGAGCTTCTTCTGGACGAAATAATCGTCCTCCAACGCGATGCGCTCTAGCTCCATGGCCAGGCCCAGGAGCGGCTCATCCTTCACGCCCAGCTCGTCCAGGACCTCATGGCAGGTTTTGCGCATGATTTGGGCGCGAGGATCGTAGTTCTTGTAGACGCGGTGGCCGAACCCCATGAGGCGGAAGCTGTCGCTCTTGTCTTTCGCGCGTTTGATGTATTCCGGGATGCGATCCTTGCTGCCGATTTCTTCCAACATTTGGAGGACCGCCTCGTTGGCGCCGCCATGAGCGGGTCCCCAAAGCGACGCGATACCGGCCGCGATACAGGCAAATGGGTTTGCCCCGCTGGATCCTGCCAGTCGAACCGTCGAGGTCGAGGCATTCTGCTCGTGGTCGGCGTGAAGGATAAGGATGCGATCGAGCGCCTTGGCCAGAATGGGGTTCACTTTGTAGGGCTCGCTTGGCACCGCAAAAGTCATGTACAGGAAATTCTCGGCGTAGTTCAAATCGTTGCGGGGATAGTTGAAGGGTTGGCCCACTGAATACTTGTAGGCGCTCGCGGCGATCGTCGGCATCTTGGCGATCAACCGAAACGATGCCGTAGTCCTGTGCCCCGCATCCTGGATGTCGAGACTATCGTGGTAGAAGGCCGACAGCGCACCGACGACGCCGCACATGACCGCCATGGGATGGGAGTCGCGGCGGAAGCCGCGAAAGAAATAATTGATCTGGTCGTGAAGCATCGTGTGGTAGGTGACGTCCCGCACGAACTTCGTGCGCTGTTCCTGATTGGGCAGTTCCCCATTCAGCAGCAGGTAACACGTCTCCATGAAGTCGCTGTGTTCGGCCAGTTCCTCGATGGGGTAGCCTCGATAGAGCAACACCCCTTCGTCGCCGTCGATATACGTGATTTTGGATTCGCAGCTCGCGGTCGACGTGAACCCGGGATCGTAGGTGAAATGGCCGCTTTCGGCGTAGAGCTTGCGGATATCGAGAACCTTCGGGCCCGCGCTGCCGCTGATGACGGGTAACTCAAAACTACGGCCGCTGGCGTTGTCGAGCAGCGTCACCGAGGCCTTTGCCTTTGCGGTTTCCGGTTTTTTCTCCCCGGGCATGACGATTTCTCCATCCAGAATGGGCAGCCAAGATAGGTCTTTGTTTTGACTTATTCAATTCTGTTCAGTCCTGGCGTTGCTCGGCAAGCGGCGGGGGAGCGGCGAGCCTGGCCAGTGTTTCGTCGCGGCCCAACACGAAGAACACGGCGGTCAATGGCGGCGATACCGTTGATCCCGTGACCGAAACGCGGGCCTCCTGAGCAACTTCCTTGGTGGACAGCCCCGTCACCCGGCAGGTGTCGGCAATCGCCTGATCCAGGCCCTGCGTGGTCCACGCTGCCTCACGCAGGTTCCTGTGAAGTTCTTGCCGAATAACGTTTTGTTGCGGGTTGCGTTCGGTGGCGGTCGGTCGCGCGAGGAAAGAGACGCTCTTGGCAAGATCGAGGAGCGTTTTCGCCCTTGGCTTCAGATACGGCATCGCCAGCAACAGCCCGTTGCGTTCGTTCGCGGAGACGGGGACTCCAAGATCCTGTTCGATGAGAGGCGTAATCATTCCCACGAGCCGAATATCCTCCGCGGCCTTGAGATAGTGATTGTTGACGCTCCCGAGCTTGGCGAAATCGAAACGCGCGGCCGATTTGCCAACGTGGTCCAGGTCGAACCATTCGATCGCTTGTTCGGTGGATATGACTTCCTCGTCGCCGTGGCTCCAGCCCAGGCGCAACAGGTAGTTCCGCATCGCTTCCGGCAGATAGCCCATGTCGCGATAAGCCTCGATTCCGATCGCCCCGTGCCGCTTTGACAACTTCGCGCCATCCGGACCGTGAATCAGCGGAATATGCGCGAACTCCGGGACGTTCCACCCCAATGCCCGATAGATGAGCGTCTGGCGAAAGGCGTTTGTCAGATGATCAGTGCCGCGAATGATATGGCTGATACCCATGTCGCGATCGTCCACCACGACCGAAAGCATATAGGTCGGTGTCCCGTCGGCGCGCAGCAGCACCATGTCGTCGAGTTCTTCGTTGGCGACGTGGATCTCCCCTTGGATTCTGTCGCGGATGACTGTCTGGCCTTGGTGCGGCGCCTTGAGCCTGATCACAAACGGGGCGCCGGCGGGCGCCTCGGCCGGGTCGCGGTCGCGCCAGCGCCCGTCATAGCGGGGAAACCGACCAGCCGCGCGCGCCACCGCGCGCATCTCCTCAAGCTCGGTCGGTGTGGCGAAGCAGCGATAGGCCGCGTCCCGCGTCAAAAGGTCGCGCGCGACCTCCCCATGCCGGCTGGCGCGCGCGAATTGATAGACGACCTCGCCGTCCCAGTTTAGGCCCAGCCAGCGTAGCCCCTCGAGGATGGCCGTCACCGCTTCGGCGGTCGAGCGCGCGCGGTCGGTGTCCTCGATGCGCAACAGAAACTGGCCGCCGTGATGGCGGGCGAACAGCCAGTTGAACAGGGCGGTGCGCGCACCACCGATGTGCAGAAAACCCGTAGGCGAGGGAGCAAAACGAACGACGACCGACATTCAGGGATCCTTGCTTTGCGGCGGGCGGAACCCGCTTTCAACCAGACTAACCGATGTCTTCCACCGCGCAACAACTGCCGGAGAAGCGAGAAAATGCGGCAATCGTTGCGGGATCGCGTGTTATTACAACCCCAAGTGTTATATTGTTCACATTCCTGGGGCGAGGATTGTCGGCTGTGACACCTGAGGCGTTCGTCGACATCATCAAGAGGCACCTAAAATTCCTCGATGGACGCGAAGGGGGTGCGCGCGCCAACCTCAAGGATGCCGGTCTTTCTGGCCTGAAGCTGCCCAAGATTCGCCTAAAATCCTCCGTAATGTCCGGTTGCGACCTTAGCCGTTCAATACTGACGGAGGCAGATCTGAGTTTCTCCGACTTATTCGGGGCCAATTTCGAGCACGCCGATCTGACCGGCGCCAACCTTTACCGCTCCGACCTGCGCGGCAGCCGCTTGCGTGGCACCCGATTGAGCCGTGCCGATATGCGCGAAGCCGACCTTCGCCCCGGCGTCATCACCCACGCCAGTAAACATGGCTCGGTGACGACGGTGACGATCGCCGATCTTACCGGCGCGCAGATGGACAAGGCTCAATTGAACAACGCCAACTTTTCGCAGGCGGATCTTTCAAATTCGAATCTTTCGGGGATTTCGGGTGTGGGCACGAATTTCTCGGGCGCGACGCTTCATGCGGTCGATCTCTCCGGAGCGGATCTCACGGAGGCGAATCTGTCGTCCGCGAAACTGAAGGGCGCCAATCTCACCGGCACCAGGCTCGCCCGAGCCATCATCAATGGCGCCGATTTGCGCGACGCCATTCTGCGCCGTGCCGTGCTCGATGGCGTGGACACCTCCACGGCGTCCCTCGCCGGAGCGATCATGCTGCGCAATCTCGACAGCTTTCCGCCCGATGTACAATCGGCGATCCGCGCTCACGATCGTTGGATCGATACCGGCGGCAAAGAGGGAACGCGGGCAAATTTCGTCAAGCGCGACCTGAGCGGCATGGACTTATCGGGCGCGGATTTGAGCGGCGCCGATTTCAGCGAGGCAGTCCTGGCCGGCACCAAACTTGCCGACAGCCTGCTCGTGATGACCAATTTCGCCGGCGCCACCATGGCCAAGGCCAATTTCACGTCGGCCGACCTAAGCGGTGCCGATTTCCACGGCGCCAAACTGACTGGAGCATGGCTCGCTCGAGCCAATCTAGGGCCGGTCGAGTTGAAGCGTCCGGATGGAACGCCCATCGGCCGCTTTTGGTCCTCCAATCTTGAGGACGCGAACCTTTCGGGCGCAGACCTTACGTCGGCAAGCCTGAAGTCGGCGCGGCTGGCGCGCGCGAACCTCTCGGGAGCCATATTGGCCATGGCTAATTTCGAGGGCGCCGATCTCACCAACGCGGTCAAATGACACCAGCGTGAGGTGGTGAGCGTCCCGGGAAACCTGTATGGGCACCGGAATCGCGATTGCGCGGATCTCAACGACCACGCCGGCCACTTGGCAGCAAAGGCTGCGGACGCGCGTATCAATGCTGTCCGAAGCGGAGGCGGGGCGGGGAGCGTTATGGTTGCCGGTCGGATTCGGTGCCGGCATCGCGCTCTATTTTCTTCTCCCGCGGGAACCGTCCTACGTGCTGACGAGCGGGGTCGTGCTGGCGGCCCTGGTGAGCTTTTGGTCGATGCGCGGCAGAACCCTTGGCGGTGTGGCGGCAATCGGTCTGGCACTCGCTCTTGGCTTCGGCGCGGCACAGTTGCGTGCCACGCTCGTCGCGTCGCCGGTTTTATTGGACCAGATCGGGCCGATCGAAATTCGTGGCCGCATCACGGACATCGATGCCCGGCCCGACGGTGTCCGCGTTGTGCTCGACCTTGTCAGGATCGACGGGTTGGATGGGCAGAAGGTCCCGGCGAAAGTTCGCATCGTCCACCGTCGCGGAGGCATTGAGGCAAGACCAGGGGAATGGGTCCGGGTGCGGGCTATCCTCATGCCGCCACCCCCGCCTTCCGCGCCTGGCGCCTTCGACTATCAAAGGCAGGCCTGTCCGTCGTCAATGGATTTGAGACAATGGGCGTGCTGAGTTAACGGAGGCTGCGGCTCATCTGGTGGGTTGATCTTATGCCGCTTGATCGCGATGGATCAAGCGGCGCTGCTGGATGGTCTGTCGTTTGATTCGGTTGCGTTCGAGCAGGATGGTTTGGGCCCTGCCGAGATAGAC
>CAMDDQ010000024.1 GCA_945892765.1 Asaia bogorensis
AACGTCCAACGCCACCTGACATCCGCATCGACGCACCGACACTTTCGAGCTGCGGCGATGGACACGTGGCGGACGGCGGTTGCGGCCGCTTAACAAAATGCAGGACGCAGACTTCTCGCGTTCTTCAATCGACAACGGTGACAATGCCCGCCAAGCCTTCTCTTGATGCGCGCGGCCCAGGCCGCATAAGGTGGGCGGCAATGGCGGCGCGTCGCCGCCGAAGAAAATCCGGCCGCCGCTAGAGGAACCTTAGGATCGGTCGGGAAGGAAAACCACCATGCCTGCGTCGCAGCACGTTGCCCCCAAATCCGACATCGACATCGCCCAAGCCGCTAGGAAACGGCCGATCGCCGAGATTGCGCGCGACAGACTCGGCATCGGGCCGGAGAGTCTGGAGCCCTATGGCCATTACAAGGCCAAACTCTCCATGGATTTTATTAAATCCCTCAAGGACCGGCCGAATGGGAAGCTCATTCTCGTTACCGCCATCTCTCCCACCCCGGCGGGCGAAGGCAAGACCACGACCACCGTCGGCCTCACCGACGCGCTTAACCATATCGGGAAGAAGGCGATGTTGTGCCTGCGCGAGCCCTCGCTCGGCCCCTGTTTCGGGGTCAAGGGCGGGGCGGCGGGCGGTGGTTATGCCCAGGTCGTGCCCATGGAGGACATCAACCTCCATTTCACCGGGGATTTCCATGCTATCGGCGCGGCCCATAATCTGCTGGCGGCGCTGATCGACAATCACATCTATTGGGGCAACACGCTCGGCATCGATTCCCGGCGTGTGGTCTGGCGGCGGGCGATCGACATGAACGACCGCTCCCTGCGGTCGATCGTGTCCTCCCTGGGTGGCGCCGCCAACGGTTTCCCGCGCGAAGACGGGTTCGACATCACGGTGGCGTCGGAGGTGATGGCGATCTTCTGCCTCGCCAAGAATCTGGACGACCTCAGGGAGCGACTCGGCAACATCATCGTGGCCTATACCCGCGACCGCAAACCCGTGCGTGCGCGCGAACTGAAGGCGCATGGCCCAATGACCGCGCTGTTGAAGGACGCGCTTTCGCCCAATCTCGTGCAGACGCTGGAGGGCACGCCGGCCTTCATCCATGGCGGCCCCTTCGCCAATATCGCCCATGGTTGCAATTCCGTGCTCGCCACCACCGCGGCGCTGAAGCTGGCCGATTACGTCGTCACCGAGGCGGGCTTCGGAGCCGATCTCGGCGGCGAGAAATTCCTTGATATCAAATGCCGCAAGACCGGCTTGGCGCCGGATTGCGCGGTGATCGTCGCCACAATCCGGGCGCTCAAGATGCATGGCGGCGTGAAGAAGGAAGACTTAAGAAAGGAAGACCTCTCGGCCCTCGAGGCCGGCATGGCCAACCTCGCCCGGCATGTCGAGAACATTAAGAATTTCGGCATCGTTCCCGTCGTGTCCATCAACCGCTTTTCGGCCGACACGGATGCGGAGATCGCGCTGGTCCGCGGCGGCTGCAACCGGCTCGGCGTCGAGGCGCTGATGGCCGATCACTGGGCGATGGGCGGCGAAGGCGCCGCCGATGTCGCGCACGCCGTGGCTAAGGTCGCCGATAGCGGGCGCAGCAAATTGACCCTGCTTTACACCGACGACATGAAACTCCATGACAAGATCCGCACGATCGCGCAGAAAATCTACCGCGCGAAGGACATCGCGATGGATTCTTCGGTACGCGCCCAGCTCGACACATTCGAATCCATGGGTTTCGGCCGCCTGCCCGTCTGCATCGCTAAGACCCAGTATTCGTTTTCCACCGATCCCGACCTCAAGGGCGCTCCGTCCGGCCATATCGTCCCGGTGCGCGAAGTCCGCCTTTCCGCCGGCGCCGAATTCGTGGTCGTGGTCTGCGGCGACATCATGACGATGCCCGGCCTGCCGCGGGTGCCAGCCGCCGACAGCATCGATGTCGGCCCGGACGGACGGATCGTCGGGTTGTTCTAATCGTACCCGTCTAGCTGAGGAGGCGTTTGCACTCCGCTGCGGCCGTAGAAGCACGAACTGGCTGCGTCAGGGAGCCGCGGCGGCGCCGTGACGGCGAACTTGGGAGCCCTTAACCCGCCTTGCGGTTGCAGGCAGGTTTCAATTCGGTGGCCAGCGCTTTCAGCCGCGCGGTGTAATTCGGCGTGATTTCCGCCGTCCACTGATCCGGGTTAGCGCGGGCGATAACCGTGCTGTCGCCGGTGAGGTGCCCCACGATTTTTTCGCGGATGTCCCCGACTCCGACATAAACGCAGACGCCTCGGCTGAACAGGCCGTAAACGCCGACCTGTCCGGCGCCCACCTTGGTTACGTCCAACACGGTGTAGGGTCGCAAGGGTTTGTTGAACGGCATCCAGACCTCATTATTTCGAAGCCGAAGGATATTGCGTTAAGTGGTTGCCTTATAATAACAAAAAGAGGTCTTTTCAAGACCCGATTCACCGACTTGCGTCGATGTCAAAGAGCCAATTTTCCGGCCGTCTCGGCGAGACTCACTCGGCCCTCCGACAAGACATCGAAAGCGGGATCCTCCAAGGCGTCATCCCCGTTGCGGGCCACGATCGGAGCGAGCGCCGCGTCGCGCTGGACCAATAGGTTTGCGATCTCATCGGCATAGAGCCGGATCACCGCGGTCAGCCAGCGATTGACGAGGTAATCCGGCCGGGCGAGCTGTATGTCGAAACGCGGCAGCAACGCGATCAGTTCCGGCGCGGGCAACCACGTCTCGCCAGTCACCCACCGATTGACGGTGAATAGGCGGGTCAGCCTCCCCTCGCCGTCCACCGCGACCGCGATCAGATGATGGAATGGACCATCGGCCCCCGATGGGCGCACGAAGCAGTGGAAATGGCCATGTTCCCCGCTCTCGCCCGGCTCGTGGGCGTGGTAATAATAATGCGCGCCGCTGTCTTTGTCGGCGACCCCGCCGCCCGCCGGATATTGCCGCCAGGCGACGACCTCCGAAACGCCGGCCAGCACGGCACCGGCCACGCTCAACCCGGATTTGGCGAGGATCGTTTCGGCGTAAAGAGCCTCGCGCGCGGCTTGCCGGCGCGCCTCCGGCATATCCCTAAAGGCCGCAGGGATGCGGCGGCTTCTCCGCGGCCTTGGGCGCGCAGGGCGCGGCCAAGCCGCATTTGTTTAGCGGCGCCGCGGTCCCGGAGATCACCGGCGGCAGATTCTGCGGCTTGTGCGCCGCGTAATCGGCGGCGACGGCAGCCGTCGCCAGGACAAAAACTGAACCGAACAGAAGGATGTTGCGATCTGCCAAGATTCTCCTCCTTAATCAGGCCAGCCCGAAAGCCGGCCGCACCCGCACGCCCGCCCAGCTTCCGACGAAAGCGCAGCCAAACCACAGCCAACCGTGCAGGCTGCCGGTGGCAATGCCGCTGAACAACGCGCCGATATTGCAGCCAAAGGCCAGCCGGGCGCCATAACCCATCAACACCCCGCCGATCATGGCCGCGAGGATCGACAGAAAGGGCAGCTTCGCCTTCGGCGCGAATTTTCCGGCCAGCGACGCGGCCAGCGCGGCGCCCAGGACCAGCCCGAAATCCATGACCGAGGTATCGTCGGCCAGAATACTGCCATGCAGCGCCAGCGACGAACCGGGCCAGGTCCAGAACTGCCAAGTCTCGACGGCGACGCCCAATGCCTGCGCCGCCTTCGCGCCCCACAGCCCGAAGGCAAAGGTGATCGACCAGGGATGGCCGGACAGCAGCAGCGTCGCGATATTGACCGCGGACAGCGCGAACGCGCCCCAGATCAGGGGCCACGGCCCGTGCAAGAGCCGGTCGAGCCGCTGCGCGCCGCCTGCCGGGGCTTTCTCCAAGCTGCCGTGACGGGCGATTTCGATGCGCGCGACCAGGAATGCCACGGCGGCAAGGCCCGCCAGTGTCACCGCCAGCCCGCCAAAAGCGCCGAGATTGACGCCGAGGCTGTATTCGCCGAGGTTTGGCAGCGTCAGCCACCAGGGCAAATGCGCCGTCGCCAGCAGGGAACCCAGGATAAAGAAAAACAACGTCACCAACATCCGGGCGCTACCGCCGCCTACCGCGAACAAGGTACCGGAGCCGCAGCCGCCGCCGAGCTGCATCCCGAAACCGAACAAGGCCGCGCCCAGCGCGACCGAAACGCCGATCGGGCCCGAGGCGCCGACGAGGATTTGGCCGAAGATGCGGCCGTCGGTGACCAACGGAATCATGACGATTGCGGCGATGCCCACCATCAGCATCTGCGCTCGCAAGGCGGCGCTCCGGCGTTCCAGCACCATTCGGCGCCAGCCTCCGGTGAAGCCGAAGGACGCGTGATAAAGGGCAACCCCCGACAGACCGCCAACCAGGAACAAGGCGCCCTGAGTAAAGGTGATGAGGTCCGTGATCGCCATCGCGCCCACTAGAAAAGTGGCGAGGATGGTGAGCGTCGGGCCGCGATCGACTCCGGTGCCCGGAGCGGCGGCGGACATTGATGCGGTGACTGCGGCAATACTCATGAGCGGCTTTCCCGGCGAAGCGACGGCGCACTCGAAACTATAGGCCATCGACCGGCCGGCGGCTACCCGCACCGGCCGGTTTTTCCAAAGCGCCGAGCCCGCGCCGCGGCATCGCTATTGTTTCTGGGCCTCGCGTTTGGCCAGGACATAATCGAGCTTGCCAAGAGCGGCCCGTCGTAGCGTGTCCTCGCTGCTCGCCGGCGAGCCGACGATGGAAACCTCAACCAGCGTGACCGGGTCGGCGGCCGTGACCTTCACCGCGTTGCCAACGCGGTGAAATTCGATGATGACGTCCCGCCGCTGCCTCTCGCCGCCCATGCCGCCTCGCTACCTCAGCCTCGCTACCTCAGCCTCGCTACCTCAGCCTCGCCGGTTTTCGCCGGGATGTTACGACAGATGTGGCAGTCGCGGCAAAGTGCATGCCGACCGCCATCGTCGCCGGGGGGAAAGTCGTCATCAAAGCCCGCTCCGCCCAGCAGACGTTCGTCAACGATTACGCCTTCCGCCTGGAAACGCGGGGAATTTCACGGTCTCGGCGACCCTCGGCCGCGTCGCCGCGTGGAATGTTGTCAACGAGATTTTCGAGCGTGACAACACCGTAATTGCAGCGCGCGGTCAATTCGATCTTCGCGCTACGCGGGCAGGGTGGCGTTATGGCGCGGTATTCCTCGGGGATCAGGGTAATCGCGTCGATCCGGCTCGTGATCGACGGCGCGGTGCTTCCAATAACCTGGCGGGCGTTGTCGTCCATGACCGTGTTTCCCCAAATTGCTCATCACCATGGCCGCGGCGAGCAGCTCGGCGCATTGATCTGAGTCAACCGGCGGTCGCTGGGGATCAGCGGCCCTCGGGCTCGCCTCAGAACCAACCGCGGCGGCGGAACCAAAGAATCATGCCGCCGGCGATCGCCAGCATCAACACCCATAGCCCGACATAGGCATAGGGCCAGCCCAGCTCCGGCATGCTGAACGGCCCGGCCGCGCGGTCGAAATTCATGCCATAGACGCCGGTCAGAAAGGTGAGCGGCATGAAGACCGTCGAGATCACGGTCAGAACCCGAATCACGTCGTTAAGGCGGTTGCTCACGCTTGAGACATAAACCTCCATGAGGCTGGCCGCCATATCGCGATAGGATTCGAGCAGATCCATGATCTGCACCGTGTGATCGTAGCAATCGGCCAGGAAGATGCGGGTCTCGGGCTTTATCAGCTCGTCCTCGTCATGGCGCAGCCGATTGACGACCTCGCGTTCCGGCCAGACGAAGCGCCGCAGCGTCAGGAGATCGCGCTTGAGCGCGTGGATCTTGCGCGCCTCGCTCTTCGCCGCCTTGTCGAGCACGGCGCGCTCGATATCCTCGATGCGCTCGCCCAGCGACTCGATCAGGGGAAATTTGTGATCGATGAGCACGTCGATCAGCGCATAAAACAGGTAGTCGCTGCCCCGATTGCGCATTCTTCCGCCTTCGGCGCGCAGCCGGCGTCGGATCGGCTCGAACACGTCGCCGCCGGCTTCCTGGAAGCTGATGACGTAGTTGCGGCCGAGGAACAGGCTGACCTGGGCCGCAACGATCCGGCCGCGCTCGACATAGGGCAGCGCCATGATGGCGAAAAGCTGTTCTCCGTAACGGTCGACCTTGGGCCGGTGGGCGGAGGTAAGAACATCTTCCAGCGCCAACGCATGGAGCGAGAAGGCATCCGCAAGCGTCCGCAAGGTCGCGGCATCGACGCTGCCGTCGACGTGAATCCAAGTATTCGAGACGGTGGCGAGACCGGCCACGCATTGCCCGATGGTCGCCGATTCCGTCGCCTCCATATGTTCGGAATCGTAATCGAACAACGAGATACGCAGAGGAACCTTGCCGTCCTTGCGCTCGATCAGCGCGCCCGGCGACGTGCCCGGAGGGTGGTAG
Source organism: Asaia bogorensis (assembly GCA_945892765.1). Classification (GTDB taxonomy): domain Bacteria; phylum Pseudomonadota; class Alphaproteobacteria; order CACIAM-22H2; family CACIAM-22H2; genus SHVT01. The sequence continues at coordinate 6,415 of CAMDDQ010000024.1, forward strand.
TGGCCGCGGTACAGGGTAGTCATGGGTGGCGCCTTTCCCGATATCCGGGCGCGAAACTTTGCCTGTACTTAGGCGAGATCTGCGGGGAAGACTAGGTCGCCTTCGGGTAGCGGCGCGAAACAGGCGGCGATGTCCGCTTCGGTCACCTCGGCGAGACTCGCCGGCCGCCATTTCGGCGCCAAGTCCTTTTCGATGAGCAACGCCCGCACGCCTTCGTAGAAATCGTGGCTTGCCATGAAACGCTGGCTTAGGCGGTATTCGAGCGCGAGGCAAGATTCGAGATCCAGCAGTTTTCCTTCGCGCAGCAACCTGAAGGCCACCTTCAGGCTGGTCGGCGATTTGCCGCGCAGCTCGCCGAGCGTCGCCCGCGCCCAATCGCCGCCGTCCCTGTCCAGCGATTCCAGGATCGCCTCGATGGACTCGCCGGAAAAACAGCGATCGATGGGCTCGGCGATGTCCGCGATCGGCGTGGGGTATGGCCGCGTGGCGAAGCGTTCCAGCACGGAATCGACGATCATGCCGCGTTCGTTCGACCAGCCGGTGTCGGCCAGCGCCGCTTCCAGCGCTGGCAGCTTTTCGGCGGGAACGAAATGCGTGGCGAGACCGCAATGCAGCATGTCGGCCGGACTCAGCCGCGCCCCGGTCAGGCCGAGATAGAGCCCAAGCCGACCTGGCAGGCGCGGCAGGAAATAGCTGGCGCCGATATCGGGAAACATTCCGATCCCGGTTTCGGGCATGGCGAACAGCGCCCTTTCGGTGACGACCCGATGCGACCCATGCACCGAAATGCCGACGCCGCCGCCCATGACGATGCCGTCGATCAGGGCGATGTAGGGCTTGGGAAAGCGATGGATGAGCCGGTTCAGCCGGTATTCGAGCCGGTAGAATTTTCGCGGCAGGTTGAAATCGCCGGCCCGGCGCGCCCGATACAACGCGCGGATGTCGCCCCCGGCGCAAAAGGCGCGATCCCCGGTCGCGCCGATGACCACCGCCGCGACCGCCGAATTGCCCGCCCATGCGTTCAGCGCCTCGAGGAGCGACCGGCTCATGTCGAGATCGATGGCGTTGAGCGCGGCCGGCCGGTTGAGCGTGATCCGTCCGACGCGACCGCGCGTCTCGAAGATGATGTCGGCGGCCATGGGAGCGCCGGTTATTGAGCGACCTGGAACTTGAAGCTGCCCTTGGTCTCGGATTTGTCCTCCGCGGTCACCGTCCAATCCACCTCGTAGATTCCGGGATTGGTGGGTTCGATACCGATCCTGGCCTGGCGCCGGTCGGCTCGTTCAACGCCGGGATTGCGCATGTCGACGTGATTGCCGCATTCGTCGAACACGTCGATGGCGACGCTGCCCGGCGCCAGCACTGTCCCGAACCACAGACGGACTTCCGACAATTTCAGGGTCTGCGCGCTTCCCGCCTCCGGCGCGCTGCGCTGCAACGCAACCTCGGCGAAAGCAGGAAGGGCAACCATCCCCAGGATGCCCGCAAGCGCAGGAATTCTTCGCGACGTCGCCATGTGTGGCCTCACTCCCATGGGCGAAGAACGCACGCCCGGTGAGCAAGACATTAGAAGATCGATTTGTGGAGATCATCTCAAAAAATCGAGGCGTCGGCCGAGGAAACCTCCGGGCGCGGCTTATGACAATTTTTCTCCGCGATACGGCCCGGGTCCCTCATCGACGATACCCGGCGCCTCCTCGCCGGATCTTCGATTTCCTCGACGGCGTCGAAGCGACCGTAGACCTGGGTCGACCAGCTTTGTTTGACCATCGCGATGGCGGCCTCACGCGTGTCCGCCTGCACGGTGAAGTGACGAACCGGGCCGTCGGCCGCGTGGTGTCCGCCATAGGCTTCGATGATGAAGGTTTTCATGGTTATTCAGTACGGCGAAAATCGGTGTTGCCGCATTGATGTGCGTCAACAACCCCACTGCCCCCCGCACATTTGCCGCACAAAGACCATGGGTTGTACGGCGGACGGGCGCGACCTAAGATGCCGGCCCGCCTTTGTTCCAATGGAATGCCATGGCCGGTTCGCCGCTTTTTTCCGCGCTCGGCGCCTATCCGCACACCCGCCTGCGGCGCAACCGCCGCGATCCGTGGTCGCGGCGCCTGGTCGCGGAAACGCGGCTCGCGGTCGACGACTTAATCTGGCCGGTCTTCGTCCAGGAAGGCAGGAAAACCCGCACGCCGGTAGGGTCCATGCCGGGCGTGGAGCGGCTATCGGTCGATCTTTTGGTCAAGGCGGCGGGCGAAGCCGTTGCGCTCGGCATCCCCGCCATCGCCATCTTCCCCGTCATCGATCCGAAGCGGAAGACGCCCGAGGGCGAGGAGTCGGCCGATCCCGACAACCTGGTTTGCCGGGCCGTGCGCGCGGTCAAGAAAGCGCAGCCTGGGCTCGGCATCATCTGCGACGTGGCGCTCGATCCCTATACCAGCCACGGCCATGACGGGCTTCTGCGCGGCGGCGAAATCGTCAATGACGAGACCGTCGCGGTGTTGTGCCGCCAAGCGGTCGTGCAGGCGGAAGCGGGCTGTGACGTCATCGCGCCGTCGGACATGATGGATGGCCGCGTCGGGGCCATCCGCCGTGCGCTGGACGACGCCGGCCGCGAAAACATCCGCATCCTGGCTTATGCCGCGAAATATGCCTCGGCCTTTTACGGCCCGTTCCGCGACGCCCTGGGTTCGGCGGCCAATCTCGGCGCCGGCGACAAGCACAGCTATCAGATGGACCCGGCCAATGGTGACGAGGCCCTGCGTGAAGTCGCGTTCGACATCGCCGAGGGGGCCGACATGGTGATGATCAAACCCGGCCTGCCCTATCTCGACATCATCCGCCGGGTGAAGGAGACGTTCGCGGTTCCCACTTTCGCCTATCAGGTCAGCGGCGAATATTCGATGCTGAAAGCCGCCGCCGCCGCGGGTTGGCTCGATGGAGACAAGGCGATGATGGAATGCCTGCTCGCCTTCAAGCGCGCCGGCGCCGACGGCATCCTGACCTACGCCGCCCCGCAAGCCGCGAAGCTGTTGGGTGCGCGGAGTTAAGTCCGGTCATAACTTCGCCGCCAAGGCCACGAGTTTGGCGATTGTGTTCATGTTCCGCGCGGTGCCGCTCTTGGCGGCCGGAATCCGCAATTTTGATTTGCCCATTCCGGCGGCCCCGTAGAGGACATAGATTTCGCGTTCACCCAGGCGAATTTCCTCATCTTGTACGCCGACCGCGTGGGTCAAGGCATCGCGCGGCGGACGTTCGTCCAGGAAGATAGCCATTGTGCGGTTCGGCGCCGCCTTCGGAAACGGGTTTGCCTCTTGAACCGCCGCCATTTCCGCCTCGGTTCGCACCACAACGCCGACCGGTTTCCCGGCATAGGCCAAAAGCCGCGCCTCCAACGCGGACTTGATCTTTTTCGGTGCCGCCTTGCTCGCGAAAACGACGTTGCCGCTGGCGATTTAGGTCTGGATTCGGGTGAATCCGGCATCGCGGCACATCGCCTGAAGCTCCGGCATGGGGAGCTTGCCATTCCCGCCGACATTGACCGCACGGAGCAAAACTACATATCCCGCCACGACAACAAACCTATTGTAGGTTTCTGAACCGCACTTTCGCCTCGCCGCGCGTCAGTGGCGCGCGAAAAAAGTCTCGATGCAGCGGTCGTGCCAAGGAACCGCGTGGCCGCCGCTGTGGAAACCGAGATGCCCGCCGCCCTTGCTCAGAACCGGGGTCAGCGCGGGCGCCTTCTTCCAATCGAAACCGGCATAGACCTCGCGCGGAATCCAGGGATCGTTGATGGCGTGCAGCACCAAGGTCGGCACCGTGATCGCCGGCATGAAGCGGTTGGACGAACAGCTCCGGTAATAATCGTCGGCCCCGGCGAATCCGTTCTTAGGCCCGACGAAGCCATCGTCGTAATCGACGATGGTGCGTGAAGCGAGAATCGTGGCCCGTTCGACAGGCGTGATCGCGGCGTTGGGCGCGGTATCCTCGGCTTGCATCCTGCCGATGAGATAGGTTTCGTACAGGCGGTTGCGCGGGGCGCGCAGCCGGCGCGAGGCCGCGCCCAAATCGATCGGCGCGGAAACCGCGACACCGGCGCGGATCGCGGCGTCGCCGCGATGTTCGCCCAGATATTTCAGCAACAGATTGCCGCCGAGCGAATAACCCACGGCCAACAACCCGGCTTGGGTCAATGCCGTGGGCAGGCCGGCGAGCGCGGCGGCGATGTCCTCTGTTCTTCCCCCGTGATAGTGCAACCGACATGTTTGACGCGGGCTGCCGGCTCCCCGCAAGTTCAGCCGCACGACCGGATAGCCAAGCCGCAGCAGGTGGGCGGCCGTCACCTTCATATACGGGCTGTCGGCGCAACCGGTCAGGCCGTGGATCAGAAGGACCCCTGGGCGAGCGGCGCCGTCGGGCTGGCGATGATAGAGGGCGGTCAAAACATCGCCGCTGCCGTCGCTTGTGGGCAGGTGCAGCGTTTCGGCCGGGCCAGGCAATACCGGCTGCGGCGGCTGGAGGATGTTGCGAAGGGTCTGGAGATCGGGGCCGAACCACGGAAAACGCGGCCGGAACGACGGCAATCCGTCGCTCAACCCCAAGGCCCACGTCTCCAGGGGCCACCTTCCCCGCGCCGATCGTCGAGCAGCCGTACATGGCCGTGCTTGAAAAACGGGATCAGCACCATACCGGTTATGAAACCGCCGATATGGGCGAACCAGGCAACGCCGCCCCCGCCCGACCCGCCCAGCGCCGCATTGACGATTTGCAACAGCAACCAGAAGCCAAGCACGGCCACCGCCGGCAAAGTCAGCATCCGCGTAAACACCCCGAGGAACAGCAGCACCTGAATATTGGCGCGCGGATGCAGGACGAGATAGGCGCCGAGCACGCCGGCGATGGCGCCGCTGGCCCCGATCGTCGGTATTTCGGAGACGGGATCGGCGAAAGCGTGGGCGAGCGCCGCCGCCACGCCGCAGATCAAGTAAAAGGCGATGAAACGCGCATGGCCCATCGCGTCTTCGACATTGTTCCCGAAGATCCACAGATAAAGCATGTTGCCGGCGATGTGCATGAAGCCGCCATGCAGGAACATCGAGGTGAATAGGCTGACCGTGCCCGACACCACGGCCACTTCGGGCGGCAGTTCCGCTTCATCGAACAGCACCACCGGGATCATGCCGAAGGCATAAACAAAACGTTCAAGCCCGTCTTCGTCCAGCGTGAGCTGCCAGAGGAACACTAGGACACAGAGCGCCACAGTTCCGATCGTGACCATCGGCTGGATGGTCGTCGGGTTGTCGTCGCGCAGCGGGATGAACATGGCGTGCCGGCGCCGTCAGGGAATCGGCGCGCGATCCAGCCATTCGGCGACGATGGCGATCTGCGCCTCGGTCATCAGCGACGGGGCATGGCCGCAGCCGGGAATTTCGACGATATGGGCGCGTGGGCCGGTTTCCGCCATCATGCGCGCGGTTTCCGGGAGCAGCAGATCGGAGTCCGCGCCGCGCAGAACGAGAACGGGGCAGCGGATCATTCCCCATAATGGCCAAAGGTTTACATCATGGATTTCACCTTGGGTGAAAACCTCACCAATGCCCGGGTCGTAATGCATGGCAAAGCCATCCTCGACCGCTCGCGTACCGTTGACGGCCATGTCCCGCCAGGCACTGTCGGACATGGCGCCGAAACCGAATTGCACCTTGCGGAGATAGGCCTCGGCCTCCTCCAACGAGGCGAAACGCGGATCGAGGCTGACATATTGGCCGATACGAATAAGCGCGTCCTTGGGCACCAAGGGGCCGACATCGTTCAGAATCAGCCGGCGGATGGGCGTGTTGGGCTGCGCCGCCAGCACCAGGCCAATCAGCCCACCCATCGAGGTGCCGAGCCAGTCGAGCTGTTCGACGCCCAGCCGCGCGATCAGCGCCGCCGCCGCGGCGTTATAGAGCTGGTAGTTGTAGTCGGCCTTGATTGGAAGCCAGTCGCTGCGGCCGCGCCCGGGCATATCGACGCAGGCGACACGCCGCCGCGGCGCCAGCGACTGCGCGAGCAGGTCGAAATCATGAGCATTGCGGGTCAGCCCGTGGGCACAGACCAGAACGTCGGGATTGTCGACCTCGCCCGCTTCGGCATAGGCCACGCGCTGAAACCCGTGTAGGCCCAGGACAGGAAGCGAGGACGACCGAAATGACTGTGACACCAAGATGGGATTTCCGCTAACGTGCCGCGTTTTTTGGCTTAGGCCGCGCCCCGAACACGTCGAGCCTTCGGACTCTCCAAATCGATGGCCCCTACTATGGTTGTTCCGGCCGGTCCCCACAAGGCCGCCGCGTCACCCTTGCGCGGGCTCCTTTATGGGCTCGCCGCGCCGATCTGCTTCAGCGTCGGCGGCATGGTGATGCGACAGGTCGACGCCACCGGCTGGGACATGGTGTTCTGGCGTTCGTTCGGCCATGGCGCGACATTGCTGCCCTTGCTTTGGCTGTGGCATGGCGGGGCAAGGCTGGCGGGCGGCATACGCAAGGCCGGGTGGATCGGGCTAGCCTCGACCACGCTGCTCGCCGCGGCCTCGGTGTTCCATATTTTGTCGATGGCGAGCACCGGAGTCGCCAATACGCTGGTGCTCCAATCCACCTCGCCCTTCATGGCCGCGAGTTTGGCGTGGCTTATCTTGGGCGAGCGGGTCGGCAGGCTAACCTGGGCCGCGATCGCCTTCGCCCTGACGGGAATCGCACCGATACTTTTGGAATCGCCAGGGCGGGGAAATTTTTCCGGCGATCTGCTCGCGCTGGGCGTCGCCGCGTTTTCGGCGATCAACGTGATCCTGATCCGCTGGCGGCCGGGCATCGACCTGCTGCCGGCGGCGGGTTTCGGCGGATTGGCGGCGGCCGCCATTGCGCTAACCATCGGCGCGCCTTTCGCCATCCCTTCGGGTGACGCGGCGGCGTTGTTCGCGCTGGGCGCGTTTCAGAACACGCTTGGTTTCACCTGTTTCGTGCTGGCCCTGCGGCACCTGCCGGCCGCCGACGTGACCCTGCTGGCGCTGCTCGAAACCGTGCTCGGCTCGGCCTGGGTGTGGATTTTCCTGGGCGAAGCGCCGAGCGGTCCGGTGCTCGCCGGCGGGATCGCCGTGCTCGCCTCCGTCACCGCGATCGTGCTCGGTCAACGCCGAGGAAGCCGGCTCAATCCACCCATTTTGTGACGATGACGGTGGTGAAGGGTTGCGGGTTGCCGTTGATCTGAAGGATAAGCGAATCGCCCGCGTTGAGCCGATAGGCGACGCTCTTGTTGAGGATCTTGCACACCGCCTGCTGCTCGAAGGCGGCGGAGGCGACACGCTGCGTTCCCCGCACCACGTCCATCCAATTATTATCCGACGATGAAATCCGATAGACGCCGGCCTCCGGAATTTTGAAAGCGGCCAGCCCGGAAAATGTGGTGGGCAGGCTGCGGTCGCGTTCGGGCGGCGTGGCGAAGGTGAGGGAGCGCGCCGGGTGGAGCGTCACGTCGTTGTTAACGTCGAGCTTCAGCTCGACCAGGGCTTCGTTTTTCGCGGCGGCGCGGACCTGGATCGGGTCGGCCTTGGCAATCGTGAACTCGGCCTTCATGTTCCAGCCTTAATTGTCGCAGCCGCCGGTCATGTCGTTGAATTCACGCTGGATGATCCTTTGCGCCGAAGCCGCGGTCGGGATCAGCAGCAGGATAAGCAGGATACGCAGCACCATGGTTTTCGATCCTCACTTTGACGGTGGGAGCGTGGGCATAGACTAATCCCGCCACGGGCCGACGGGAAGCGTGCGCGAGCCTCAGTTGAGTTTGGGCGGAGTGGTTTCGAGGATTTCGAGCGTGTCGGTCAGCGACTGATAGGTCAGCGCCATCGCCCCGGTCGCGCCGCCAATCACGAACCACCGTGACTGGAACGCGCCCGAAGCCAAACCGTGCTTCGCCCTTGGCATCGGCGGGCCGGCGCTCCAGCTATCGGTCTGCGGATCGTAGATTTCGTGGCTGGCGAAGGGGTCGAGAGAATCGAAGCCCTCCCCGCCCGCAACGTGGAGCTTCCCGGCGACGAACGCGGCGGTATGGCCGCTGCGCGCGCCTGCCATGTCGCGGCCCTTGGTCCAGCGGTTGGCTTGCGGGTCGAAGATTTCGAGCGTGGCCAGGTTGCGGCTCCCGTCGCGCCCGCCGGCAACGAAGATCCGTCCCCCGACTTCGGACGCCGTCACATGTTCGCGTATGGTCGGCAATGGAGCGGGGCTGGCCAGCCATGTCCGCGCCCTGGGGTCGAAGACCATAACGCGCGCGGGCTCCGGGCCAACGCCGCCGATAACATAAAGGCGGCCGCCGGCTTCGACGACGGCGTGGGCGGCGCGCGCCAGGGGAAGATCGGGCAGTTTGTCCCAGCCCCCGCGGCGCGTATCGTAACGCCAAAATCCGCGCTGATTGGCGAGGAAAACCATCGTGTTATAACCGCCGGAAACGAAGATGCCGCCATCGAAAGCGGCCATGCCCAGATGATGCAGCGCTACCGGCAGCGGGCTCAGTCGCCTCCATGATCCTATATTTATATCAAATACTTCAAATGAATAGCTAACGTTGCTTCTGAGCAAACCGCCGCCGACATACAGCCTTCCTTCGCTCAACGAAGCGGCGAGTTCCGACCGCGCCGTCGGCATCGCCGGGCCGGCGGTCCACCGCTCTCCGGCTTCGTCCCCCCTGGCAGGGGAGGATTGGGGTGGGGGAAGCGTCTGCGCGCCGGCCGGCCCCGCCAGGAGAAGAAAGAGAAAAAGCCCGGTGCGCCGATTCATCGCCGACTCCGCCAACCCAGTGCCGAGCCGGAGACTACCCCGCCGCCCGCCATAAATGCCAGCCGACCGACTTGCCTATCCATTCCTTCGGCGGGGCCGAAGATAGATGAACCAGTAAGCGCCGCCGACCAGCCCGGCGCCGCCGACGATGTTGCCGATCGTGACCGGGACAAGACTGGAGAAGAACGCCGGCCATGTCCTGCGCGAACTGGGCCGCGAGGCTGAGGCGGTGGTCGCGCTGCGCCACGCCGTCGCGCTCGATCCCAATCTCGGCGAGGCGCCATTCAGCCTGGGGCTGGCCCTGCTCGCGGGCGGGGAAATACGCGAAGGCTGGGAAAAACACGAATGGCGCTGGAAACGCAAGGGTGCGGCCCCGCCCCGCCCCTTCGCCCAGCCCTGGTGGGAAGGCCAGGACCCGGCCGGCAAGACGATGCTGGTATGGAGCGAACAGGGCGTCGGCGACGAAGTCACCTTCGCTAGCGCCATTCCCGATCTGCTGAAGACGGGTGCGCGTTGCATCCTCGAATGCGACCGCCGGCTGGTGCCGCTGTTTGCGCGCTCCTTCCCCGGAATTGAGGTGATCGCGCGCACGCTGCCGCCGCATCCACGCACCGCCGATCCCGCCATCACTTGGCAATGCCCGACCGGCAGCTTGCTACGCTGGCTGCGGCCCACCATCGACTCCTTTCCCAAGGTTCCCGGTTTCTTGGAGCCCGATCCGGCGCGGGTGGCGTTTTTTCGAGAGCGGCTCGCCGCCCTAGGACCCGGCCCCAAGATCGGGATTTCCTGGCGCAGCTCGTTGATGGACGGCCGCCGGGGCTTGCAATTTTCGACGCTGGCATTGTGGACGGCGATCCTGCGAACGCCAGGCGCGCATTTCGTCAATCTGCAATATGGCGATTGCACGGAGGCGTTGGCCGAGGCCCAGGCCGCCTCCGGCGTGGGCGTCCACAATTTCACCGATCTCGACCTGAAGGACAACATCGACGGCGTGGCGGCGCTGTGCCGCGCCCTCGATCTGGTCATCACCGGGCCGTCCTCGGTGGTCAATTTCGCGGGTTCGGTTGGCACCCCGGTCTGGCATATCTGGCGCCTGCCCGATTGGGAATTGCTTGGGCAGAAAAGCCGTCCCTGTTACCCCGCCGAAAGGCTGTTCACCGCGCCGTGGACGACGAGTTGGGACGATCTGCTCGGCAACGTCGCCGCCGCCTTACGGGAATGGACGTAAACCTGGATTAACCTGGATTTCGCCGGACGAAGGGTGACGGGTGAACGGCCGTTTTATGACTGGGGTGACGGCTGGTTTTAGGCAGGCGCGCCCGGCCCACGAGCGTTAGAAAAATCGGCGCGCGCCGGTCGTCGGCTATTCACGGTTCCTTGGCCGGCGTCGGCGGCACGATATGGACGTTTTGCTAGCCCTCGATGCGCAGCTCGTCGGCCACCTTTTCCGCCTCAATCAGGGACGAAAATCGGACGCCGACACGCTTTCTGCTGCGCTGGTCGTCGGCCCTGACGGCGGACGGTCGACTGACGTCGCTTGATGGAGCCTCAGATCGGGATCGTCAAGGGCGAAGGTTGCCGATGGGACGCCACGTACGCCCTTCACCTCAAGCCGAACAGCTCTTTCGCGTTCCCGTAGGCGACCTTGCGCGCGACGTCGATTGGCAGGTTGGTGAGCAGTCCACTACGCACGTTTTGGATGGATCGGATGTAGTCCTGGTTATTGCCCTCCGCGTCTGTCCCCACCATAAAGCGGTCCGCGTGCTTGACGATGACATCCGTCCATCCCGGGTTGATCGCACGGCCGCTGAAGATCTCTGTGAAGACGCCGTTGGGTGGTCGCCTTGGCGGGTAGCGCACCGAGAATTCACAAAACAGGTTCGGATGCTCGGTGAAAAGGCGGTCTAGTTCCGCCGGCCCCAAGTTCACGCCGCAGTGGTTCAGGATGATGCGCCCGTTCAGGTTGGAGGCAGCAAGCTTCTCTAACTGCGCTACCGAATCAGGGTCACCCTCCATGTGAAAGGCGACGAAACCATGGTATTTCGCCGCCACGTCGAAGAGCGACCGGATCACCGGTCCATCGATCACCATTTTGCGCCTCAGCGACGCCAAGCTGCTGCTCCGCCGGTTGTTGACGAACAGCTCGCCGATGCCAACAATCTTCTTGCCGGCCAATGCGTCCTGCAGATTCGTAAACAACTGCTTGAAGTCGGGGTTGGCCGGGTTTTCGATTTCCCCTGCACCGTCCTTTAGCAGGATCTGGTCCATTCCCTGCTGGCCGGCCCAGATGATCAGGCGATCGCCGAACGCTCGGTAGAAATCAGGAATTACGTTGGGGCCACCAAGCGAGCCTAGGCCGAACCAGCGCACACCCGAGCGATCGAAGCCGTCTCGGACGTCCACGGGTGTCTTGCCCTGCTGCCCGGGATGAAAGTGCAAATCGGCTATCGGCATGTCGGCTGCAGTATTCTGCTGCGCCAAAAGCCGGCCCGGCGCGAAGCCCGTAAATGTCAGCACGGCCATGGCGATTAGAAATAATCGGGACATCATTGCCTATCCGCACGAAACAGCGGCTGCCCAGATCATCGAGATTGGCGCGCAACTCGACCCGGGCGGCGCGATCGCCGGTCAATATCTTCTGCGACGCGGCGTGAAGCTGCCTCAACACGCGCAGATTGGCAGTGAGGCGTGCGAAGATGATATCGGCCGCACCCACATCGCGGCCGCGCCGCGCATAAGCCGCGCGCAACCCCTGGTGGAGGGCGGCCACGGCATTTGCGCGATAGAGCGGAGGAAATGCAGCGGGTTTCGTCGTTTTTTTATCGCGTGCCGCGCTGCTCTTGGTCTTGTGTTTGGCCATTGCTTAGCCTCCCCGCTGCCAGGCTCCATGAGGGTGACTCCGAACCGCCGGCAGCGCAAGGCATTGCGCCGAGCGTTCGCCCCAGACTTGCACCCCGTAGGAGCTGAGCTGTGGCGCGCCGCACTGGCAATAGATACCACCCAGCGCGAGCGTGATTGACACCTATCGCCGCGCCGTCGCACAGGTCGGCGCGGAGGTTCTGAGGCGACAACTCTGCATTGCGAAGATGAGGCGATCCTTGACATCAAGCCTCGTGGCCTGGCCGTTGTCGCCAAGGCCATAGGGCGAGACCAGCGCCAAGCACAGCGAGCCAGACGACGCGCGCCTGATATCGGTCATGCGGGCCGGAAAGGACACCGCAGATGAAGGCATTGGCCGCGAGAGCGGACATGACAAACAAGAGAAATGGCCTCATTCCCCGGAGCCTTTCAGGCAGGCCGGCGGCGACAATGCACAGCAGCATCGCTGCCCCGGCCAGTGGGACATGCCATAGGTTGAGCTCGCCGAAATCGAGCCGGCCCGCCTGCTGCCGGGCGCCTTCAAATGCGGCCAGTTCATCGAGCAGCAGATGGGCAATATTGACGTGGGGAGAGCGGAGATTCGGTACGATGCCGTCGCCGGTCGCGAAATGGGTCAATTGATTCCATGTCGCTTCGGCGGCGGCCCTGAGATGATCGAAGGGATAAAGCACCAGCGACCGGCCGATGATCCGCAGAGCCTCGTCTTGACCGCGGCTCCACCCACCCATCGCCGCAAAGGCTGGCGAATCGCCCCACAGGAAGTCGTCGCCGGAAGGGTTAAGGGAATCGCGAAATTCACACAGGCGAAATTCGGGAGACGGGCAAATTTCCGACAGCAGGCTGGTCACTATTCCATCATCGAGCAGGCGGCCAAGCACAAAGATCGGGCCCGCGCGAGAGACCACTGCCTCGCCCGTGAGCGTGTAGTTCACCGCCGGCGATGCCAGCAGGCCCGCGACCGCAATCGCCGCGGGCCCCGCCAACCCTAGGCGATAGGACGCGCCGGCCTTGGTAAGGTGGCGCCAGCCGATCAGCGGCAGAAGTAGGGCGGCAGCGAGCAACAGATGCGACAGATGGACCGTAACCGAAAGGAAAAGCACAATCGCCAGGCCGGCCGTCGCCGCGCGGCCTAACGGGGCCGGGCGGAACGCCAGCAGGTAAAGAGTTAGCACCGTCAGCGGGGCAAAAATGTCGGGCGTGACTTGTCCGCCGACCCAGGGAAGAGCGGTTAGCACCGAGAGGCCCGCGGCCACCGGAACTAGCGCCATGTCGTGACGAGGACCGAGGAAGGAAGCCAGTGTCGCGCGCAAGACAAAGGCGACGATGGCCGATTGTGCGGCGACGACGGTCCAAAGGCCGAGACGACCGGGCTGCAGGATGGCGATGAAGATGCCGTAGAAAATGGGTCGGTCGAACGCGACCTCGAAAGTAATGGCGCCGCTGAGATAGCTTCCGGTATCGCTAAAAACGAGCGGGTAGCCGTTGAGCAAGGCGGCGCTGCAAAGCACGGCGACGGCCGATACGAAGGTACCGACGGATATGGCTCGAAAGCCGATCGACTTGGGGCGGGCGATGTTGCCTCGCCGATTCAGTCGCTGCCGCGCGTGGCGCGGCGCCCGACAAGAAGCAAGTTGCTTGGCGAACCCCATAGGGAGACCGAGGACACGTGCAAATCAATGCCTTCGAACATGGAGGCGATCCGACGCAGTTCAGCCGCCGTCATCAGATTGGGGTTCGATTCCTCGGCAAAAAACGCCATGCCCAATCGGCGCATTGTCGCCCGGAAAATGGGCTTAGGTAGCCAGTGGACAAGCGGCAGCACGGTATGAAATTCGACCGGGAACCAGCGATTGGGCGTCGTCAGGAAAATGCTCTTTTTAGCAACGCGGGCGCATTCCCTCACGAGGCGAATCTGTTGGCCGACTTCATCGAGACAGAAGTGAACTCGAGACGTAGCCCTCGCGTGTGCCGGCGCGAACATGCGTCCATTCGCCAGACTGATCCAGGACCTGCAGCTTGGTGCCGCGCTGGAGGCTTGCGAGCTTCTTCGACTTGATGTTCGGCGCCGAGCGCAAAATCGCACTCTTCACGCTTACGGTTGCTTGGCTGCTGGTGGCCTGAGCGAGTTGAACATGGCTCGCACTCGGTACGCCTGTAAGGGCAATCATCGGTGCCCCATTTACCCCAGAGGCGAGGCCGATCGCCGCCACCGCCGCCGCCGCCGCGATCACATACTGTCGCATCGAATTTCGCTCCTCGAGGTTGGTCGTGTCGCAAGGATGGTGGAAAAGATGGGATGGCGCAATCTCCTGATGTTTCAACCACAAAGCCAGCGGTTGGCGCCGCCAAACGTGGCATTCAGAGGCCGGGCCCTCCAAAATCCATCGTCTATTTCTTGGTCTTCGCTTTCGCCGCTCCGGGCGCCGGTTTGGCGACCGCGGCCGGTACGCTGCCGCTCGATGCAAGGCTCTTCTGCTTGGAGGCCTTGGGCTTCTTGGCCTCGCGGTTGCCCCTATTTTGGCCGACATTCCCCAGATGAACCCGTGGAA
>CAMDDQ010000025.1 GCA_945892765.1 Asaia bogorensis
GTGATGCGGCTGGATTCGCCGTGGCCACATACCTTCCAGGAAAGTGACGATGGCGGCGGGACGGCCGCACAACTCGCGCAAGGCGGCGCCGTCACGCCCATGCACCGGCGTCGGGCAGGCGATGCCGCGTGATGCGAGATGGTCCATAAGGCCGAGAAAGAACGGCAGGTCGCCGCGGCTGACGCGCCTCTCATACAGCGTGAGAATGTAGGTGGCGCGGGCCGTCCGCAGCATGTAGTTGGAATTCTCGACACCCTCGGCGATGCCCTTGAACGAAATTACCTCGCCGATATCGTACTGCGCCGCGAAATTGGTGAGCGCGTCGTCCGCGACCTCGGTGTAGACTGCCATCGCTCAGGCCGACAGTGTGCGCGGCAGGTTGAAACGCACGTCTTCCTGGGTAACGACGACATCCTCGATGGTCAGGGAGAACCGCGCCCGGCAGGCCGCGATGACCTCTTGCACCAGCACCTCCGGCGCCGACGCGCCGGAGGTCAGGCCCAACCGAGAGAAACCTTCAAGCCGGTCCCAGGGCATGTCCTCGGCCCCGCGCACCAGGGCGGCGTAAACACAGCCGGCTTGGCGCGCCACTTCGACCAGCCGCATCGAATTCGACGAATTGGCGGCGCCGACGACGACGACGGCCTCCGCCCGCGCCGCCAGCGCCTTGACCGCCATCTGTCGATTGGTGGTGGCATAACAGATGTCCTCGCGGCGAGGGGCCGAGATCGCCGGAAAACGGCGGCGAAGGACGGCGACGATTGCCGCGGTGTCATCGACCGACAGGGTCGTTTGCGTGATATAGGCGAGCCTAGCCGGATCGCCAGGGGTTATTTTTTCAGCATCCGCGCGGTTTTCCACAAGCAGCACCGCGCCGTCGGGCAACTGCCCCATGGTGCCGATCACCTCGGGATGGCCGGCATGGCCGATCAGAATGATGCAGCGCCCGGCCTCGTGATGGCGGATCGCCTCGTAATGCACCTTGCTGACCAGGGGACAGGTGGCGTCGATATGGGCAAGTCCCCGTTTTTCGGCCTCCGCCGGAACCGAACGGGCGACGCCATGGGCAGAAAAGATGACGTGCGCGCCGGCGGGAACCTCATGGAGCTCATCGACGAAGACCGCGCCCTTGGCTTCCAGAGACTCGACGACAAAACGATTGTGAACGATCTCGTGCCGCACATAGACCGGAGCGCCGAGCTGGTTCAACGCGCGTTCGACGATCTGAATCGCGCGATCGACGCCGGCACAGAATCCCCGCGGGCTGGCGAGCAGGATGGTCAGCTTGGGCTTCGCCGCTCGGCTGGCCCGGATCGAACTTGTGCGCGCCAAGGGGGTTCTCTAGAGTGCGTTCGTGCCGAGTTTTCGGCTCTCGCCAAGGTATTACAGCAACCCCGCCAACGGAAGAGAATCATGTCCGATAGCCAGCCACCCAAGCCGATTGTCGCGCAGAAGGCTCCCTATCCCGTCGACATTGTCGCGGGCCAGACCTACTACTGGTGCGCCTGTGGTCGCAGCCAGAAGCAGCCATTCTGCGACGGCGCCCACAAGGCTGTTGGACTCAACCCGATGCCGTACAAGGCGGTCGAAACCAAACAAGCCTATCTCTGCGGGTGCAAGGCGACCGCCAGCGCGCCTTTCTGCGACGGCACTCACAAACGCTTGGCTTAGACCGAGCGCGGCGGTGGTTGGCGCCGCGTCCGTGAATTCGCTTGGGATTCGCGGCCTTACCCTGGCGGCGATTGCGCTGGTCCTGTCGTCATGCGGGATTTTGGACCGCAGCCAACCGCCGGCATGCCCGCGCGTCTCGATCATCGGAGACGCCGCGCGGGTGTCGAAATTCCGGCCAGGTTCTCGCCAAGACCTAACCGATCTTTTGTTCGAGGCCGAGATAACCGGTCTCGGTGGCGATTGCCAGTATGACGACGAAGGAGTCACCGTCGATCTGACCGTGTTCATGACCGGCGCGCGCGGTCCCGCCGACCTCAGCCGCGCCGGAAGCGTGGACTATTTCGTTGCTATCGTCGGTCCGGATCGCGAAATCCTGGTCAAGGAGGGATTGTCCCTGCGGTTCGACTTTGCCGAAAGTCGCACGCGCACGGCCTTGACCGACGAGGTGGAGCAGCGCATTCCCCTGCGCAGCCAGTCGCGGGGACCGGAATACGAGATCATGGTCGGCTTCCAGCTGACTCCCGACGAAATCGAACAAACCCGGCGCCGTCGCGCCAAATAAGCGCCGGCCGCAGCCGGGCGAGATCCCGGAACGGTCGGGTTTCGTCCGAGGCGTCATGAAATTGTCGGGTTTTGTCCGAGGTGTTACGAAATCGTCGGGATTCGCCCGAGGCGTTACGAAATTGTCGGGATTCGCCCGACGGGCCATTGACAATGCCCGACCAGCTTGTACCCTCTGGCCACCAACTGAACCCTGCGGAAGAGACCGGTAGGTTTCGTTCGCGACGACGAAGTCCACCGGCGCCGAAGGAGCAACGGCCCCGGAATCTCTCAGGCAAATGGACCGTGGGGGGACGGCACTCTGGAAAGTAGGCGGGAAAGCGCCCGCCTCACCGAAGAGGTAACCCGAATCGTTCTCGCGATTCGGCGAATCTTTCAGGTCCATCGACAGAGGGGGCTCGTTCGACGGAGGAATCCGTGTCGGACGAGGCCCGCCTTGTTCGACCGGAGCATGATGTGAACGCGATCCAAGCCGAATCGTTCAGACGCACGCCGCTCTTCGCGTTGCATCATGAGCTTGGCGCCAAGATGGTGCCGTTCGCCGGTTACGAAATGCCGGTCCAATATCCCGCTGGGATCCTGGCCGAACACCTGCATACCCGCAGGTTTGCCGGGCTTTTCGACGTTTCCCACATGGGCCAGGCACTTCTGGTGGGCAGCGGCGCCGCCGCCGCGCTGGAAACGCTCGTCCCTGGCGAAATCCTGGGCCTGGCCGTCGGGTCGATGCGCTACACGCTGTTCACGACGCCAACCGGCGGCATTCTGGACGACCTCATGGTCACCAATGCCGGCGATCATCTGTTCGTTGTGGTCAACGCCGCCTGCAAAACCCAGGATTTTGCCCATCTGAATAAACATCTGCGCGGGCGTTGCAAAATCGTCGAACTTGCCGACAAGGCCTTGCTGGCGGTGCAGGGACCGGCGGCGGCGGCGGTCATGGCCCGGCTGGCGCCGGCTTCGGCGGAATTGCGTTTCCTCACCGGCGCGGCCATGGCGGTCGGTGGAATTTCCTGTTTTGTCACACGCTCCGGCTATACCGGGGAAGACGGATTCGAAATTTCCGTGCCGGCCGCGGCCACGGAAAAACTCGCCCGCCGCCTACTCGCCGAACCCGAGGTCAAGCCTGTCGGGCTGGGCGCGCGCGATTCGCTGCGCCTTGAGGCCGGGCTTTGTCTCTATGGCCACGATATTGACGCCACCACCACACCGATCGAAGCCGGGCTTGCCTGGACCGTCGGCAAACGGCGGCGGGTGGAGGGCGGGTTTGCCGGTTCGGAAATTATTCTGCGCCAATTGACCGCAGGCGCGAGTCGCCGCCGAATCGGCATTGCACCCGCAGGGCGGGCTCCGGCGCGCGAGAACACACTGATCACCGATTGCACCGGCCGCCGCATCGGCACGGTCACCAGCGGCGGTTATGGTCCCACGGTCGAAGCGCCGGTGGCCATGGGTTATGTCGAGACCGAATCGGCGGCGGTGGGTACTTCGGTGCAACTGGTTGTGCGCGACGTTCCGCGGCCGGCGCAGGTTGTGGCGTTGCCCTTCGTCAAGCCGCGTTATGTCAAGGGCTGAACAACTCGCCGGAAAAAAGGACGGACGATGAGCGACATCAGATTTACCGAAGAACATGAGTGGATCGGAATGGACGGCGATATCGCCACAATCGGCATCACCGACTATGCCCAGCAACAGCTTGGCGACGTCGTTTATGTCGAACTTCCCCAAGCCGGTCGCAAAGTGACCAAGGGTGGCGATGCCGCCGTCGTGGAATCGGTCAAGGCTGCCAGCGAAGTTTACGCCCCAGTTGACGGGGAAGTGACGGAGGCCAATGCAGCGCTCTCCGGTAACCCGGCCCTGGTCAACAGCGCGCCCATGGGTGAGGGGTGGTTCTTCAAGATTCGGGTCTCGGACAAAAAGCAGGTCGCGGCGCTCATGACCGAGGCGGCTTATAAGACCTTCATCGCCGGTCTGAAGTAATGCGCTATCTGGCCCATACGGAGGCCGATCGCCGGGCCATGCTGAAGGAGATCGGCGTACCTTCGATCGACAGTTTGTTTCGTGACGTGCCCGAGGCCGCACAGTTGCGGGAACCGCTCGATCTCCCCGATCGCATGACCGAGTTGGAGGTCGACCGGGCCATTTCGTCGCTCGCGGCGAAGAACCGGTCGGCGGCGACGATGGCCTGTTTTCTTGGGGCCGGGGCCTACCGACATCATGTGCCGGCCGCGGTTGATCACCTGATTCAACGCGGCGAGTTCCTGACGTCCTACACCCCCTACCAGCCGGAAATCGCGCAGGGAACTTTGCAATCTTTGTTCGAGTTTCAGACGCAGGTTGCGTTGCTCACGGAAATGGAAGTCGCCAATGCCGGCATGTATGACGGCGCGACCGCGTGCGTCGAGGCCGTGATGATGGCCAACCGGCTCACACGGCGCCAACGCGTCGTCGTCTCCGGCGGCTTGCATCCGCATTATCGCGAGATCGTCCAGACCTACGGACGATTCGGCGGCTTCACGGTCGTGAGTGCCGAGCCTGATGCCGAGGGCCGCGAAAGCCTCGCCGATTTGATCGACGCCGAAACAAGCTGCGTCGTCGTGCAGAATCCGAGTTTCTTCGGCCAGTTGCGCGACCATCAGGCCTTGGGTGCGGCCGCCCGCGCCGCCGGAGCGTTGCTCGTCTGCGTGGTTACCGAGGCAGTCTCGCTCGGCCTGGTGACGCCCCCTGGGGCCATGGGTGCGGACATCGTGGCCTGTGAAGGCCAATCCCTGGGTAACGCACTTGGCTTCGGCGGGCCTTATGTCGGGTTGTTTGCGACGCGCGAGAAATTTCTGCGCCAGATGCCCGGCCGGCTCGTCGGCGAGACGGTCGATGTCGACAATCGACGCGGCTGGGTTCTGACGCTATCGACGCGGGAGCAACACATTCGCCGTGAAAAGGCGACGAGCAACATTTGTACGAGCTCGGGGCTTTGCGCGCTGGCCTTTACGATCCATCTCGCCATGTTGGGTGAGGTGGGATTGGCGCGGCTGGCGGAGATCAATCATGCCAACGCGGTGGGGTTGGCCAACCGCCTCGTGGCGGTTCCCGGCGTCGAAGTGCTGAACAACGCATTTTTCAACGAATTCACGCTGCGTCTGCCGCGGCTGGCCGCGCCGGTGGTCGAGGCGCTGGCGGAACGCGGCATTCTCGCCGGAGTTCCGGTTTCTCGGCTCTATCCGAACCGTCCGGATCTCGCGGGTATGGTCGTCGTTGCCGCGACCGAGACCAACACCGAGGCTGAAATGGATCATTTCGCCGCCGCGCTTGCGGAGGTGCTGTGATGGACCGGAGCCAGGGACGGGCCGCGCGACCTGGGGCGGTCGCCGCAACCGAGACCGGCGGCGCCAGCCATCGCGGTTTGCAACTCGAGGAGCCATTGCTCTTCGAGCAGGACTCGCCAGGCCGCAGCGGTGTCGACTTTCCATCGGCGCCAGAGGCCGCGGACCGTCTCGGCGGCCTCCGCCGCAAGGGCGTCATCGGTTTGCCGGGCCTGTCCGAGCCGCAGGTGATTCGTCATTTCACGCGGTTGAGCCAGAAGAACTACGCTATCGATGCCGGGCTTTACCCACTCGGTTCATGCACGATGAAACACAATCCGCGGCTCAACGAAAAGCTGGCCCGGCTGCCGGGATTCGCCGAGCTTCATCCGCTGCAACCGATGTCGACGGTCCAAGGCGCGCTGGCCCTGATGGACGAACTAGCGCGGTGGCTGAAGACGTTGACCGGGATGCCCGCCGTGGCGTTGTCGCCCGCCGCTGGTGCACATGGCGAGTTGTGCGGATTGGTGGCTATCCGCGCGGCCCTGGAGGCGCGGGGCGAATCGCGCAAAGTTGTGCTGGTGCCCGAATCGGCGCATGGAACCAATCCGGCGACCGCCGCCGCCTGCGGTTTCTCGGTCCAGTCCATTCCCGCCGACGCTCGCGGGCGCGTCGATCTCGGGGCGCTCAGGGCGATGTTAGGCCGGGACGTCGCTGCATTGATGCTGACCAATCCCAACACCTGCGGGCTTTTTGAAAACGAGGTCGTTGAGATCGCCAAGGCGGTGCACGATGCTGGTGCCTTCTTCTACTGCGATGGGGCGAATTTTAACGCCATCGTGGGGCGGGTGCGGCCCGCCGATTTCGGCATCGATGCGATGCATATCAACTTGCACAAGACATTTTCCACGCCGCATGGCGGCGGCGGTCCTGGCAGCGGGCCGGTCGTCCTCTCGGCGGAGTTGGCGCCGTTCGCGCCGCTGCCCTATGTCCTGCACGGCCCCGATGGCTTTCGCCTCGTGGAAATGCCGGAGGGCACGGCCAAATCATTTGGCCGGCTGAAGGGGTTTCACGGCCAGATGGGCATGTTCGTTCGGGCCTTGGCCTATATGATGAGCCACGGGCGAGACGGCCTCTACCAAGCCGCGGGCGACGCGGTTCTAAACGCCAACTACCTTCTCGCTCGCCTGAAGGGTCACCTGACTCCGGCCTTTGAAGGTCCGTGCATGCATGAGGCCCTGTTCGACGATCGGTTTCTCAAGGACACTGGCGTCAGCACGTTGGATTTCGCCAAGGCGATGATCGACTATGGTTATCACCCGATGACGATGTATTTCCCATTGGTCGTTCACGGCGCCTTGTTGATGGAGCCGACGGAAAGCGAAAACAGAGATTCGATCGATCGCTTCATCGCGGCCATGCGCGAGCTTGCGGCGCGCGCGCGCGCCGGAGATGCCGCGTTTTTCCATGAGGCGCCCGCATTGGCGCCGCGGCGACGGCTGGATGAAACCCGCGCGGCCAGGCAGCCGGTTCTGCGATGGCGTCCGCCGACGGCCCGGCGGGCGGCGGAGTAATCCGTCGCGGGGAATCCGGTGCCGCCGCGGAAGCCCGCGTCGGCACCAACGCGGCTGGTTCCCCGCTCGGGCCGCCAGGTGGACAACGCGTTTAATCGGCGCCACGCCGGCACCGGGCTTGGCCTGCCGCTGGTTCGGAGGTTGGTCGAGTTTCATGACGGCAGCTTAACGCTGACTAGCCAAATTGGGAAAGGGACGACGGCGCTGGTGAAATTGCCGGCCGCGCGGCTGATCCCTTAGGCCAAGGCCTGTCAGCTCGCGAGTTCGCGCGAGCGGGCGGTCGCCGCCGCCACGGCGCGGGTGATGAGCGCGGTCATGGCCCCGGGCGCCATCAGCACGGACAGCGCGGCCGCGGTCGTTCCCCCGGGGCTGGTCACGGATTGGCGCAATTGCGATGGCGCCTCATTGGATTCCTGTAACAACGCACCACTGCCCGCGACGGTCGCCCGCGCCAGAGCGTGGGCGAGGTCCGTTGGCAGTCCGGCGGCGATGCCCGCTTCGGCCAGGCATTCGGCCAGCAGAAAAACATAGGCGGGACCGCTCCCCGAAACGGCGGTTACTGCGTCCAGCAATGGTTCATCCCCAACCCAGGCAACCTCGCCGACGGCGGCCATCAGCCGGTCACAGCCTTTTCGCTGGTCCTCCGCCACGCGCGCGTTCGCACAAAGGACGGTGGCGCCCTTCCCGATGGAGGCCGGCAGATTAGGCATGGCGCGAACAATGGCCGCTTCGGGGCCAAGGAGGTTGGCGAAATAGGTGAGGGTCTTGCCCGCGGCGATCGACAGAAAGACGGCGCCGCCGGGCACGAACCGGCGATAGGCGGGCACTACCTCACTCATCACCTGCGGCTTGACCGCGAGGACAACGACCTCCGGGGCAGTGGTCGGTGCCAAGTCCGCCGGGCCGGCGGTGAGGACGATGCCGTCCTTTCCCCGCCATTGGGCCACCGAATTGGCAACGGGATCAACGATGGTGACGCCGTCCGCGGCACAGCCTCTCGCGATCCAGCCGCGCAGCAGGGCCTCTCCCATCTTGCCGCAGCCGACAAGAAGAATGCCGCGAGTCTTTGCTTTATTGACCGGCATGCGAAAACCGTGGACTTCGCGTTGGTGTCGCGGCGAGCGGCTTATGCCTCGCCGACCGGCTCGACGCAGGCGGCGAGGAGCGCGTCACTGGAGGACCGGCCTCCCCAAATCACATGCTGGAAGGCGGGATAGAAACGCTCGCATTCGTTGAGCGCGATATCGACCAAGTCCTCGAGTTGCTCCACGCTGGCACCGCGGGCGCCACGCAGGAGCACGGCATGCCGAAACATCGGTACCTGATGTTCGGACGACACGTCGAAGTGGCCGAGCCACAGCTTTTCATTGGCAAGCGCGAGAAGATTGGCGACGGCATCACGTTTGGCGCGGGGCACTTTGATGTCGAGGGCGCAGCTGAATTGCAGCGCGCTCATGTCGCGGCTCCAGGCGAAGTGCAGCCGGTATTCGCACCAGCGACCCGGAATCTCGGCAACCAACTCGTCATTGGTGCAGCGATCGAATGACCATTCATTGCCCAAGACGATCTCCTCGATAAGATCGAGTGGATTATCCATCGAGGTCAGAGGGCGGATCGCAGTGGCGGACATGGTCACGCCTCGTCGGGTAACAGGCCAGGATAGGAATATGATCTTAGCCGACTTGGCATATGGTGTGCTACTCGAGCGCGGATACTACTAGATGTAGGTTGCCAGAAGCGAATCGGGCACGCAAGAAAAGAATAAATGACAAGGGATTCCGTCTGTGGAGATCAGCCGCGCGAATTCGAGGATGACGGGCCGATTGGCCGGCCCGCTTCCAGCGCGGCCAGCCGTTCGGCCAGTTTTTCCTGTTCCAAACGAGCGTTGGCCGCCATCGCTTTCACTGCCTCGAATTCATCGCGGCGAACCAAGTCCATGCTGGCGATCAGGCGTTCGAATTGATGGCGAAGCCGTGCCTCGATCTCGTCGCGCACCCCACTGGCGGTGCCCAGGGCGCTGGTTGCCAGGCGCGCCAGATCGTCGAGGATGCGATTTTCAGTCTGCATGGAACTTACTCCCGCGTCGTTGATCTATGAGTGGGCGCCGTGCCGTCTTGCCGCGAGGCCACGCTGAACCTATAAGCTCGCTGTGAAGAGGAATAAATGATTCTCATCACCGGCGGCGCCGGGTTCATCGGATCGAATGTTGTCGCGGCGCTGGCCGGCGGCTTGGAAGTCGCGGTTTGCGACCGGTTGGGGCGCGGCGATAAGTGGCGCAACCTGGCGCGCGTCGAACTTGCCGATTTCGTCGAGCCCGAACAGCTCTTCGATTTTCTGGAAAAGAACACCGCGAGGATCGAGGCCATTCTCCACTTCGGCGCGATTTCGGCGACGACGGAGACCGACGGCGACCTTATCATGCAGGCCAATTTCGGTTTGTCGTTGGCGTTGTGGGATTGGTGCACGGCCAATGAAACGAGGTTGATTTATGCGTCGTCTGCCGCCACTTACGGCGACGGCGCCATGGGGTTCGACGATGAAGGCTCGGTTGAGGGCCTCGCTCGGCTGCGGCCGCTTAATCTCTATGGCTGGAGCAAACATCTGTTAGACCGCAGGATCGCACGGATTATCGCGCGCGACGAGCCCCGGCCCCGGCAGTGGGTTGGCCTCAAATTCTTCAATGTTTACGGGCCCAACGAATATCACAAAGGACCGCAGCGGAGCGTCGCCCATCAGCTATTTCCCGCGGCCGCGGCCGGGCGCCCGTCGCGTCTGTTCCGTTCTCACCATGCTGACTACGCCGATGGCGGCCAATTGCGCGATTTCATTTGGGTGGGCGATGTCGTCGACGTCGTGCGGTGGTTTCTCGACAATCCGCGGGTCTGCGGGTTGTTTAATGTCGGAACCGGATTGGCGCGCAGCTTCAAGGACCTTGCGGTGGCCGCCTACGCCGCCTTTGGCCGCGAACCGATGATCGAGTATGTCGATACGCCAGTCGAATTGCGGGACAAATACCAATATTTCACGCAGGCGCGCATGGAACGCCTGCGCGCGTGCGGCTATGCCAAGCCCTTCACATCGCTCGAAGATGGCGTTACCCGTTACCTGCGCGATCATTTGGCCGCGCCGGACCCCTATGTCTGAAGCGGAGTTGCCGTGCTGACCCTGACTTTTCCGGTCATTGATCCGGTCGCCATCGAAATCGGGCCGATCGTGGTGCGCTGGTACGCACTGGCCTATATCGCCGGCCTGTTGTTGGGCTGGCGTTATATGCTCCATCTCGCTGATCTGGCGCCGAAATTCATGGCACGGACCGATGTCGACGATTTCCTATCCTGGGCGACGTTCGCGGTCATCCTGGGGGGACGGCTCGGTTACGTCCTGCTCTACCGGCCGGATTTCTACTTCGAATACCCCTTGGAAGCGCTTTATATTTGGCGTGGCGGCATGTCGTTCCATGGCGGATTGATTGGCATGCTGATCGCCATTGCGATCTTCGCGCGCCGCCGGAAAATCGAGGGATTGGCTTTCGGCGATGTCGTCGCCTGCGCGACGCCCATTGGTCTTTTCTTCGGCCGTATCGCCAATTTCATCAATGGCGAGCTTTGGGGCCGGACCAGCGACGTACCTTGGGCCATGGTATTTCCGAATGGCGGGCCCGAGCCCCGGCATCCCAGCCAGCTCTACGAGGCGGCATTGGAGGGCATTGTTCTGTTCGTTCTCCTTCATCTGCTGTCCCGCAAACGGCGCCTGCGCGAACGACGCGGTTGGTTGGGCGGCATCTTCCTCGCCGGTTACGCGGTCGCCCGCTTCGCCAGCGAATTTTTCCGCGAGCCGGACATCCAATTCGGCATCCTGCTCGGCGGACTGACTTATGGGCAATTGCTCTGTCTGCCGATGCTGGCGGTCGGATTGCTCCTCGTCCTGCGCAATCCGTCCAAGGCCGCCGCGCCGGCGCGGTGAACCCGCTCCTTCTTCGCCTTCGCGACCGCATTGCTCGCGACGGGCCGTTGAGCGTCGCCGAATTCATGGACGCCGCGCTCGGCGATGCGGACCATGGTTATTACCGGCGGCGGCAGCCCCTTGGCGCTGCCGGGGATTTCATCACGGCGCCTGAAATCAGCCAGATGTTTGGCGAATTGATCGGGCTTTGGTGCGCGCAGGTCTGGGACGATCTCGGCCGCCCCGATCCGGTGTTGCTGGTCGAACTCGGACCCGGCCGCGGCACTCTGCTCGCCGATGGGCTGCGTGCTTGCGCGAAGGCCGCCCCAGCGTTTCGCGCGGCTTTGCGCGTTCATCTTCTGGAGACGAGCCCGGTCCTCCGCGAGAGCCAGCGCAACACGATCGGAACGGCGGCGACCTGGCATGAGCGGTTCGACACGGTTCCCGCGGCGCCGATGATTTTGATCGCCAATGAATTCTTCGACGCTCTGCCGATCCGGCAATTCGTCCGGCGGGAAGGCGGTTGGTTTGAAAAATTGGTCGGCCTCGCTCCCGAGGGTGATGGGCTTTGCTTCGTTGTCGCGCCAAATCCGGCGACGGACCCGGCACATTCCCCCTGGCGCGACGCGACTTGCGGCACGGTTGTGGAGACCGCGCCGGAGCGGCACCGTTTCGCCACCGCAATCGCCGAGCGAATCCGCGATTTCGGTGGGGCGGCGCTGATCGTCGATTATGGTTCCGACGGCGCGGTCGGGGATACACTTCAGGCGGTGCGGCGCCACCGGCCCGCCGACCCCCTCAATGACCCGGGCGAGGCCGATCTGACCGCTCATGTCGATTTCGCCGTCCTCAAGCGCGCGGCTGGCGACGTCGGCGCGGCGTGTTTTGGCCCCTTGCCGCAAGGTCTTTGGCTCAACCGCCTGGGCATCGTGGCGCGGGCGGCGCAGCTTGTGGCGGCGACTCCGGGGGCCGGTCCCGCCATCGAATCCGCCTGCCGCCGCTTGATCGCGCCGGGGGAAATGGGCGCGTTGTTCAAGGTCCTGGCGGTCATGGGCTCCGGCGCCGTCGTGCCGCCGGGCTTCGATCCCGAGCCGGAGGTGCCGTGCTGACGCTTGCGCCGCTGTCCGAGGCTGGCACCGTGCGCCACGCCTTTTTCACGCGCCTCGGGGGTGTGAGCGAGGGCATATTCGCGGCGCTCAACTGTGGGTTTGGCTCCGGCGACGATCGCGATCGCGTGGCGGCGAACCGGGCGCGGGCGATGGCCCAAATCGACCTGCCGGCGCCGGCATTGGTCACCGCCTACCAGGTACACAGCGACCGTGTCGCCACGGTCAACGGGCCTTTTGCCACCGAAACGGCGCCGCAGGTCGATGGTCTGGTCACGCGGGCGCCCGGCGTCGCACTCGGCATTCTGACGGCCGATTGCGCGCCTGTGTTGTTCGCCGATCCGGCCGCCGGCGTCGTCGGGGCCGCTCACGCCGGCTGGCGTGGCGCGCGCGCCGGGATTTTGGAGCGCACGGTAGCGGCGATGACCGAGCTTGGCGCTAGCCGGGGCGACATCATGGCCGCAATCGGCCCTTGCATCGCACAGCCATCCTACGAAGTCGGGCCGGAATTCGAGGGCACGTTTCTGGAAGAGTCCGCCGCCAACCGCGACTTCTTCAAGCAGTCGTCGCGGCCGGGCCACCGGTTGTTCGACCTTGGCGGTTATGTCGAACGGCGCCTTGGTGCCCTCGGCCTCGGCCAAGTCTGTCGCGCGGTCGCCGATACGTGTGGAGACGAGAGCCAATTTTTCAGCTATCGCCGCTCGGTGCTGCGCGGTGAAGGTGGTTATGGCCGCGGCCTGTCGGCCATCGCTTTGGTCGACTGACGCGCGGGCCCGAACCGATGCCATACCTTATTCTCTTCGGTCTGTTTCTCGTTCTCGGCATGCTGGTGAGCTGTGTTTTCTAGGATTTGCGCCGCCGCCCTGTTGATCCTCGCCGGTTGCGGGCAGGTGCCGCGTCCTTTCGCCCCTGACGCCAAGGCCGACCCCAATCTTCTCCTCTGGATCAACGACAGCCGGGGGGTGGTTGTGCGTCCGGTCGAGGGATTGTCCCCTGAGGCCGCCGCCATCCTGGCTCGGGCCATGGCCAATGCGCTGCAGGAGGCGAATGTTCCGGCGAGCCTCTTTAGCCGGAACCTCGCTTCATATGAACTCCTTGGGTCGGCGATTCAGGCCGATGCGAACACAGTGGCGATTTCCTGGCAGCTTCTAACGCCTGGAGGCGGGGCCCGCGCTGGCCATCTTTCATCCTTGCCGGTGACACCGGTCGGCTTCGCCGCTGCCTTGCCGAGCGCCACCAAGGCGGCGGTCGAGGCCTTGCTGCCGCTGGTCCAGGACGCCATGCCCCAGCCCTTGGCGCGGCCCAAGGTCATCGTCGCCGAAGTCGCCGGGGCGCCCGGGGACGGGCGGCGTTCGCTGGCGCGCGCGCTCGCCTTCGCCTTGCGCCAGGCTGACATCGAGGCCGTGGACGGCCTCGATGCGCCGGAGGCAAAAGCGGGCCTGGGCGAGGCCTTCATCGTGCTGGGCAGCGTTGCCATGTCGCCCGGCGTGCGCGGGGATCAGCATATCGCCGTGGCCTGGGAGGTCATTCGCTCCGACGGCAGCCGTCTCGGCGTGATCAATCAGGAAAACGACGTCCCCGCCGGAACGCTGGACCGCGCCTGGGGCGAGGTGGCTGTGGCGGTCGCCGAGGCCGCGGCGGAAGGTGTCGCCGATCTATTCGCGCGGTTGGGCAAACTCGCACAGCGACCTTAAGCCGATGAGTTTTCTCGACCGCATCGGCGAATGCAACGTTCATGACTTGAGCGGATTTCGTCCCTTTGTCGTCGGTGATGTTCGCGTCGGCTGGGTGCGGCCGAACTTCGCCGAGCGACTCGCTCGCTTGAATCGGGTCTTCGATGTCGCGGAGACTCAGATCAAACTCGCCGACTCGCTTGACGACTTCGAGACGCGATCGAAGGCGGTGGATGGCGTTCTTCGCCAGCTCCGCGCGGACGGCGACTTCTCGGCGTGGCGGGACGAGTCCTATCCCGTCGTGAACGGATTTTCCTCGCCGCCCTTGTTGCGGATGGAGCGGGCGGCGGTTCCCCGTTTCGGCGTGCGGGCCTACGGCGTTCATATGAATGGTTTTGTACGCAAGCCCGACGGCCTGCATATGTGGATCGGCCGGCGTTCCCGCGACAAGCCGACCTATCCCGGCATGCTCGACAACATGGTCGCGGGCGGCCAGCCGCTGGGGCTGTCGCTGGCCAAGAACCTGGCTAAGGAATGCGACGAGGAAGCCGGCATACCCGCCGTTCTCGCCGCGTGCGCCGTACCGGTGGGGGCCATTACCTATTGTTCGGCGACACCCGACGGGCTCAAACCCGACGTGTTGTTCTGTTACGACCTCGAACTGCCGGTGGATTTCATGCCGCGCAACCGGGATGGGGAACTCGAAACCTTTTATTTGTGGCCGGCGAGCCAGGTGGCGGCAGTGGTGCGCGATACCCACGAATTCAAATTCAACTGCAATTTGGTGATCATCGACTTCCTCATCCGGCACGGGCTGATACCGCCGGAACACCCGGACTATCTCGACCTGGTCCGTGGCCTGCACGCGGAGGTTTAGCGAACCTCGTCCCGGCCATCGAAACCAGCCAGCGCGCGTGTCTCGGCCGGTGTCTTGCCGGCTTCGCGCAGGGCGCGGAGCGTGGCCGCGCGGTCGCGTTTGGCCAGCCGCTTTCCGTCGGTGCCCAACAACAAGGTGTGGTGGTCGTATTCGGGCGTAGGTAGATCGAGCAGCGCCTGTAGCATCCGATGGACATGGGTCGATTCGAACAGGTCTTCCC
The DNA here is from genome assembly GCA_945892765.1 of Asaia bogorensis. GTDB lineage: Bacteria > Pseudomonadota > Alphaproteobacteria > CACIAM-22H2 > CACIAM-22H2 > SHVT01. The sequence continues at coordinate 14,921 of CAMDDQ010000025.1, forward strand.
CTCGGGTGATGAGGGTAACGCCCTGGAGGGCGTCATCCACCGTCACGGCGAGGTGGTAACTCGTCGGCGTATCCTTGCGCGCGAGAACGACGTCGCCGAGGGCAAGGGGGTCGGCCGCGATCCGACCGCGACGGCGGTCCGTCCAAAACAATGGGCCGATCTTGGCCATCGTCGCCTCGCTGTCGAGACGAAGCGCGAAGGCCCGCCCCTCGGCGCGCAAGGCGGCGCGTTCGGCCACGGGCAGCTTCCGGCAGGTGCCGGGATAGAGCGGCGGCCGATCCGCGTCGTGAGGCGCGGAGGCCGCGCGCGAGGCCTCCGCGCGCGAACAAAAACATGGATAAAGCAGCCCTTGCGCCTCAAGCCGGGCCAGTGCCGCGGCGTAATCGCGCAGGTGATCGGATTGACGCCGCACCGGGGTTTCCCAATCGAGGCCCAGCCAGCCAAGGTCTTCCAGGATCGCGGCCTCGAATTCCGGCCGGCACCGACCCGCGTCGATGTCTTCGACACGCAACAGGAAACGTCCGCCCGCCGACCGTGCCGACCGCCAGGCGAAAAGGGCCGAGTGCGCGTGCCCGAGGTGCAGGTATCCCGTCGGGCTCGGGGCAAAACGCGTGACCGGGACAGAGGATTGAGTCATGTCGCCATCATAGCGGCTGTGCGGTTTCGCCGTTTTCGGCTAGACAGAAGCGATGCCCGATTTGTTTTCCCTGACCGGCCCGTCGGTCAAGCCATCCACCGGCGGCGCGCCGCAACAGCTCGTCATTCTCTTGCACGGCTTGGGCGCCGACGGCAACGATCTCATCGGCCTGGCGCCGCAATGGGCAAAGTTGCTGCCCAACGCCGAATTCCTGTCGCCCCATGCGCCCTTTCCCTGCGACATGGCGCCGTATGGCCGGCAATGGTTCAGCCTGCGCGACTGGTCGATCGAAGCGATGCTCGCCGGAACGCGGGCGGCCGCCCCCATCCTCGACGCCTTCATCGACGCGGCCTTAGCGGCGCGCGGACTCGACGATTCCCGCCTCGCTTTGGTCGGTTTTTCCCAGGGCACGATGATGGCCCTGCATGTTGCCCCGCGCCGTGCCACGGCCTGCGGCGCGGTTTTGGGCTTTTCCGGTGCCCTGGTCGGTCCGGAATCCTTGGCCGAGGAATTGCGCGCTCGGCCGCCCGTATTGTTGGTCCATGGCGACGAGGACAGTGTCGTGCCGGTGGAGGCGATGCCGGCTTCGGCGCAAGCATTGCGTGCCGTCGGGCTGACCGTCGAAACCCTACTTTGCCGTGGGCTCGGGCACGGTATCGACGACGAAGGCCTGCGCCGTGGCGGCGAATTCTTGCGGCGGGGGTTGGCCGGCTGACCCCGACCGCGCCCGGCGGCGGTTGTTTTTGTCACCGCGATCGGCTATCAACGGAGTTGAGTTGAGCAGAAGAATCCTTATGCAAGAGCTGAGAGAAAGGCCTTGTCAGGATCGATCGAAAACTGCCCATCCTTGTTGCTGAACGCGGATTTTAGGCCGCTCAGTTACTTCCCGTTGTCCCTGTGGTCGTGGCAGGAAACGGTGAAGGCGGTGTTCCTTTGCCGCGTCAATATTGTCTCCGAATATGACCGCGTCGTCCGCTCGCCGAATCATGAAATGCGCCTCCCCAGCGTCATTTCGCTTAAGGAATTCGTGCCGATGGCGCGGCGGCCGGCCTTCACCCGGTTCAACGTCTTCCTGCGCGATCGCTTTGCCTGCCAATATTGTGGCGGCCCCTTCCCGGCCCATAAGCTTACCTTTGACCATATCGTGCCGCGCTCGCGCGGTGGCCAAACGGTCTGGTCGAACGTGGTGACGGCTTGCGGGACCTGCAATTTGGTCAAGGGCAATCGTTTGCCGCATGAAAGCGGCATGCACCCGCGCATGCGTCCGAATCAGCCGACGACGCGGCAACTTCAGGAAAACGGGCGCGCCTTTCCCCCCAACTTCCTGCACGATAGCTGGCGGGACTTCTTGTATTGGGATAGCGAGCTGGACCCGAACTGACGCTGGTTGCTGGCGCGAATACCGGGCCGGCCGACCGCTTATGGCGGCGGGCCAGCCCCGTTTCGAGCGCGCATCGTTAGGCGTTATTCAGCCGCCAGGATGATGTCCGAAATATCGAGAGGCGGGTAGTAGTTGGGATCCTCACCCGGATCGAAGGTGTATTTCCGCTGCACATGCCGCTCCACCAGCGACAAGGCGGTCGATACATCCCAAAGGGTTTCGCTGACGAGCCCGTTCTGAGGGGTAAGAGGCGTTCTGGCCATGGTCGTTCTCCATTCTGGAAAGGAACGCCAGGGTAGAGGCCGAACGTTAAGAAATCGTAACCGCGGCTACAGGCGCGTCGATAGCCAGATGGCGAGGCGCGAACCCGCCTTGATGGCACCCGCCAGCAGAAAATACGCCGGGGCCTGCTCGGCACCCTGGGCCAGGGCCTCGTCGCGATGGGCGATTTCGTCGGCGCGAAAGCTTTCGATCCGTTCGCGCAGCGCTGGCTCGGTGTCGCCGAGCGCCGCCGCCTGCCCGGCATAGTGTTCGTCGATGACTTCTTCCACCGCCGCCGTGCACGCCATCGCCGCTTTGGGTCCCATCAGCGCGGTGGCGACGCCGAGCGCGTAACCGGCCACATGCCAGATCGGTGACAAGACGGTCGGCCGCACGCGGCGTTCGGCTAACATGTGGCTGAAGGCCTTCAAATGTTCCTGCTCGCAGGCCGCCATCTTTTCGATCGTCCCGCCGACCGCGGTTGCCCCGAGCACCGCCAGTTGCCCCGCATAAATGCGCACGGCGCCATATTCACCGGCATGGTCGACGCGCAGAATGCGCGCGATGGTTTCCTCGGGTGATGGATCGCCGGGAAGATTTCCGGCGGCGATGGGCGTGGCTTCAGGCGATTCGGTCATCGGGTCGTGCCGCCGCAAAGCCCGAGAGCGCGGCCAAGGCCAAAGAAATCAAGCCATTGTAGCCGGCCATCGAAATCCCGAAGAGCGACCAAGCCGCCTCGTCGCATCGAACCACGGGCGTGGCCAGCAATCGCGCCCGCAACTCCGCGATGTTCGCCGATGGGGAGGCCGTGGTGCCGCAGGACGCCGTACCGAGCCACCAATGCTGCTCGACGCCGACATGGTAGACGGAGATGCCGGCGCCGACGAGGAACACCGCGCCGGCTAGAAACATGAGCCCGCGGCCGGTCCGGCCGCCGGTGCCGAGCACCAGAGCCACAACCAGAAGCACCATGGCGATCCCATGGGGATAACGTTGATAGAGGCACAAAATACAGGGCTGGAGGCCGCCGATATATTGGAAGGCAAAGGCGCCGGCTAGCGTGGCGGCGCTAGCGAGGAAGATCAGGACGGGAAGCCGACGAATCGCGACCATGGAGGCAAGTCTCTGTGTAGGCACGGTGCGACTGAATCTACAGCAATCTCATTAGCAGAAAACCGGCCACGATCGCACCCAGGCTGACGCCGACGACCAGGCCGAGTGAGCGTTCGACGAAGCCGCGGATCGGCGGCCCGAAATACCAAAGCAAAATCGCTTCGGCATAGAATCGCACGCCGCGCGAGACCAGCGAGGCGATGCCGAAGGTAAGAAGGTCGAGCCCGGCGACCCCGCTGGTGATGGTAACGATCTTGTAGGGGATCGGCGTCAAACCCTTGACCATGATGATCCAGCCACCCCATTCGCGAAACAGGCGTTGGAACTCCTCGAATCCCTGTTGATAGCCGTAAGCCTCGACGATGGCGCGGCCGAGGATTTCATAGAGGAAATAACCGATGGCGTAGCCGGCGAAACCGCCCAATACGGACGTAACAGTGCAGATCGTGGCGGCGCGCAAAGCGTGCTCGCGCTGCGCCAGCACGATGGGGATAAGCAACATGTCGGGCGGGATCGGAAAGAACGAGCTTTCCGCGAACGACACGCCGGCAAGCGCCCACATCGCATGGCGCCGCGCGGCCAGGCGCATCGTCCAATCGTACAGGCGTCGGATCATTGACGGCGAGGGTTCCATGATCGGAAGGGTCCGCGGGGTGTAACAGCGGGCGTCCCAATGCACAATCGGCGCCGTCTGATCGGTTGGATTCGCCAACGAAGATCATTTGGCGCCTGGCGCGTTGACCTTGGCCCTTGTGCGGCTATGATGCCGCCGCCATGCCCCTGTGGCGGAACCGGTAGACGCGGCAGACTCAAAATCTGTTGTCCTATGGACGTGGGAGTTCGAGTCTCCCCGGGGGCACCAAGGATTACTGGGGCTTTTAGAGGCTCGACCTTTTTGGGCACGGAGAAGCAACAACGCCTGCGGAAGCACCACGGAAGCACCGGGCGCGAGCATGATGCGAATCATGGCAAGCCTGATGAAGGCGGCGACGGTCCCGGCGTAGCGTTCGAAGTCGCGGGCGAGCCGGCGGTTGCGAGCGATCCAGGCGAAGGTCCGTTCGACGACCCACCGTTTGGAGGGGGGCACGACGAAACGATGCAACTTGTTGCGTTTGACTATTTCGAGTTTCCAGGGACCGGTCTTGGCGACCGTTGCGGCTATTTTCGGTCCCGGGCACTCGCAAACAGCACTCCCAATGAAAGGAATTTATCGAACAAGCCATTCTGACACTTGACTGTTAATCAATCAGCGCAGTGTTCTGCGCTGTTCTTCTTCGAGGCCCATATGAACAGCATTTTTTTAAAACAATACAAATCATGGAAACAACTCGAACGGGATATCGAATCTCTGCCAACTATCAAGGCAAAGGGCGATGTATTCGAGGAATTTGTGTATTTCTATTTTTTGTATCACGACGCTCTCTATCAGATCTCCAAATTGCATTGCCCAGTCGCATTAAATGGCTCTTTTCCCCAAGACGTTCTGAAAAAACTGCGGCTGGAGAAAAAGGATCACGGAGTCGATGGGGTGTACATCACACACCTTGGGCAATGGATTGCGTTCCAAGCCAAATTTCGTTCGGGCCGCCAGTCGATTACATACTATGAACTGTCGACCTTTTGGACAGAAGCGGAATACGCCGACGGACGCCTAATTATCTCCAACACCAAGTCACTACCGATTCTCGCAAGCAAGAAGGCTGGTCATACAGCAATTCTCTGTGACGTTCTCGACGCTCTTGATGGTCGTTTCTTTGTCGCACTACAGAATTACGCTAAAAACAAAACCGCCCAGGTGCCGCGCGCGATAAAGACACCTCGACCATATCAAGCGACGATTCTTGAGGACCTGCAAGCAGGATTAGCCGCGAATCCGCGTGGAAAATTGATAGCTGCCTGCGGAATAGGAAAGACACTGCTTGCTCTCTGGTTGGTTGAGCGAAGAAATGAGGTACTACCCAAAAATCGGACGGTGACGGAAGCTACAGAGTAGGTGTCTGCTGATCCTCAACGAGAGGAGGTCAGCGATGACGATACGGAAGCAGCACAAGCCCGAGTTCAAGGCGCGGGTTGCGCTGGAGGCCCTGAAGGGCGAG
>CAMDDQ010000026.1 GCA_945892765.1 Asaia bogorensis
ACCCATCTTGGACATCACCTTCAAAATGCCCTTGCCGACACCCTTGATATAGTTCTTCTGAACCTCGTAAGGCTTCAGCGTCAGCCCGTTCTGCACCCGGATTTGTTCCAGGGTCTCGAAAGCGAGATAGGGATTGACCGCCTCCGCGCCATAACCCGCAAGCGCGCAGAAATGGTGGACTTCCCGCGCCTCCCCGGTCTCCACGACCAGCCCGGTATCGGTACGCAACCCCTGGCGGATCAAATGGTGATGGACCGCGGCAGTGGCGAGCAGCGCTGGGATGGGGATACGCTCCACCGAGGCCGCGCGATCGGACAGGATCAGAATGTTCTTGCCGGCGAGAACCGCCTCCGTCGCTTCGCGGCACAGCCGGTCCAGAGCGGTCTCGATACCGCCCGCGCCTTCCGCCGCAGGCCAAGTGGCATCAATGGTCTGTGTGCTGAACGCCCCGTTCACCAAAGTCGAGATCGAGCGGATTTTTTCGAGATCGGCGTTGGTCAGGATCGGCTGCGAAACTTCGAGCCGATAATGCGCCCCCGCATGCAGGCCCAGCAAATTCGGCCGCGGCCCGATCATCGACACCAGCGACATCACCAGCTCCTCGCGGATGGGATCGATCGGCGGGTTGGTGACCTGGGCGAAGTTCTGCTTGAAGTAGTTGTAGAGAAGCTTCGGTTTAAGCGAGAGCACGGCGACCGGGGTATCGGTGCCCATGGAACCGACCGGGTCTTCTCCATCCTTGGCCAGCGGCTCAAGGAAAAATTGCAGGTCTTCCTGCGTGTAGCCGAAAGTCTGCTGGCGTTTACGCAAGGCCGCGGGATCGTTCGACAGCACCGGCGTTGAAGCCGCTTGTTCCGGCAGATCCTCGAGTTTGCACTGGGTCTGCTTCAGCCATTCGCGATAGGGGTGGGCCTCCGCGAGTCCCCGTTTGATTTCGGAATCGTCGATGATGCGGCCTTCTTCGAGATCGATCAGCAGCATCTTGCCGGGCTGTAGCCGCCATTTGCGGACGATTTTTTCCTCGGGCACCGGCAACACGCCGGATTCAGAGGCCAGGATCACATGGTCGTCGTCGGTCACGATGTAGCGGGCCGGACGCAGCCCGTTGCGGTCGAGCGTCGCGCCGATCTGCCGGCCATCGGTGAAGGCGATCGCGGCGGGGCCGTCCCACGGCTCCATCAGGGCGGCGTGGTATTCGTAGAAAGCGCGGCGCGCCGGGTCCATCAGCTTGTTTCCGGACCACGCCTCCGGAATCAGCGTGACCATCGCCTGGGCCAGCGAGAAGCCGCCGGCGACTAGCAATTCGAGCGCGTTGTCGATGCAGGCCGTGTCCGATTGCCCATGCGGGATCAGGGGCCACATCTTGTCGAGATCGGCGCCGATCAGCGACGAGGACATCGAATGGCGCCGCGCGTACATCCAATTGACGTTGCCGCGCACGGTGTTGATTTCGCCGTTATGGGCGAGGAAGCGATAGGGATGCGCCAGTCGCCAGGACGGGAAGGTGTTGGTCGAGAACCGCTGATGAACCATGGCCAGCGCCGACACCGTCAGCGGATTGCGGAGATCGTCGTAGAAGCTCTCGACTTGCGGCGCCAGCAGCAGCCCCTTATAGACCACCGTCCTGGTCGAAAACGACGGTATGTAAAGCTGGGTCAGGCCCGGCAGATTGTGCGTGCGCGCCAGATCGGCGATTGGGTTCTGGGCCTGTTTACGAATGGATAGAAGTTTACGCTCGAAGGCGTTCTGATCGGCCAGATTGGGGTTGCGGCCCACGATCGCCTGCCGGATGACCGGCATGGTCTCGATCACGCGCTTGCCGAGGCCCGTGGGATCGACGGGCACGTCGCGCCACCCGATCAGGGTCTGGCCTTCGGCCTTGATGAAATGTTCGAAATGGGCCACCGCGAAATCGCGCGATTTTTCGTCCTGTGGCAGAAAACACATCGCCGCTGCGTAATGGCCGGGCGGCGGCAGGGTAAGACCCTTTTTTCCCGCCCAGTCGCGCAGCAATGCGTCCGGTATCTGGATAAGGCAGCCGGCGCCGTCGCCGACCAGCGGATCGGCGCCAACCGCGCCGCGATGGTCGAGGTTGACCAGAATTTGCAGGCCGCGCTGGATGATGTCGTGCGACTTGCGGCCCTTGATGTTGACGACAAAGCCGACGCCGCAAGCGTCATGCTCGTTGGTAGGGTCATAGAGCCCTTGTCTGGCCGGCAACGACATCACACGCATCCCAAAGGCCGCGCCGCACCGAAAACTGGCGCAATCATTAACCGGCCCGCGAATATTCTTATATGCCGCGGTCGATTTGTGAAAGTGAATCGATGCCGCAGAGCACATTCGCTTTTGGCATGTCAGCCATGCCGGCGTCGCCCTACAACGCCGTTACGGAATTCGGCCACACGCGAACGACGGTGATGTCATCGCGGTCGGGGACGCTGGAGAAAGCAGTCGTGAACGGCGCCGGCACGATGGCGGACGACGACACGGTAAAGGAGGGCCGGGGCGAACACCGACCGAGGTGATGCGCGCACGGCGCGGCTCGTGGTGCCCGCAATTCACGCGAAGCGTGACGCGCGATCTATCCCGCCCATCCACTTGTATAGGTCTTGTGAATTTTCGATGGACCGGATCAAGATTTAGGCTATATACTTTAGTTGGTATCATGCCTTTGCATGATGCATGGCGGTCGGGGCGAGGCGCCGGGATGGTAGTGTCTTAACCGGAGACGCCCATGCTTGAAGCCCTCGATATCAAGACCATACTTCTCAGTATCGAACGCACCGTGCGGCAACTCGACGCGGCGGAGGAGCCCGTCGGCGCGACGGACGGGCCGGCGACCCAACCAGCCGCTCAACCGTCGGAAGACAATTCGCATTCAAACGTCGCTTCGGTCGCCCAAACACGGGGAAACCGAGCCGCCTAGACGCCATCCCAACCACCGCCGACGGCGGTATAGAGGTTGACAACCGCGGTGTAGCGGTCGAGCGCCGCCTGGACCACGGCGTCGTTGGCCTGGAAGACGGTCCGTTGTGCGTCGAGAACATTGATGAAATCAACCGAACCCGCGCGGAACCGCGCTTCGACGATGCGGAAGGCCTCGCGCGCCTGATCGAGGGCCTCCCGCGCCAGTTCCAAACGGCGATCGGAGGTGTCGGTGGCGCTCAAGGCGTCTTCGGTGTCGCGAAAGGCGGCAAGAATCACGGCGCGATAGGTCTCCATCAATTCCTGGAAACGCGCCCTGGCTGCATCTTCGCCGCCTTCGAGCCGACCGCCCTGGAAAAGCGGCGCGGCGAGGGAGGCACCGAAACCATAGGACAGACCCGAGACGCTGAAGAGCGCCGGCAGGGTGGCGCCCTGCCAACCGCGCTGCGCCGAAAGATCGAGGCTGGGAAAACGCGCGGCGCGCGCGCCGACCGTATCGAGCCCGGCCGCCCGCAGATTGGCCTCGGCCCTTCGTATGTCGGGACGCCGTCGCAGCAGGCCCGCAGGCAAACCCGCGGCGAGCCCCGGCAGGGTCAGGTCGGCGAGCGACCTTCCCTCGACGGCAAATCCTTGTGGATTGCGGCCGAGCAACACGGCCAACGCGTCGAGCGCCAACCGCTCCGCCTGCTGAAGCGACACCAGATTGGCGCGCTGGCTCGCCACCGCGCTGCGCTGCTGCGACACTTCGAGATCGGAGATGAGTCCTTCCACCCGGCGCCGCTCCAGCACCGCCAAGACATCGGTGGCGATGCGCAGCGTCTCGCCCGCCAGACGCAGCCGGTCCCGCAGCGAAAGAACCTGGAAATAGGTGCTGGAGACATCGGAATACAGCGTGATGGCCACGGTTTCGAGGTCGTAGCGGCTCGCTTCGAGGCGAGTCAGGGCAGATTGCCGATCCGCTTCATTGGCGCCGAACAGATCGGCCTGATAGCTGGCGCCGATCGAGGCTTGATAATTGGAACTCACGACCAATGACGTCCCGCCACGGGTCCCGGCGCGCGTTGCCCAATTGCGGTCGAAGCCGCCGGAGGTGTTCAAACTCGGCATCAGCGCCGCACCCGCGATCTTGGCCTTTGCCTGGGCCTGAAGAATGCGGGCATAGGCCGCGTTGAGGTCGAGATTGTTTTCCGTCGCCTCGCCGATCAGGCGATCGAGTTCCTCGCTGCGGAAACCCTGCCACCAGCGCGCATCGGGCCAGACGCCGCTGGCATCGATACGCGATTCCCAATCGGTGGGGATGGGCACCTCGGGCCTGACGTAGTTCGGGCCCAACGCGCACCCCGTCGCCAAACACGCGAGTCCGAGAATCGCCAAGGCACGGATCGTCATTCCGATTAATCCGCGCCGAGCGCGGCGACCGGATCGAGATTGGCCGCCTTGCGCGCCGGCAGAAAGCCGAAGAGCAACCCAGTGAAAAAGGCGCAGCCGAAGGCGAGAATCACCGGTGTCGCCGCATAAACCACGGGTTTGCCGAAGCTCTGGAAGGCCCAGGCAGCGCCCAGCCCAGCGCCGACGCCGAGCAGACCGCCGAAGGTGCACAAGACCAGCGCCTCGGTGTTGAACTGCAACAATATGTTGAAGCGCCGGGCGCCGGCTGCCATGCGCACGCCGATCTCGCGCGTGCGTTCGGTCACGCTGACCAACATGATGTTCATGACGCCGATGCCCCCGACGAGCAACGAAATCGCCGCGATCGACCCCAACAACAATGTGAGCGTGCTTTGCGTCTCCGTCGCGGTCGCGATGATCGAGGCCATGTTGCGGATTTGGAAGTCTTCCTTTTTGTGGCGCGCGATCAACAACTGCCGGATCGCGTCTTCGGTGACGTCGATCTTTTCGAAATCGGCGACCTTCACGGTGATCGTCCGTAAATGGCGCTGGCCGAACAGACGCAAAGTCCCGGTGGTCAGGGGCACCATGGCGATGTCGTCTTGATCGTTGCCACCGCCGGGCGAGGCGCCCTTGGGTTCCATCGTCCCGATGACCTGAAATGGAATGTTGTTGAGCAGAACGAATTGGCCCAACGGATCGGCATCGGGCGGGAACATAACCTTAACCAAGGTCTGGCCGAGTACGACCACGGGCGCGTAGTCCTTCAAATCGTCGTCGTTGAAGAAGACACCGGTCGCGACCGGCCAGTCGCGGGCGATCGGAAAATCGGAGCCGCCCGCATTCACCGTGGTCCAATAGTCGCTGCCGCCGGTGCGGATGGTGGCGCTGCTTTGATATTCCGGCACGGCCACGACGACGTTGGGCAAATCCGTCAGCGCCTCGGCATCGGCCGCGACCAAAGTGGTGACGCCGCCGGAGTTGCGGATGTTGGGGGCGCCGGGGCGGACCAGCAGAAGATTCGATCCCATCGCCGTGATGCGATCGACGATGAGTTGTTTGGCGCCGCCCCCGATCGCCAACATGGCGACGACGGAGGCCACGCCGATGATGATGCCGAGCAACGTCAGAACCGTGCGCATGAGATTGGCGCGCAGCGAGTGCAGCGCCATGCCTACGGCGGCGAGCAAATCGAAGGGGACAGCAAAGCGCCGCCGCGGCGGCGCCGTCCAGCGCGGACGGGGGGCGGGCGCCTCGCGCGACAGGCGGCGGTCGGCAACAACCAATCCGTCGCGGATTTCGACGACTCGTTTGGCTTGCGCGGCGACTTCCGGGTCGTGGGTGATCAATAGGATCGTATGCCCGTGTTCGTTGAGATCGTGGAGGAGGCGCATGACCTCCTTGCCGCTGCGGGTGTCGAGCGCGCCCGTCGGTTCGTCGGCCAGGATAACCGCGCCCCCGTTCATGAGCGCGCGCGCGATCGAAACACGTTGCTGCTGGCCGCCCGAAAGCTGGCTCGGGCGGTGATCGAGGCGGTCGCCGAGACCAAGCTGAGTCAATATTTCGCGCGCTCGCGACCGCCGCTTGGCTCCCGGCAGCCCGGCATAAATGGCGGGCATTTCGACATTGGCCGCCGCCGTCTCGGTGGCCATCAGATTGTATTGCTGAAAGATGAAGCCGAAGGCGTCGCGGCGCAAAAGCGCGCGGTCCTCCGCATCCAGCCCCGACATCTCCTGCCCGGCAAAGGAATAACTGCCGCCGCTCGGCCGGTCGAGCAGGCCGATCAGGTTCATCAGGGTCGTCTTGCCCGAACCCGAAGAGCCCATGATGGCCACGAATTCTCCGGCCACGATGTCGAGCGAGATGCCATGCAACACCGGCACTTCGAACGTGCCCCGATGAAAGGATTTCGTGAGGTTGCGGATGCGGATCAAAGGCTCGGCGGCCGGCGCCTCGGACGATCGCGGCGCATCTCGCGCCTCCGCGGCATCCTGGGCGTAGCCGTCGAGCGCGGTCATCGGGTGGGGCGGCGCGTTACCGCGCCCTCGACGACGATTTGATCCCCGGCCTTGAGGCCGGATAGGATCTCGGCGACGACGCGGTTGGTGGCGCCGATTTCGACGGCCCGGTCGACGGGCTGCCCGTTTTCGACCACACGCGCTATGTAACGGTTGCCGGTGCGCGCGACCGGGCGCAACGCCGCCATGGGCACGACTGGAACGTTGCGGGCCTGGGCGATGACGAAAAAGACCTGCGCGGTCATTTGCGGCAACAGATCGCGGTCCGGATTGTTCACGTCGAACAGCGCGTTGTAGAGCACGACATTGTTGACCACGGTCGGCGTCGGCAGCACCTGGCGCAGGACACCTTCGCGGCGCCGATCAATTTGACCGAGCGTGGTGAAATAGGCCGGCATGCCAATGCGCAGCTTGTTGACGTCGGCCTCGGAGACCTGCGTCCACACCGTCATCGTGTCGAGCTCGGCGATACGCAGCACGATCGGCGCCTGCTGATTGGCGTTCAACGTCTGGCCTGTCTTCGCCAGGATATCAACGACGGTGCCGGAGATCGGCGCGAAGATTTGCGTGTAGCTGAGATTGGCTGTGTCGGCCTTCAGCGTACTTTCCGTCTGTTTGGTCTGCGCCTCCAGTGCCTGAATCTGGGCGGCCAAAGATTTGCGGCCGGATTCGGCGATGTCGAAGGCGTCCTGGCTGGTCGCGCGCTCGGCGAGAAGGCGGCGCTGACGCTCCATCTGCTTATCGGCGAGCGCGAGCTGCGCCGTGCGGTCGGCGATCTGGGCGCGCAAATTGTTGAGCTGCGCCATGTCCGCCCCGACCTTGGCTTCATAGACGGTGGGATCGAGTTGAGCCAGCAATTGGCCCTGCTCGACATTTGCCCCGAACCCGACATGGATTTTCTTAACCTGTCCGGAGACCTGGGTGCCGACATCGACATATTCGCGCGGCTGCAGCGTGCCGACGGCCGAAACCATGTCCTCCACGCTGCCGAGCACGACCGGCTGCGCGCGCCACGCCGGCGTCGTGTCCGCTTGCGCGGCCAATAGCCACCAGGCGCCGCCGGCTCCCGCCGCCGCCGCCATCAACACCGCGGATAGAAATATCGATCGCCGTCTCATCGGTGATGGGTCCTAGTTGCCGCTTCAAGTATACGACGGATCGCGATGAAATCCCGCCTCATACCTACGGTTTCCCGTGGTCGCATTCAAGGCAGCGGCAGGACATCGGCCGCCTTTTCCCTATCGCCCGTCAGGGCAGCGAGTTTCAACGGCGCCGGACCCGTACCCGCAATACAATCTAGGATTGCACATGTCCTCTTATAGATATCGCCAATATGGCTGGTTGCCCTATCCAAGATGACCGCAATCGGAGCTCTGTTCGCAAGAAATGCGGAGCATTGGAAATGCGTTGCCGACGGAATAATGATGCGTTAATGATGATGCGTTATAGACTTCCGCTTTCCGCCAAATCCTGGCGGTTTTTCAATCATAGAGCGAAAATCTTCATGATCAATTTTCGGCTCTCCGCGGTCGATCAAGGTATCGTGACCGCGCTCAACCAGAATGCGCGCGTTTCCGTCGCCAAAATCGCCGAACGGCTCAAGGTGCCGGAATCCACGGTTCGCCACCGCCTGGGCCGGCTGATCAAGCATGGTGTCATCGAGTTTTCGACGATGATGAACCCGTTGAAATTCGGCTACCAGATTTGGGCGTTGATCGAAGTCCAGGTCGAGCTCTCCAAGCTGCGCTCCGTCGCCAACGCGCTTGCGGACCGGCCGGAAGTCTTCTTCGTCGGCGTCGTTTCCGGCGGCTATGACATCTTTGTCGGAGCGCTGTTTCGCACCAACGCGGATTTGCTCACCTTCATTACCGAAAGGCTGGCTAAAACGCCCGGCATCGTCCGCACATCGACTTCAAGCGTGCTGGACGTCATCAAGCGCGGCGTGCCCTCAGTCACGATGTTTTCGCAGCCGATCGACGGCGAACAACCCCGGCGCATCGCCCGGCGTCCCAGCGGACGCAAGGCCGCCGGCAAAAAGGGCAGAGCCGCCGCGGAATAACGCGCGGTCAAGGCGCGCGCCGCGCGAGCGGGGGCCTCAGGGCCGCTCGATCAGTTCCACTTTGTATCCGTCGGGATCGACGATAAAGGCGATGTTGGCGCCGCCATGCGCCATCGGCCCAGGCGGTCGCGGAATCGGCACGCCGGCGTTTTTCAGGCGGGCGCAGGAGGCGGCCAGATCGGGGACGCCGATGGCGAGATGGCCGAATCCAGTGCCGATGTCGTAGGCATCCTCGCGGCCCCAATTGTGGGTCAGCTCGATAACGGCTTGGCTGGATTCCGGCCCGTAACCCACAAACGCCAGGGTGAACTTTCCGGAGGGGTAGTCGGTTTTGCGGAGCAGCCTCATGCCGAGCAGGCCGGTGTAGAAACGCAACGATGCCTCCAGGTCCTTGACGCGGATCATCGTATGGAGCATGCGGTATTGGGCCGCATCGTCGGATGGAGCGCGGGCGATCGCCGCGTTCGTTTCTGTATCTTGCATGTCGTCGTCGCGTCCTTGTCCCTAGGGTCGATCTTAGGCCGAACCGGGTGAGCGGCGGGTAAGGTTAAGCGCGGCGGCGGTGTCGGCCCCGGTCAAATCCGCCCCCACAAGCAAGGCGGCTTCGAAATTGGCCCCAGCAAGGCGTGCGCCGCGCAGATTCACGCCGGTCAGATCGGCGCGCCGCATATCGGCGCCCTCGAGGTTGGCCGACCATAGCCGGCCATCGGGCGTGCCATCCGGGCGTTTGAGTTCGACTTGGCCGAGATTGGCATGGGCCAGACCGACATCCCTGAGAATGGCGCGGTTGAGATCGGCGCCGCCGAGATCGGCCGAGGACAGGTCGGCGCCTGTCAAATCGGCGGTCGCGAGATCGGCCATGACCAGCAGGCAGTCGGCGAGCCGGGCGCCGGTCAGGATGGCGCCTTTGAGGTCCGCGCCGCTAAGATCGGCGCCGGACAGATCAACGCCCGCTAGATTCCGCCTGGCGAAATGCGCTCGAATGCCATCGGCGCCGTTGCTGGCGATCCAGCGTTCATGCGCCAGCAGGGCGACGTGGAGGTCGCAGGCAACCGCTCCGGGTTCTTCAGCATGACCGCGCGATCTAGCGCGCCGGCCGAAAAATCGACCCCCTCGATATTGGTCCGGCGCAACACCGCCAACGAGAAATCCGCGCGTTCGACCAAGGCCCGGGAAAGGTTGGCGCCGGTCAGGTCGGCGCCCTGGAACTGAGCATCGGCGAGATTGGCCCCGGTCAAATCGGCGCCGGAAAGATCGGCGTCGCGCAATATCGCACCCATGAAATTGACTTCGGGCGCCGACACCGCGGAAAGGTTCGAGTTCGTGAGATCGGCATTGGAGAAATCGGCCTTGGCGAGCCACGCGCGATCGAGCTGTGCCCCGGTTAGATTGGTGTGCGCGGCCTGGGTTATTCGTTTGGGTCCAAAACGCGTGGCGTCGGGATTGGGCTGGGTGAAGACGCCGAGACGAAGGTCGGCCTCCGCCGATGGGTCGAGCAAGGCCCTCTAGCAAGCCCATCACGGCCGCCGCTGCGGCTGTGCCGGTTCGGTCTGGGACTGGGCCCGCGGAACCCCGAGCAAACCCGGCAACAAATCCTGAATGATGGCGGCCGGCCCTTGCCGTTGTTCCTGCGGCAGGGCGCGCTGCAACACGGCGCCGACGCCCCGTTGCAACAGGAAGGCCTGAAGCTGCTGGGCCTCGAAAATCCGGCGCGGCGAATCGATCGGGCCCTCAAGACGCATGAAAAAAGGCGGCGCGTTGGCGTGTTCGGTGAGGCGGAATTCGTTGCGCAGGTCGAGTGTCCAGCGCGGCAGATCGATGGTGCCAGTGGCGCGGCCTTCACCGGCCTGGGCGACGAATTTGATGTCGTTTGACGTGGCCACGCCCCGATCGATGACAAAGGCGCCCGAAAGCGAGGAAAACCGCGTGCGCCCCCCACCCATGCCCGCGGCGATCAGCGACAGAAGATCGGAGACGCGGTCCAGGCGTTTCAGTTGATCGCTGACGGCGGTCAGATCGAAACCCTCGACCGCTCCGTCATGGGCGGCGAAGCGGACCTCACCCTTGATGCTGGAGATCAAATCCGACGGACTGGCGCCGCCCGCTCCGAGGCCCAGGCTGACATCGAGCGTGCCGCCAACCAGATTGACGCCCCCAGTCGCGAGCAGGGCCTGGCGAATATCGGCGCGGGTGAGCGCCGCCGTTCCCTGGGCCACGAATGCGGTGCGCGCATCGGCGCGGCCTTTCATCTCGAAAGCCCCGCCAAACAACACCCCGGTAAGCCCATTGAGGTCGAGGATACCGCCCTTCAGACCCAAATCGAGCCGCGGCTTTTCCATGCGGAGTCGATCGAGAGAAAATGAATTCGCTTCAAGCTTGAGGTCGCCGTCGAATTCCCTAAGGAACTCCAGTTCGAACGGCTCGCGCGACCAGCGGGCGGTTGGCGCCGGGGCCGGGGCCGGTCCCGCGGATCGACCGCCGCCCGTGACCGCGGATGCCGCCAAGGCGCCGCCCAGGAAAGGCTCCAGCAACAGGTCGTCGCCGCTCAACGCCATCGAGACTTTCGGCCGGGTATCGCGAAAATCCGCGCGGGCCGTGCCCTTGGCGTTCATCGGCCCCAGACGCAGTGTCATCGTATCGACCTCGAGTTGCGAGTCCGTCCCTTTCACCGAGATCGCCAGGGCAAAGGGTCCATCGATCGCGGTCTGCCGGCCGGCCAGACTCTCGACCAGTTGTTTGACCTCGGGATGCGCCGATTCGAGCCGCAGGGCATAACGGGGCGCGAAGGGCACCAGGCCGGAGACCGTTCCCGCGATTCGGGTCTTGGCGCCGGCGACGATAAGGTCGGTGTCCACGGCCGTGGACACCACCGTACCCTCGGCGCGTGCGGCGACGGTCAATGGCCCCAGCGCGAGGCTCGGCGGCTCCTGCCCGAAAGCCCGCATCAGGCGGTTGGTGTCGGGATGCGAAATCTCGAGGCGGATGTCGTGGCGAAAACCGGTGGCCAGATCACCCAATTTGCCGGCAAACTTGGCCTTGCCGCCAACGGCGGTCACGTCGATGTCCACCGCCGCCGATTGCAGGCTGCCCTCGAGGCGCCCGGTCACCGTCGCCGGACCGACCCCCGCCGGCAGGGCATGACCGGCAAGCCGCGACAGGCGAGCAGCGTCGGCCGTCCGTACATCGAACTGAAGCTTCGCCGAAGGTGCCGTGCCATCCAGCCCGCCCACGGTGCCGCTCACCTTCCCGGTAGCGCCGGCGATGTCCCGCACCGCCAGGTCGCGAAGGTTCAACACGCCGGCTTGCAGTGTGCCGTCCAGGGCGAGGCCCTGGATCACTTCACCCCGGACGGTCAGATTGTCGACCCGCGCCTTGAGATTGGCGTCGAATCGCCCGGCGAGCGTGGAAAAGCCACCCGGGGCTGCAGGCGACGCGGCGACCGCAGGCGCCTGGGGGGCCGGCGTCCCGCGGCCGGCGGGTCTCGCCGGCAGATAGGCGTCGAGATTGAGCCGGTCCAAAACCAGATCGGCGCCGAAGGCCGGCCGTTGGCGCAACGCGACAGCGACTCCGCCGGTCAGGCGGGAAGCATCGACGCGCAGGTCGATCCCGGCGAGCTGCACCTCGCCGGGTGCGTAACGAAGGGTCGAGGCGAAGGAGAGTTTACGCAGGCGATCCTGCGGCACGCCGCCGGTATCGACCTGCAGCCAGTCGAGCAGACCGCGCAGATTGTCCGCGGCAGCTTCGACATTGCCCTCGAAGCGGGGTTGATCGCCGGCCATCGACAACACCCCGAACAACGAGGCCTCGGAACCGCCGGGTAATTGCGCGGTCGCCTGGTTGATCGTCAGCGTGCCGCCGGCGATGGCCGCGTTCACCCGCAACTGGCGCACGACGCCACGCCTGAATTCAATTCCATCGACCGTAAGGTCCAGCGCCGCTTCGACGCCATGGGGCACCATCAGTGACGCGGCGATGCCGGCATCCAAGGCCCCCGCCGGGGCGGCCGGCGGCGATGCCGCAAGCGGCCGGGAGCCGGGAGCCGGGGGAGCCACAGCGAGCCATTTATCCAGATCGAGCCGATTGACCGAGAGCGCGACATCGACATGCGCGATCTTGTCCAGCGTGAGGTTGGCGGCGCCGGTACCGCGCGTATCGCCTAACTGTATGGCGATGTCGTCGACGGAGATCGACACGGGCGCGCCGGCGGCGACGGTCAGGGCGGCCTCGACGATGAAGGTCTGGCGCAGGGCCGGCGGCGCCGCCTTTGCCTGAACAAAGGCGTCGATGAGCCCGGCGAGATCGCCACCCTCGGCACGCAGCCGCCCGGTCAGCTTGATCGAGTCGCCGGCGCGGAAACCACCTTTGAAGCTGGCCTTGGCCGAAACCGGCTTGACGTCCAACGACACCCCGAACGACGAGTCCTGGCCATCGGCCAACAAGCCGCTCAACACCTCGAACCCAACCGGGACGCCACGCAAGCGCGCCTCGCCCGAGGCCTGGAAAGGCCCGCGCAGGGATTCGGCCCGCACTTGCGCGTTCACACCTTCGACCGTCTCCGCAGTCCCGCCCTTGGCGTCGCGATAACTGACGCGGCCGCGTTCGATATCGAGCCGTTTTAGCCGAATCGGCGGCGCCGAACCCGCCGCGGAATCCGCCCGGGTCTGGCCAACCGACGCGTTCGCGCCCGGCGCCGCGAAGCTCCAATTGGCGCGCCCGTCGGCCAGGATTTCCAGGTCAATTTCGGGCTCGACCAGGGTCACGCTGTCGATTTCGATGCGGCCTTCGAGGAGGGCCGACCAAACGACGCTGGCCCGCAACGACTTGAGCCGCATCATGTCGGGGGTCGAGGCGCCCGAAAGATTCGCCAGCCGGACGCCGCCGACCGCAAGGCGCGGCGTCGGCAGCAGCGCGAGATCGACGTCGCCATCGATGCGAAGGTCGCGGCCGGTCGCCTCGCGCACGCTATCGGCGATCACGGACTTATAAGTGTTCCAGTCGAGAAAACTCGGCACGACCAGGATCGCGACCAAGGCCAAGCCGAAAACCGCCGCTATGCCGATTAGAAATCGCCGCAACGAAACACCTCCAGCGCCCCCGGTCCGCGATCCGCGGGGGCCTGCCCCGCGGATCGGTTCCTGTCTATCACATGGGGACGCGTCGCGCCGTACGCGCGGCGTCGATGCGCCAAGCGCCCGATTACGCCAAGAACCCGATCTCGGCATGGGCGCGGCCAAGGACCGGAGCGGACGCCACGCCCCACCAGCGATTCAGGACCGTCGCATAAACGCTGCGGAAATCGACGGTGTATTTGAGATCCCCATCGGCGAGGTCGGTCAACGCCGGCTGGCGGCCGTGGAAGCCGCCCTTGATGCGCGGCGCCATGATGAAATGCGGCGCCGCGGTGCCGTGGTCGGTGCCGTCGCTGCGGTTTTCCGCGGGGCGGCGGCCGAATTCCGAATAGGTCATGATCAACACGCGGTCCCACATCCCGCTTTCGATCATCGCCAGCCGGAAGGCGGTCATGGATTCGGCGACCTCGCGCAGCAGCCGGTCATGGGTCGCCCGTTGGAAGCTGTGGTTATCGAAACTGCCTTGCGAAACCTTGATCACCGGGATGTCGAGGCCGCTGGCGACCAGCCGAGCCGCGTTCCGCATCTGGCCGCCGATGCCAGAACGCGGGAATTCCGTCTTTAGGTTCATGCGCGCGAGGTTCTTTTCGATGTCGGCGCCGGCAGCCTTCGCCTCCGCCTGCACCCGCATGACGTGATCGAGAGCCGGATTGGCGCCAACGCCGCCGGGCATCGGCACCTGCTTGGCCTGGCGCGCGAAGGTCGCCGGATCGTCCAGGACGATGACGCGGGCGTTGGTGCCCAACATCGGGCCGACATAGGGCCGGCCGAAGACCACGCCGTCGGCTGCCGCCGATGGCCTCGACAGCCGGCGCAGCGCGAAATAGCGCGCGAGCCAGCCTTCATCGGCGAACTCGTCGCTGTTGGATCCGGTGTCCCAAATTTCGATCGAACGGAAATGCGACCGGTTGGGCTGTGGATAGCCGGTGCCGAGAACGACGGCCAACTCACCCTTGTCCCATACCGGCTGAAGCGCCTTGAGCGCCGGGTTGAAGCCGAGGGTATCGTTGAGACGCAGCACGTCGGTCTTGGCGACCGCGAGTTTCGGGCGCAGTTCGTAATATTTCGGGTCGGCGTAGGGCACGACGGTGTTCAGCCCGTCATTGCCGCCATTGAGTTCGATGAGGACAACGGTCTGGCCGGCGGTGCTGCCGCCGCTGGGGCCGGTCTTGGGGGCGATGGCGCAACCCGCCGGCAGCAATCCGCCGAGTGCGAGCGTGCTCGCGCGGACCAGGAAATCACGACGATTCATGTTGCCTCCCTCACTTCATTTGATAGGCCGGATCGAGCAGGATGCGCTCGATCATGACGCTGGGATCGCGCCCGTCGAAGACCGTGGCCACAGGCACGGTGGCCAGCAAGATGTTGGAGATCGCCTGCGGATTGCCGGCAAGCTGCGGGTTCATTTTCATCCACCCGGCCACACCGAATTGGCGGAGCGGCGGCGGCGGCCTTTTCGTCATCACGGGATCGACCGCGGCCTGCATGGCCATCATCGCCTCCAGCCCGGTCGGAGCGGCGACGTTGACCTCCTCGCCGCGCAGGAAGCGGCCGAGGATGTCGCGCCGTTGAATCAGCGTATACGTGCTGACCCAATTGATGCCGCCCGGCCAGCCCTTCACATTGGGCGGGTTGAGGATGTCCTGTTGCAGGCGCCGGCCATAGTCGACGAGCGGCGCGGTATCGGACACCGGCATGTTAAGCATCCGGATGGTGCCGACCAAAAGATCGACCGGGGATTTGACCAACACCGCGCGATTGGCCGGCGCGAGGAAGGCCGGCGACAGCAACATCGCCTCGACCAGCGCGCGGATGTTGTAGTCGCTCGCGCGGAAGATGCTGGCGAGGCGCTCGACCTCCTTCGGATCGGGGGTGTCGGAAATCAGGCTGCGCCACAGCTTAGCGGTGACGTAAAGCGCCACCTTGGGCTGGTCGAGCGCGATGTTGACAATGTCCTCGCCGCCGAATTTGCCGGTGCGGCCGAAGACGGTTTTGGCGCCGTCGTCATGGTCGCGGGCGTTGAACAAATAAGCGCCCGTCGTCTCGTTGACTTGCCATCCCGTGAAAGCGCGCGCGGCTTCCTTGATGTCCTTTTCGGTGTAGTTACCCTCGCCGAGGGTGAACAACTCGAACAGTTCGCGGGCGAAATTTTCGTTGGCCCCACCCTTCTTGTTGCTGACGTTGTCCAGGTACTTGATCATCGCCGGGTCCTTGGCGACGGCCATCAACATTGTGCGGAAGCTGCCGAAGGCGTTGCGGCGGAAAATCGCCTGTTGCGTGTAAATCAGGTCGGGCTGGCGGACCTTGTCGAAGCTCGAAGTGAAGTGATTGTGCCAGAACATCACCATGCGTTCGGTGAAAGGGGACGGCGTGGCGATCATCTCGCCATACCACCAGGCCTTCAGAGCCGCGGCCTCCCGATCGCGCGTGCGATTGAATTCCTGCTTCTCCAAATCGTCCTTGTTGCGGTACTGCCCCGGCCAATCGGGGCGGGTCGCGAGGAGATCGGGCAGCTTGGTGAAAGGCTCCTGACGCGCCGTGTCCAACACGCGTCGGACGGCTTGTTCATGGGTCAGTTTTTCGAGTGCCGCGATATCGTCCGGCCCGGCGCCAAAGCCGGTGCGCAGGAGAAAATGTTTTGCATCCGCCGCCGGCATGGCGGGAGTCGCGACGGGGGCCAAGACACCGGCCAGAAGGACCAGGCAGGCCCAGGACAAGGGGTGGAACGGCATGATGTTGACTCCTTGCAAGACGCAAGAGTTGAGAACCACGCCGGGCGACGAGATTCCCAGCTATCGATAATAAGACACTATTCACAACAATGCAGCAGTGACCGACATCACGCCCCCGCCGGGAAGCGTTGACAGACCCACCGTCTGCGGCGATGTCCCGGCGGGTGAGCGGGTCTTCTCATCATCCCTCGCCGGCCGGCGAAGAGGCCGGCCGGCGATCTCTACAGGCCAAGGCCACGCTGAAACTGCTTGGCCAGCACGTGGACGCCGGCGATTTCGCCGCTGCGCGCGCGGAATACGCAACCCTGGCCGAATTGACCCGGAAACACCACGATCCCGAATTGCGCGAGACCTGCGCCAAGGGCGCCGCCGCGCTGCTCGGCGGAATCGGCAACACCGGCGATATCGTCGGCGCCGAGAGCCTGTACAACGAAGTCGCCTCCCTTTCCCACGACCATCCCGGCGAACCGCCCTTGCGCCGGTGGCGGGCCAGGGCGGCGTTCCTTTTGCTCACCACCTGTGGCACTGCGGGCGAGCTGATCGCCGCGCGTCAGGTGTATGGGGTGCTGGCGACGCTGGCCCAGGATTATCCCGGCGAGGCGGTTCTGCGTGAAGAATTGGCCAAGGGCGCGGTTCACCTCACCGCCGTGTTGAGCAAGGCCAAGCTCGATGACGAGGCGCGCGCCTTCTACGACACCCTAGCCGCGCTCGCGGCCAGCCGCCCCGACGAGCCGATCCTGCGCGAATTGCAGACCACAAGGTGCGGTCAACCTGATCGCCGGCGTCGCCGAGGTCGCCGACGCCGATTCCGCCCGCGCCTTGTACGCTACCGTCGCCGGCCTGGCCGCCGCCTATCCGGGCGAGGCGGGCTTGCGAGCGATACAGGCACGGGCCGTCGTCTCGCTCATCCTCGCGCTGGGCAATGCGCGCCAAACCCACGCCGCGCGGCAGATGCACCGGGCGCTGATCGGGCTGGCCGCCGCCCATGCCGACGAAGCCCCGTTGCGCGTCGAACAGGCCCGCGGCGCGGTCAATCTGGTCGGCGCGCTGGCCGATGGCGGCGATTGCGACGGGGCCGGCGCGGTGTACCTGACGCTGCCCGCGCTCGCCGCCGCCCATCCCGACGAGCCGGCCTTGCGACGGATTCAGGCCATGGGCATGGTCAACTTGATCGCCGGCCTGGCCGGGCATGGACGGCTGGGTGAAGCCGAGGGCCTCCAGCGCGCGCTCGCCGCGATGGCCGTCGAAACTCCCGACGACGAGGCGCTCCGCGCCGAACGCCTGAAGGGCAGCGCCAATCTCATCCGCATCTATGCCGAGACCGGCAAGGTGGCCGAGGCGCTGGCCCTGTACCAAGAGCTACAGGCGCTGTCGCTCGCCTATCCCGACGATTTGTTCCTCCAGCACCTGATGGCGCCCCCGGCGCGAGGCGGCTAATTCCGGAGTCGGGCAAGCCGGCCTGAGTCGGCAGCCCTTTGGCTTAGTCGCCGCGCCCGCCGTGGCGGCGCATGTCCTCGATCCAGCGCGCTCGTTTCTTTGCGTCGGCGAAGGTCAGCCCATACAGGCTTTCGCGGATCGGCTTGATCCCCGCGAAGCTCAACATGCTGCGCTCGAAGCTGCGCAGCCCATAGGCGCCGAAGTACCAGCGATACATCAACACCGGCATTCCCATGGTCACGATGATGCGGGCCGAGCGGCCTGCGAGCAATCGTTTCGGAAAACCGTCCTTCCGGTATTCCAGGGCGAAACCGGGCCGGAAAATGTGTTCGAGAAAACCCTTGAACAGCGCCGGCATGGTTCCGTGCCAAAGCGGAAACAGAAACACCCAATGCTCCGCCCAACGCATGTCGCCCTGAGCCTGAGTGAGAGTGGGCGTCGGCGTACCGGTCTCGAAATCGACCTGGGTGCGCAACATGGGAAAATCGAGCGTCGCCGCAGAGTACGTCGAAAACGCCGCCAACGACCCGATGAAACCAGTTGGCCTCTAGGATTCCTTCAAATTCGAGGCAATGAATTTCATCGAATCATTCGCGTCGACATAACCTTCGCTTTCCGCCGCCTCCGCTTGCGCGGCCCAATCGGCGTCTTCCAGGGACGGGCGGCCATACCCGCCGCCGCCCGGCGTTTCGATGACGAAAGTGTCGCCGGGGGACATCGCGACCTCCCCGGTGGCGCCAAGCTCCACCCGTGCGCCGTCTGCGCGCTCCACCCAATTGCGGCCCAATGCGCCGGGCTCGCCGCCGTCGAGGCCGAAGGGCGGGATGCGGCGGCGGTTGGCGAGCATGGCGGCGGTCATGGCCTCGCGGAAGACGATGCGGCGGACCACGCCGTCGCCGCCGCGGTGGCGGCCCTTGCCGCCGCTGCCCCGGCGGATGCGGAAGGATTCGACCAGCACCGGGAAGCGCCATTCCAGCACCTCGGGATCGGTCAGCCTTGTGTTGGTCATGTGGGTGTGAACCGCGTCGGCGCCGTCGAAATCCGGTCCCGCCCCGGCGCCGCCGCAGATGGTTTCGTAATATTGGTGGGTGTCGTTGCCGAAGGTGAAATTGTTCATCGTGCCCTGCGCCGCCGCCATCGCGCCGAGCGCGCCGAACAAGGCGTCGGTCACACATTGCGAGGTCTCGACATTGCCGGCCACGACCGCGGCGGGATAACGCGGATCGAGCATCGAACCCGGCGGGATGACGATCTCGATGGGTTTCAGCACGCCCTGGTTCATCGGGATGTCGTCATCGACCAGGGTGCGAAAGACATAAAGCACGGCCGCCTTCACCACCGCCGAGGGCGTGTTGAAATTATTCGGCCGCTGCGCCGAGGTGCCGGTGAAATCGACGCGGGCCGATCGGCGTTGGCGGTCGATGGAAATGGCGACGCGGATGACGCCGCCATCGTCCATCTCATAGGTGAAAACGCCATCCTTCAACACGCCGATGACACGCCGCACCTGTTCCTCGGCGTTGTCCTGGACGTGGCCCATATAGGCGCGCGCGACAGCGAGCCCGTAAAACGCGACCATGCGGCGCAGCTCGTGGATGCCGGTTTCGCAGGCCGCGACCTGGGCCTTGAGATCGGCGATGTTCTGCGCCGGGTTGCGCGCTGGGTAAGGCCCCGACGACAGCAGCGCCACCATCTCCGCCTCGCGGAAACGCCCGCGCTCGACCAACCGCACATTGTCGATCAGCACACCTTCTTCTTCCACGGTGCGGCTGGAGGGCGGCATCGAACCCGGCGTGATGCCGCCGATATCGGCATGATGCCCGCGCGCGGCGACGAAAAACAAAAGCTCGGCGCCGGCTTCGTCGAAGACCGGTGCAATCACGGTTACGTCGGGCAGATGGGTGCCGCCGTCATAGGGCGCGTTCAGCGCGTAGACATCGCCGGGCGCCAGCCGGGCGCCATGGGCGCGGATGATCGAGCGCACGCTTTCGCCCATGGAACCCAGATGCACCGGCATGTGCGGCGCGTTGGCGACGAGATTGCCTTCATGGTCGAAAACGGCGCAGGAGAAATCGAGGCGTTCCTTGATATTCACCGAGATCGCGGTGTTGGCGAGCGTCACGCCCATCTGCTCGGCGATCGACATGAACAGATTGTTGAACACTTCGAGCATGACGGGATCGCTGCGCGCGCCCACCGCCGACCGCGCCGGCAGCGCCACGACCCGGCGCAGCACGAGATGACCGAGCGGGTGAACTTCGGCGCGCCAGCCCGGCTCGACGACACTCGTGGCGTTGGCGTCGGCGACGATGGCGGGGCCGTCGATCGTGGTGCCGGCGGGAAGCGCCTCGCGGCGGTAGAGACCTGCGGGACCTGCGGTCGGCACTATGAACTTGCCCGGGTATGACGTCTCCCTTGGCTGGTTGATTATGCGACCTTGCTTTCTTCCTCGCCAAGCCCCTTTCTTTCATTTGCGCGAGCCTTCTCGAAGTTCATGGGGCTGAGATAGCCCAGCGTCGAATGAAGGCGGCGATGATTGTAGAACTGAAGCCAGTCCATCACCTCGTCCTTTGCTGCCCTGCGCGTGTC
>CAMDDQ010000027.1 GCA_945892765.1 Asaia bogorensis
CGGACCGGTAAGACGCTCGGCCTGAAAGGTCGCCCGGTCGAGCCCAAAGAGGGCTTCGTCGGCAGGTACCGTTAGGCCCAGCAGCTCGGGTCGCGTAACGATCAGGGTTATGAACAGGGCCACGAGGCCCCCGAGATAACCCATGGCCCAGCCGAAGCCGGAAAGCCGCCCCATATGCGATGGCGATACTAATGTTGGCAGGAGGGCATTGTTGAAGACGATCGAGAACTCAGCCCCGATCGTCGCCACGACGATGGCGAACATGACAAAGCCGATGAGATCCGGCCGCCCCGGCAGTGCCCACCACAACAGAATGCAGCCGATGACCGCGAGGGCTTGAAAACCAAGAATCCATGGCTTCCGCGGCCCGCCGGCGTCGGCGATCGCTCCCAGAAAAGGACTGAGAACCGCGATCACCACACCGGCGATGGATTGCGTGTAACCCCAGAGCGCCTGCCCCTCAATCGGATCGCCGACCATCCGCGCGGCAAAATAGGGCGCGAAAATGAAGGTCGTGATGACCGTGAAAAAAGGCTGGTTCGCCCAATCGAACATCGCCCAGGAGAAGCGCGCCGCCTTTGAGGCCGCGGGCCGCGAACTGCCTTCTGCCACCCCCATCACCACGTCAGCCTCCTTTGCGCTCAAGCCGGGTTATACCTCGGGGATCACAGGCAAGCGATGGCGCTCCGGCCGGGAATCGAAGAGGTGGACGGCGGTTCGCATTTCTTGCCGGCCCCGCCAGCGACGGATATAGTTTTCGCTGCGGGTCTGCGTTGTTGCGGGTGTAGCTCAATGGTAGAGCAGAAGCTTCCCAAGCTTACGACGAGGGTTCGATTCCCTTCACCCGCTCCATTTTCATTCGGGTGTTGAAGCCTTCGCTTGTTCGGCCCATTAGCCGAAATCGCCGGGCGAGCGGGCTGGATGTCCGCTCTTTATCTCGCGGTCTAATTGGGTTCGGTCCGCAGCGACCATTTCGCGAACCAACTCGTCGAAGGAAATCGATGGAACCCATCCGAGCGTTTGCCGGGCTTTCGTTGCATCGCCAAGCAGGTGGTCAACCTCCGTGGGCCGGAAATAGCGTTTGTCTATTTTGACTCGCGTCTGCCCGGTTGACCGGTCGATTCCAACCTCATCGACACCCGACCCTCGCCAAACTATTTCCATTGCGATCTGTTTGAACGCAACCTCAACGAATTCTCTTACTGAATGGGCCACGCCCGTGGCGAGCACATAATCATCCGCCGTGGGTTGTTGGACAATGCGCCACATCCCGTCGACATAATCTTTCGCGTGTCCCCAGTCTCGACGGGCATTAAGGTTTCCCAAGTAAAGAACCTCTTGCAATCCCGCGCCGATAGCGGCGACCGCACGACTGATTTTTCGGGTGACAAACGTCTCGCCCCGCGTCGGACCTTCGTGGTTGAATAAGATGCCGTTGGACGCGTGGATTCCGTATGCCTCGCGGTAGTTCACGGTGATCCAATACCCATAGAGTTTGGCCACCGCATACGGACTGCGCGGTCGAAACGGAGTCTGCTCATTTTGAGGCGCGGGACTGTTGCCATACAACTCCGACGTTGCCGCTTGGTAGAACCGCGTTGTTTTTGTCATCCCCAATATTCGAATAGCCTCAAGCAAACGCACAGTGCCAAGGGCGTCCGCATTGGCGGTATATTCGGGCGATTCAAAACTAACTTTTACGTGGCTTTGCGCCGCTAGGTTGTAGATTTCCTGCGGCTGCACTTCTTGGACGATACGTATCAAGTTTGTCGAGTCGGTTAGATCCCCGTAGTGCAGGAAAAACCGCACATCGACTTCGTGAGGATCCGCATAGATATGTTCAATACGACTCGTATTGAAGGACGACGATCGTCTCTTAATTCCATGAACGACATAGCCCTTTTTCAGGAGAAACTCGGCTAAATACGCCCCATCCTGTCCGGTGACACCTGTAATGAGCGCAATTGGCGGCTTAACATTGGACGGCATGGGCAATCTCTACGTACTTTTGATTGAGTATTGGGCAGAAATGTAGCGTGCGCACCTTAATCCACACTCGACTCCACGATGCTACCGCGCCAATGGAGGGTCCACTGCCGCTGGCAGCGCGTGCCAGATGGTGCCCATGTTTTCGCCGTTGATGTTGCCGGGATTTGCGTCCCTTGGTAACCGGTAGAGCGGCAAGTCGTTATAGGCCCATTGTTTGGTGCCATCGTCGCGCGTGATGGTGGTGAGTGGGCGGGTGGCCTTGGCGTCTGGCGTGGCGAAAACCGGCGACCAGGTACGTAGGCAATTGCTCACGCAATTGGATTTGCCCGGCGAGTCACGGTTGAAGGTATAAAGCGTCATTCCTTTGCCATCGGCGCACACCCTGCCGATTGGGGTTTCCTGGATTGTTAGATGAAGCGCCGATTCCGGCGTCTGGGCCCAGCCCGTGCCGGCGTGAAGGAAGATCGGGAGCGCCACGGCGCTCACCGCCAAGACCAGTATCGTCATGCGCCATGCATTGGCCATGCCCGTAGACTATCAAATTGCGGGCCAGGTCGTCCCGAGCAAGTGGCAATCATCCGAATTCAATAGCCAGGCAGCCACGGCCGCGCACGCCCAACAAGGCCGTTGAACCGGCTTGACGGACCTGATCCATCCTTGACATCTTTCCCTGTGGCCCTTCACCGCGCGGCCCGGAGCCCGCACGCCCCGTCTTTCGCCGTCAAAGTTGAAATTTTTTTCAAAATTTGGGAGGCCCTATGACCAAGAAAACCGACAAGCGAGTAGGCCGGCGTGAGTTTTTAGGCAGCGCGGCCGCTGCCGGCGCCGGCGCGGTGGCCATTGCGGCCGCTACTTCGTCATTCCCGGCTCCGGCGCTGTCGCAGGCCCGGGTGGAGTGGCGCATGGTCACGACCTGGCCGAAGAATCTTCCTGGCCTTGGCGTCGGCGCCGAACGGTTAGCCAAGCGCATCAACGATATGTCCGGCGGTCGCCTAGCTGTAAAAGTCTACGCCGCCGGCGAACTCGTCCCTGCCCTGCAATCGCTGGACGCCGTGATCCAGGGCTCGGCCGAGATGAGCCACGGCGCCGCCTATTATTGGCAGGGCAAATCAACCGGGCTTTCGTTCTTCACCGGCGTGCCCTACGGCATGACCTCGCGCGAGCTTGCCGCCTGGGTGCGGTTCATGGGCGGCCAGCAGATCTGGGATGAGATCTATGACAAATTCGGCGTTAAGGGGTTCCTCGCCGGCGATACAGGAACGCAGGCCGGGGGCTGGTTCAAGAAGGAATTGACCAGCGTCAATGACATCAAAGGCCTCAAATTCCGCACCCCTGGCCTTGGCGGCCAAACCTGGGAGAAGCTGGGCGCGGCGGTCGTCAATCTACCGGCCGGCGAAATCTTCCCGGCGCTGCAATCGGGCGCGCTCGACGCGGCGGAGTTCATCGGGCCTTTCAACGATCTGGCGCTGGGCTTCCACCAAGTGGCGAAGAACTATTATTTCCCGAGCTTCATCGAGCCGGGCCTCGCCCTTGAACTGGTCGTCGACAAGCGGAAATATTTGGCTCTGTCGCCTGATCTGCAGGCTATCGTCGAGAGCGCCTGTCAGGCCGAGTACGATCAAGTCGCGTCGGACTTCTACGCCAATGATCCAATCGCGCTAAAGACGCTCGTCGAACAACATGGCGTGAAGATCCATGCCTTCCCGGAGGAAATCCTCAAAGCGGGCGCCGATGCCGCACGCGAAATCATAGGCGCCTTGCGGGCAAGCACCGATCCGCTCGTCAAGAAAACGACGGAAAGCTACATCGCCTCATTCAACACATTGAGGACCCGCACCCGCGCCGTCGACAGCGCCTTCCTGACCGCACGCGACAAGTATTTCAATTTGACCTAGACCCGCGCCTTCTCAAGGAAAGGGGCCCGGCGCGATGCCGGGCCCCTTTTCGTTTGTCCCGCGGTCTTAGCCAAAGACGATTTTTGGCAACCAGGTGGCAAGGCCTGGAAATGTGAGCACAGCGGCGAGCCCGATGACCTGGAGGACCACGAACGGGATCACGCCGCGATAGATCTGCCCAGTCGTGATGCTCGATGGCGCAACGCCTCGCAAATAGAAAAGCGTGAAGCCAAAGGGCGGCGTCAGAAAACTCGTCTGCAAATTCACCCCGATCAAGACCCCCAGCCACACCGGGTTGATGTCCATCGCTAGCAAGATCGGTCCGGTGATCGGAATCACGATGAAGATGATCTCGAAGGTGTCGAGGATGAACCCCAACACGAACATGATCGCCATGACAAATATCAATGCGCCCATGGGACCGCCGGGCATGTTGGTGAGCAGTTCGGCGACAACGCGATCGCCGCCCATCATCCGGAAGACGATCGAGAAGACGGACGCGCCGAGAATGATGACAAACACCATGCAGGTCATTTCCGCGGTGCCGGACATCACTTCCTTGAGAGATTGAAACGTCAGGCGCCCTTTTGCCGCCGACATGAGCATGGCACCCACCGCGCCAACCGATGCCGCCTCGGTTGCGGTCGCGATGCCACCCAAAATCGAGCCCAACACCGCCACAATCAACAGCAACGGCGGCACGAGTGCGACCATGACATCACGCCCCAATGTCCGCCGTTCTTCCGCCGTTACCACCAGCGCCGGGCAGCTCTTCGGGTCGAAGACGGCCTTGAACACCACCCAGGCCGCATACAACGCGACCAGGACCAACCCTGGGATAAAAGCGCCGGCGAACAGATCGCCGACCGAAACGATGTTGGGGGCGAAATTGCCCTTGGCCATTTGCGCCTGGGCATTCATGCCCGACAGCATGTCCCCGGTGAAGATAAGGATCGTGGATGGCGGGATGATCTGGCCAAGCGTGCCCGCCGCGCAAATGACACCGGTCGCTAATTTCGGGTCATAACCGGCGCGCATCATCGCCGGCAGGCTGAGCAGGCCCATGGTCACCACGGTTGCGCCGACGACGCCGGTCGAAGCCGCGAGCAAAGCGCCCACGAACACGACCGACAAACCCAAGCCGCCGCGCAGCGCGCCGAAGGTGCGCCCCATCGTCACCAAAAGCTGCTCGGCGATCAACGACCGTTCGAGCATCACTCCCATGAAGATGAACAACGGGACGGAGACCAACACTTCGTTGATCATCGAACCCATGAAGCGGCTGGCGAGGCTGCCCAAATTCGACGGATCGAACGCGCCCAGGAGATAGCCTACCCCGCCAAAAATGAGCGATGTGCCGGCGAGCGTGAACGCGACGGGATAACCCAGAAGCAAAACGCCAATGATGCCGAAGAACATCACGATGGCGAGGATTTCGCCAATCAATGGAGCTGCCATGGCTTCAGCCGCCTTTCGAATAACGAAGGGCGGGCGGCAAGAGGTCCTCTTGCCGGTTGAGCACCAGGACGGCCCGCAGTGCTAAAGCGAGCCCCTGCAGGGCGATCACGGCGGCAAAAACCAGGATGAAACTCTTGACCACGAAGAGACCCTGCATGCCGCCCACGTTGAGGGAACTTTCGCCAATGCTCCACGACCGCGTGACGTAGCTCCACCCCCAATTGACCACGACGAAACAGAATGGTCCGAGCAGAAAGATCGTGCCGAGCAGATCGATCCACGCCTTGGTTCGCAATGTGGCCGGCCGATAGAAGATGTCGACGCGGACATGGCCGTTACGCAGGAACACGTACCCGGCCATGCCGGTGAACATGATCCCGTTCATCCAGACATACAGGTCCTGCAGCGGGGTGTAGCTGAGCGAAAAGGCATACCGCAGCACAACAATGGAAAAGCAGACCAGAACGATGCCAAGAGTGAGCCACGACAGAGCTCGTCCGAGCACCGTATTAATAAGGCTTATTCCTTTGATGATTTGGGCAATGGCACGCACGCGGCGATCCTCCTTTGATTTTTGGTGTCCTGACTAGCGGCGGGCAGCAGACAAGTGGAAAACCGTCAAGAGCTAGGTCTTGGCTGGGGAGTGGAGGCCAAACGGATCGGTTGCGCCGACGCCGCCACCGCCCAGCCGCCAATGCGGCGTCATGGGCCACCCTGCCTTTGCGATATGCCGTCTCGCCTCATTGGTGTTTCCCCTCGCCCCTCATTGGATTTCTTTTCCGCACGCTCGGCCGCGTCAGTTTCCGGCACGATGGCATGGCGCGAGCCCGATCGCAATAATTGCGCCGGTTCGTCGCGCCCTGCCGCGTTCAAATGGGAGATCGGCCAATCGCCTGACCCGGCGCAGTGTCGCGCAGGCGATAAATAAGTTAGAAATCGCTTCATGCCGGACACGCCCGGCGAAGGGGACCGCGTTGGCAAACAACCAAAGTGGCGAAACATCCGATCTCGCCGGCAAGACCTGCACACCTTGCCGAGGCGGCGTCCCGCCCCTGACCCGCGATGAGGCCGAGGCCTACAACCGCCAAGCACCTGGCTGGGCTCTCCTTGACGATGGCCGCAGGATCGAGCGCAGCTTCAAATTCCCGGATTTCAAGGCGGCCATGGCTTTTGTCGCGAGCGTCGGCGCCCTCGCCGAGACGGAGGGCCACCATCCCGATATCACCTTTGGATGGGGTCGCGCGACGATCTCCTGGCAGACCAAGAAGATCAGGGGTCTGCATGAGAACGACTTCATCATGGCGGCAAAAACCGACCTATTGGCCGGCGGCGCGACCTAGCAGCCTGGGCCGAGCATAAAGAAAAAGGGGGCGGCCTTGCGGCGCGCCCCCTCGTTTCTACCGAAGGAAGACTATTGAGCTTTGACCTTGGGCCAGTTTTCCATGCCCTTGGCGATCGCTGCCGGCACATCCTTGGTCCAGTTGCTCAAGGCGCCTTCGCCCGACTGCAAGTACAGCTTGCCGTCGACGATCCGCCACTGCGTCGGATCCGGCTGAACCGGGCGCGCCACGGTCATGCCCCAGGCGCAGTAGCCGCCCTATTCCGGCGCGTATTTCTCCGGGGTCTTCGCGAACAGGTCGCGATTGGCGGCGGTCGCGAACTGCCATTCGGCGCCGTTCCAGCTATGCTTGAACAACGGATTGCCTTTTACTGCCTTACTATCGGTCCAGTAGGCGACCGTATCGAAGCCCTTGATCGCCGTGCCGTCCTGATTGGCGATCGGGGCCGTGGCGGCCACGGCGATACCGGCAAGCATCATGCCTCCGGCTGCCAGACCGAAAATGGCAAGCGCGGTGCGCCGGCCCAACATGCTGATCGTGCTCATTCTGCTTCGCTCCTTTTCCAAGTGGTTAATCGTGCGTTGCGTGCGCAGACCAGCGTTATATACAATCGGGATTAACGATAACTCAAATCACGATGTCGCCATCGAACATCGAGATCCGATTTCTTGGGCGACGCGGCCCGTTCACATTGGCCGCGCCGGCGACATGAATACGCCTGTGCGCCGCGATAGACCCACCAAAGCCGAGCCGACCGCGACCACGGCCCCCGCCGCCAGGTGAACCGCCAAATCCAGGAAAGTGATGTCGAACGTATGGAAGAATTGCAGCAGAAAAGCCGCCATGGCCGCGACGCCGAGGCCGGCGATCGCGGCGACCCGGATTGGCGCCAGCGGATGGGCGCGCCTCAAAATCAACAGAAGGCTAAGGGCGATCGGCACGCCGGCTTCAGCCGGCTGGCGCCGGGCGAGTTTGCCCTCTTGGAGGCGCTCAGCCGTGGGCAGCGATTGGAGCAAGCTTGCGCGATCGCCGTGGGCGTCGAGCAATTCGATCTGAGCCTAGCGCTCGCCGGATTTCTTGCGGGCGGTTTCCTCACCGAACCAGCCGACGGAGAAGAAAGGAATAGGCTTCCACCATGACGGCAAGACAGACTTCGAGCAGCGGATCGGGTTTCGGCGATGCCGTTTCCCTCAGCCTGGCCGCGCTCGACCGCTTTCCCACTTCCCTCTTGGCGCTTCTTTTCCGGCTCGGCGCGGCCGGCGTGTTTTTCAAATCGGGATTAACCAAAGTCACGGGCTTTCCGCCAACATTGACGCCATCGACCTTGTTCCTGTTCGAAAACGAATTCCAGGTGCCTTTACTTCCCCCGGATTTAGCGGCGCTTCTCGCGACCGGTTTTGAATTGGCCTGCCCGGTGCTTCTCGTGCTCGGCCTCGCCACGCGGTTGGCGGCACTGCCGTTGCTGGGGATGACCGCGGTCATCGAACTCTTCGTTTATCCGCTTGCCTGCGCCGACCATTTGCAATGGACGGCCCTGTTGCTCTACATCCTGGTGCGTGGGCCGGGACGGCTATCGTTGGACGCGTTGATTGCGCCTTCTTTATTCAAGCGGTTCGGAATTCAACGTCGGCGATACTAAGGAGTGCGCGGCTTGGCCGCATCCCCTTTTGCTCCGCCATCGCTCGGGGCGGCGTCTTCCTGAACCAAGCGTCGCGCGAAGAACCGCTTTTCGGTCACCCACAACCGCAGCCTGGACAATAGGGGCCAGAACAACAGAATCACCGCCAGGCCGCTGATGCTTGAGACCAGCCCGTTGGCCCAGAAAATGGATAGCTCGCCTTGCGACATGAGCATGGCCTGCCGGAACGAGCTTTCCGCGCGGTCGCCGAGCACGATGGCCAGCACCATCGGAGCCAGCGGATAGTCGAGCTTCTTGAAGATGTAACCGACCACGCCGAACAGCAGCACGAACCAGACGTCCAGGATGGCGTTGTGAACGGTGTAAGCACCAATGGCGCACAACACCAGAATCGTCGAGGCGATGATGCTGAAGGGAATACGCAGAATCGCGGCGAACCACGGCACCGCCGCCAAAACGACGATGAGGCCGACGATATTGCCGAGATACATGCTGGCAATCAGGCCCCAGACGAATTCCTTCTGCTCCACGAACAGCATGGGCCCAGGCTGGAGACCCCAGATCAACAGGCCGCCGAGCAGTACCGCGGCTGTCGGTGAACCGGGGATGCCGAGGGTGAGCATGGGCAGCAAGGCGCTGGTCCCCGCGGCATGAGCGGCGGTCTCTGGCGCCACCACGCCCTCGATGCGCCCGGTTCCGAAGGCAGCGCCGTCCTTGGACATACGTTTGGCTATGCCATAACTCATGAAGGAGGCCGGCGTCGCGCCGGCCGGCGTGATCCCGAGCCAGCAGCCGATGATCGCGGACCGCAGCGACGTGGCCCAGTATTTTGGAAGCTCCTTCCAGGTCTCAAGCACGATGCGCGGATTGATGCGCGCGTTTTTCCCCTTGAAGGTCAGCCCTTCCTCGATCGTCAGGAGAATCTCGCCGATGCCGAACAAACCGATGACGACGACCAGGAAATCGACGCCGCGCATAAGTTCGTAGGAGCCGAAGGTCAGCCGCAGCCGGCCAGTGATGCTGTCGAGCCCAATGGCCGCGAGCCAGAAGCCGATCATCATCGAGGCGACTGTCTTAAAAGGTGATCCGCGGCCGAGCCCCACGAAGCTGCAAAAGGCCAGGAACATGACCGAAAACAGCTCCGGCGGCCCGAATCTCAAGGCAAACTGGGCAACCAGCGGCGCCAGAAAGGTGATCAGCACGACCGCGAACAACGCGCCGACGAAGGAAGAGGTAAAGGCGGCAGTCAGGGCCTCGGCTGCCTGTCCCTTTTGCGCCATGGGGTAGCCGTCGAAAGTCGTGGCCACCGACCAAGGTTCACCCGGTATGTTGAATAGAATCGACGTGATGGCGCCACCAAACAGCGCCCCCCAATAGATGCAGGACAACATGATGATCGCCGAAGTCGGCGACATCGAGAAGGTGAGCGGCAACAGGATCGCCACGCCGTTGGCGCCGCCGAGGCCGGGCAGGACGCCGATGATGACGCCCAACACGATCCCCACCACCATGAGGACAAGGTTGTAGGGCTGGAGGACGGTGGCGAAGCCGCCAAGAAGCGATGAAATTTCATCCATGGACGATGCCGTTTTTTGGCTCAGTAGCCGAGCATCGTTTCGATCGGTCCCTTCGGCAGAGGCACCAGGAACCAGATTTCAAAGACACAAAACGTGGCCAACGGCACACCCACCGCGACGGGGAGTATCGTCCAGTCGCGATAGCCGCCGATCCACCACATGAAATAAGCGATGAAGATGGCGGTGGCGAAATAAATCCCAATCCAAGGAATGACGAGGACGAAGATCGTGGTGGGAATAAAAACGGACAGCACCGGACCGAATTGGCGCCGCTCCACAAAGACCCGGCGATCGTTGCCGATCGCGGCCTGCACGAAAACGACTAGACTGGAAAGAATGAGGCCGAGGCTCACATAAAAGGGGAAGTAACCCGATCTCGGGCCGTCCGACGCCCATCCCGCACCAATCCGCACGCTGTCCCACATGACGACCGCGCCGATGGCGATCAGGAAGGCGGCGACGATCAACTCCGCAACACGCATAGACGATCCCCGCGCAGCCGAGGGCGTATTTTCGGTCACGTGTGTCTCTCCCTCAACCGCAGCATGCCCGAAAGGGCGGCCGCCGAAGGCGGCCCTTGTCCCAATGATTAGTTTGCGAGGAACCCTGCCTCTTTCATGAGGTTGAAGTGAACGGTTTCTTCGCGCGACACCCAGTTCCTGTACTCATCGCCGATCATGAACGTGGTGTTGAAGGCGCCGCTCTTCATAAGGTCCAGCCATTCCGGAGTTTCCCGCACCTTACGCATCAGGCCGACATAATAGTCGACTGCTGCCTGGGGAACACCGGGCGAGGTAAAGACGCCGCGCAGCATCACATATTCCACGTTGAGGCCGGATTCCTTACAGGTTGGAATGTCGCTCCAGGCCATCGTTGCGGTCACCTTCTCGGTGATCGGCAGGCGTTTGCTGTCGAAGACGCAAAGCGGCCGCAAGGTGCCCGCCTTCCAGTGGGAAACCGCTTCGTTCGGATTGTTGACGGTCGAATCGACATGTTTGCCCACCAGCTCGGTCGCGACCTGACCACCGCCAGCGAAAGGCACATAGATCAGTTTCTGGCCGGCAGCCTTTTCGACGGCCACGGTGATGATCTGGTCTTCCTGCTTGGCCCCGGTGCCGCCCATTTTGAACTTGTTCGGGCCGCCGGCCTTGATGGCGGCGAGATATTCCCCGGTGGTCTTGTAGGGAGCGTCGGCGTTGACCCACAAGACGAACTCATCGAGCGCCAGCATCGCCACCGGCGTGAGGTCCTTCCAATTGAACGGTATGCCCGTCGCCAACGGTGTCGTGAACAGACTCGACAGCGTGATGATCAGCTTGTGCGGGTCAGCTTTGGAGTCCTTCACATCGAGGAACCCTTCGCCGCCGGAGCCGCCGGCTTTGTTGACGACCTGCATCGGCTGTTTCATCAGGTTGTTCTTGGCGATGGTCCCCTGAATGACGCGCGCCATCAAATCGGCGCCGCCCCCGGTACCCGCCGGCACGATGAATTGGACCGGCCGGGTCGGCTCCCAGGCCTGAGCGACGGCATCGCCGCCGAACGAGGCAGCCAGCATCGCCGCGCCGGACAGCGCTACAAACCCCTCGACGATTCTACGCATTTGCGCCTCCCTTTCGATCCATGTTTGTTACTTATCAACAACAATAGGCCAACACTAGGTGGGATCGGAAGGCGCCGTCAACTGACGGATTGGTGAGACCTAGGACCGCTACCGCGCGGCCCTGGGGATAACCAGCTTGAACGCGGTGTGGGTCGCCGAGAAGCTCGCGACCTTGGTGTCGACAAATCCCGCCGCCTTCGCGCACGCCATGACCTGCACATCCTTGATCGTCGCGGACTTTCCCTTTTTCGAGACAACCCAAAGGGCGCCATCGGCCGACAGACGGACCTTCAGCGCATCGAGCCGGCCGAGTTCGGCTTCCGTATCCGCGGCGAGAAAGATGATGTCCTCGTTCCCGCTCGGCCGGCCCAAGCGAAACGGCCCCACCCGCCGCGTCAGGTCGGCGAGAAAGCCCTTGTCATCGACGCCAATGACACACAACCGAGACTGCGGCGTCACGCCCAATTTATCCAGCAGGCTCTTGGGGTTGCGGATCTTCTCCGCCCATTTAGCCGCCACCTCGCCAAGATCGAAAACGGCCTTACCGCCGGCGAAGGACAAGGCCAGGGCGCCTGCTTTGGCCTCGATCGCGCGAATTTCCGTGAACGGAAGGTCGAGCCGGAAAGCGCCGCGAAAGGTGACGCGGTCCGACCCCAGATAGGCGCGACCTTCCCCGGCCTCTCGTCCCATACGGCCGACGCAGCGAACTTCCTGCCCCATATCACCGCCCCCAGCACCCTCACCTTCGCAAAACTATGATATGGGTCGGGCGCGTGCAACGGGCGACGCCAAGCTATTCAAGACGGGCATCGATGAACAACGCGCAATCGCAGGGCAATCTTCTCGGCCTTGAGACCAGCCCCTATCTCTTGCAGCATCGTGACAATCCCGTTCATTGGCAGGCCTGGTCGACGGAGACGCTCGCGCTAGCGCAAAGCCAAGACCGGCCAATTTTGCTCTCGATCGGCTACGCCGCCTGCCACTGGTGCCACGTCATGGCACATGAAAGCTTCGAGGATGAAGCGACGGCCGCGGTCATGAACCAGCTGTTCGTCAACATTAAGGTGGATCGGGAGGAGCGGCCCGATCTCGACGCCATTTACCAATCGGCCCTGGCACTTCTCGGAGAGCAGGGCGGTTGGCCCCTTACGATGTTCCTGACGCCGCGAGGTGAGCCGTTCTGGGGCGGCACCTATTTTCCCAAGGAACCCCGATACGGCCGGCCGGCCTTTCGCGACGTGCTCACCAGCCTGTCGGAGGCCTACCGGACGCGGCGCGAAGCGATCCTGAAGAATGTGGATGCGCTTGCCTCCGCGCTCGCGGAAATGTCGCGGCCGCGGGCCGGCGGCGATGTCACGACGGCGACCATGGACGAAGCCGCGCGCCGGCTGCTTCAGGGAATCGATTTTACCCATGGCGGGATGGGCGGCGCACCCAAATTTCCCCAGCCGTCCCTGTTCCAGCTTTTGTGGCGAGCCTATCGGCGGACCGGCGACGTCCAATACAAATCGGCGGTTACGCTGACCCTCGACCGCATGAGCCAGGGCGGCATCTACGACCATCTGGGTGGCGGCTTCGCACGGTATGCCACCGACGACCGCTGGCTGGTCCCACATTTCGAGAAGATGCTTTATGACAACGCCCAGCTTGTCGACCTCCTGACCCTGGTTTGGCAGGAAACCAAGAATCCGCTCTATAGCGCGCGCATCGAAGAAACGGTGAATTGGCTCCTGCGCGAAATGATCGCCGAGGGTAAGGCCTTCGCCGCCTCGCTGGATGCCGACAGCGACGGTGAGGAGGGCAAATTCTACGTCTGGACGGAGACCGACATCGACCGCCTGCTGGGCGGCGATGCGGCCTTTTTCAAAGATGCCTACGACGTGACCTCCGATGGCAATTGGGAGGGGCATACCATTCTCAACCGCAGCCGCCGCATGTTGCTCGGCGATTCGGGCCGCGAGGCGCGCCTGGCGCGGTGCCGCACCGTTCTGCTCGCCGAACGCGCAATGCGCGAGCGACCCGAGCGCGACGACAAGGTCCTCGCCGATTGGAACGGACTGATGATCGCCGCACTCGCCAATGCCGGTGCCGTGTTCAGCAATGACACCTGGACCGCGGCGGCGCGGACGGCCTTTTCCTTCGTCGCCGATACGATGACCGGACCGGACGGCCGCCTGCGCCACGCCTTCCGAAGCGGTCGGCTTAACCATCCGGCGATTCTCAACGATTATGCCGACCTCGCGCGCGCCGCCTTGGCTTTGTTCGAGGCCTCGGGTGACAGCACGTTCATCCAACGCGCCGAGACTCTGGTGGCGACGGCCGACCGCCATTATTGGGACCATGATTTGGGTGGGTATTTCTTTACTGCCGACGACGCCGATGACGTCATCGCCCGAACGAAATCCGCCACCGACAATGCAGTGCCTCCCGGCAACGCGACGCTCGTCGGCGTATTGGCCCGCCTTTTCTACCTGACGGGAAAGGACGCTTATCGCGCCCGCGCCACGGCGACGCTCGCCGCCTTCGCCGGAGAAGCCGCGCGCAATCCTTTCGCCTATCCGACATTGCTGAACGCCGCCGAGATTCTGAATGGCGCGGTTCAGATCGTCATCATTGGGGATCGAGCCGACGCTGGAACGAAAGCCTTGATGGCCGCCGTCCACGACGCGGCACTCCCGGACCGCGTCTTGCAAGTCGTGGCGCAGGGGATGTCGCTGCCGCAAAGCCACCCCGCCACCGGCAAAGACCCGATCGGCGGACAACCAACGGCCTATGTCTGCCGTGGACCGAGCTGCTCGCCGCCCCATACGGAGCCGAAGGCGCTGTTGGAGGCGCTGGTTCGACGTTAGTCCGCTGACAGGGCGCGGCAGCCGCGCTATCGTCGCCGCCGAAACTTGGCGCCATCCCGTGCAGCGCCCAATTCTTCCAACCGAGACTGGTCCGATCAAATGCCGAAAGCCATCCGCATCCACAGCCACGGCGGCCCGGAAGTACTGAAATGGGAGTCGGTCACGCTGGAGAAGCCCGCGGCCGGCCAGGTCCATGTCCGGCACATGGCGATCGGCCTCAACTACATCGATGTCTATCACCGCACCGGTCTGTATCCTCTTCCCTCTTTGCCGGCGGTGATCGGGATGGAGGCCGCGGGAATCGTAGAAGGCTTCGGTGATGGCGTCACCGGATTCACCCCGGGCGACCGTGTGGCCTACGCCCAGCCGATGGGATCGTATTGCGAGGAGCGCCTTATTCCCGCCGATCGCCTCGTGTGTCTGCCGGCGAGCATCACAGACCATCAAGCCGCGTCGATGATGCTAAAGGGCATGACCGCTCAATACTTGCTGCGGCGAACCTATCCCGTGAAAAAGGGCGATGCCATCCTGGTGCACGCAGCGGCGGGCGGCGTTGGGCTCATCCTTTGCCAATGGGCGCGGCATCTCGGCGCCATCGTGATCGGAACGGTCGGCAGCGACGCAAAGGCGGAACTCGCCAAGGCCCATGGGTGCGCGCATCCGATCG
Source organism: Asaia bogorensis (assembly GCA_945892765.1). Classification (GTDB taxonomy): domain Bacteria; phylum Pseudomonadota; class Alphaproteobacteria; order CACIAM-22H2; family CACIAM-22H2; genus SHVT01. The sequence continues at coordinate 15,015 of CAMDDQ010000027.1, forward strand.
TCTATTCCCGCGAGAATTTCGTCGAACGGGTGCGCGCCATCACCGATGGCGCCGGCGTTGCGGTGGTCTACGATGCGGTGGGCAAGGACACATTCATGGGTTCGCTGGATTGCCTTCGTCCACTCGGCCTCATGGTCAGTTTCGGCAACGCCTCCGGTCCCGCGCCGGCATTCGAACCGGCCCTTCTTGCGCAAAAGGGGTCGTTGTACTTGACCCGCCCGACATTGATGAGCTATGTCGCCCAGCGTGCCGATTTGGTGGCGACCGCTAGTGAGTTATTCAGCGTCGTCGGCAGTGGCGCGGTCCGCATCGAAACCAACCAGACCTATCCGCTGAAGGATGCCGCCCGCGCCCATCGCGATCTTGAGGCTCGCAAGACCACCGGATCCACGTTGCTGCTTCCCTAAGGAAACCGGAGTCTATTCGCCACTCTTCAGTAACAGGCCGCGGATGCGGGCGAGCCGGAAGGCATAGAGAAACGCCCCGGCGCCGAGGGCGATGTAGAATAAGTTGAGTAAGACCGCCATCGCCAGGAGGTCGTAGCGAAAAACGCCCTCGAACATGACTGCCCGCATGCCCTCGAAGACGTGGCTGGATGGCAACGCCCAGGCGACGTACTGCAGCCAAGGCGGCAGCACTGAAATCGGGTAATAGATGCCGCTGAGCGGCGCCAAAGCGAAGACCGCGACCCAGGCGAGGCTTTCCGCCGCGAGCCCGTGGCGCATCACCAACCCCGAAATTAACAGGCCCATGCCCCAGCCCATCATCAGCAGATTGACGAAAAAAGCGAGCAAGGGCAGGCCCATCGAAAAGACGGAGTAGTGGTACATGGGAATGGCCAGCAACGCGGGCGGCACCACGCCGATCAAAGTGCGTATCGTGCTCATCACCAACAATCCCAAGACCATCTCATAGGGGCGTAGCGGGCTAACGAAAAGGCTCGCCAGATTGCGCGACCACAGTTCCTCGAGAAAGCTAATGGAGACCCCAAGTTGGCCGCGGAAAACCACGTCCCACAACAGGACGGCGGCGATCAACACTCCAGCGGCTTGCGCTACCCACGTGCTGTTGGTGACGAAAAACTGGCTGATGAATCCCCAAAGAATCATCTGCATCGTCGGCCAATAGGCCAGCTCGAGAATTCGTGTCCACGATCCTCGCAGCAAATAGAGATGGCGGAGCACCAAGGCGGCAACCCGTTGCGCCGAGAACGCAGCGGCGGCGGCGGGTGAGAGCACGGGCAACGCCGTCATTGCGCGACCGCGGCGGCGGACGGTTGACGCGCAATATCAAGAAAAACTTCTTCCATGTTTTGGCGGCCGTATCGCGAAATCAGTTCGGCGGGCGATCCACGGTCGACAATCCGCCCTTCCTTCATCATCAGGATGCCTCCGCACATCCGCTCGACCTCGCCCATGTTGTGCGACGCGAGCAGGATCGTTGCGCCGGCGCGGCGTTGATAGTCCTGAAGATAGGTGCGGACCCAATCGGCGGTGTCGGGATCGAGCGATGCGGTCGGCTCGTCGAGAAGCAGAAGTTGGGGACGATTGAGCAATGCCTTCGCGAGGGCGACGCGGGTCTTCTGGCCCGATGACAGGTCTCCGGTCTCCCGCTTCAGCAGCGAATCAATGGCGAGGTCGGCTGCGACTTCCCGCAGCCGCGCCCGGGGCCGGGCGACGCCGTAGAGCCAGCCATAGACCATGAGATTTTGCTCGACGGTCAAGCGGTGCGGCAGGTCGGCATAAGGCGACGAAAAATTCATGTGCGGCAGGACACGGTGACGATGGCGCAACATGTCCGCGCCGAGCACCTCGATTGTCCCGGCGCTGGGCAGCAGCAGTCCAAGCAGCATGGACAGCGTCGTCGTCTTACCGGCGCCGTTGCCGCCCAACAGAGCAACAGTGGAGCCGCCGGGGATATCGAAATCGACGCCATCGACCGCCGCTACCGAGCCAAATCTCTTGGTCAGACCGCGCACTTTGATGACAGAACCTGACATCCCGTCTATATGGGCCAAAACTTCACAGTAGGCTAGGGGAAGGCCACGCCGCCCCGCCGGGTGACCGGGCTCCCCTGCCAGGAGGGTTCAGATGTCGGAAACGCGGCCGATTATGGGCGGTGCCGGAGCCGGCGGCCCCGTCCGCGCCCGTACGTTAATCTGCCTTCGCTGGGTCGCGATCGCCGGACAATTGTCGGCGTTGGTCATTGCCCAGGTCGGGCTGGGCATCAACCTGCCGATAAATGCCGCGCTGGCGGCCATCGTTGCTTCCGTTATCGTTAATCTGGCGAGCGCCTGGGGCTCGTCCTCGGCCAGCCGGCTTACCGACAATGAAGCGGCGCTCTATCTGGGTTATGACCTTATCCAGTTGACGGGCCTGCTACATCTGACCGGCGGCCTCACCAATCCGTTTGCCCTGCTTGCATTGGCGCCGGTGACGATTTCCGCCACGATCTTGTCACGCCGCAGCACGGCCTTTCTATTCGGACTATTCATCGCCAGTGTATCGATTCTGGCCTTGTGGCGCCGCCCGTTGGCCTGGGTTGACGGTGGCGTCGCCCTGCCCCTGGAATATGAGATCGGGATATGGGCCGCCCTCGTTGTCGGCGCCATTTTCATGACGGTCTACGCAAGCAGCGTGGCCGAGGAAGCGCGCCGGATGTCCGATGCCTTGGCCGCAACCCATATGGCTCTCGCGCGGGAGCAACGTTTGTCCGCTCTGGGCGCGCTCGCCGCCGCGGCGGCACACGAATTGGGGAGCCCCTTGGCGACAATTGCGGTCGTGGCGAAGGATCTCGCGCGGGATTTGCCGGCGGACAGTTTCCTGGCGGAGGATGCCGCGCTCCTGTTGAGCCAAACCGAACGTTGCCGGGACATTCTGGCCCGGCTCGCAGCACGTCCCGAACCCGGGGAGCAGCCGCCTTTTTCGAACTTGCCCATCGGGGCCCTCGTTGAAGAGGCGGCGGCGCCACATCGCAGCGGCCGTATCACGACCGAGTTTCGCAAAGGCCCCAGCGCAGGCCACCAGCCGCGTGAAGCCGAACCCGTTGTGGAGCGTAGCCCCGAAGTCTTGCACGGCCTGGGCAGCCTGATCGAAAACGCCGTGCAGTTCGCGAGCGGCCGCGTAACGATACGGTCGGAATGGGGCCGTGGAATCGCGGTCATTATTGCCGATGACGGACCCGGATTCGACCCCGGCGTCCTGGACCGGATCGGCGAGCCATACATTTCGAGCCGCAGCGCCGAGGGCATGCATATGGGCCTTGGCATATTCATCGCCAAGAATTTGTTGGAGAGGACCGGCGCAACGGTGACGTTCGGCAATCGCGCGAGTGGCGGCGCCGAAGCCACTGTGAGGTGGCCGCACGCCGACGTCTTGTCCCGGCCGGAGGATGCCCATTGACCACGGTAGAGATCGCCCCCACGGCAGAAGGCGATCGACGATTGTTGCTGGTTGATGACGACGAACCGTTACGAATCCGGCTGGCGCAGGCCATGAAACGCCGCGGTTTCGTGGTTACACCCGCCGACAGCGTGGCCGCCGGAATCGCGGCCGCGAAACGCGTGACACCGCCCTATGCCGTGATTGATCTAAAGCTGGAAGACGGCAGCGGACTCGATGTCGTGTCCGCGCTCCGCGAACGGCGCCCAGATGCGCGCATCGTCATGTTGACTGGATATGGAAATATCGCCACGGCCGTCGCCGCCATCAAAGCCGGCGCGGTGGACTATCTTCCCAAGCCAGCCGACGCTGACGCAATCGCACAAGCCTTATTGTCGGAAGACCGGTCATTGCCCTTGCCACCCGAGCAACCAATGACTGCGGACCGCGTGCGGTGGGAACACATATTGCGGGTGTTCGAGCAATGCGGGCGCAATGTGTCCGAGACTGCGCGGCGCCTTAACATGCATCGCCGCACGTTGCAGCGCATCCTGGCGAAACACGCGCCCCGGGAACAGGGCTGAAGTCCTTAGCTGTCGCTCCGCGGATAACTTCCGCTGCCCGAGTTTAGGCCAAAGACTCAGCGTACGCCCGGTTTGCCCAGCGCCTGTTTCATCGTCATGCTGGACGAGCTCTTGGCTTTTTCCTCGGCGATCACGGCGTCGATATGACGCCCTTGGAAATAATTGATTCCGATCGAATGTCCGACTTCGATGGCATCCGGGCTGTCGCATCGCGACATGATGGTGCGCGCCGGCCCCAGCCGCTTAACCTGGGCGGCCAGATCTTCGCGCCTCTTTCCGCCGGGATCCTCGGCCATTTCCGGCGACCATTGCAGCTTGATCAAGTCGATGCCCAGGCGGTCGCGGTCGATATAGGGTAGGACCATGTGCGTCAGCCCATCGAGGCAAAGCCGGTAGCCGCGTTCGCGCACGAAATCGCGGGCGAACACAAACGAGCCCAGATCCGCGAAGACGTCGACCATCGACATCTCGATGACCACGGTTCCGCGGGCGCCGGCCTTCAGCCCCGAATCGAAACCCAGAAAATCCTGGGTCAACAAGGTTGCCACATTCAGGTTCAAGCTGAAATGGGTCGATATCGAGGTGTCTTCATAGTTGCGCAGGAGCGCCAGCATGCGTCGATCGAGAAATTCGGTGAGGTGCTGGAACAGCCAACGGCTGGAGGCGATGTTGACGTTCGGCGCGAGCGCACGCTGCATGTCCTGGATCGAAATAAACAGCTCGGTGAACACCATTTGCGGCGGAGCGCCGGCCTGAATGGCGCAAACCGGCTGCCGGCGCATCAGATTGGAAAGGTCGGCTCGAGCGATCGTCTTCTCGATGCGGTCCAGCTCGATCGGCTCGAGCATGGCGCCGGTCTTGGCGCGTTTCAGACCAACCTGCTGTTGGTTTCGGCGCCGCTCCTCATCCGCGGCCAAACGATCGACGGCTTGCTTTAACTCGTCATACTGTTCTTCGATGTCGCACCAAGTACAGAGGTTGGCTCTGGCGACCGCGTCGTCGCCTTCAAAAAGCGGATCGTCGCTGAAAAGCACACCCAGCTTTTGGACGGCCTCTTCGATGTCCTCAACATTGGCGTTCTTGCAGACGAACATCATGTCGGCGTTGCCGAGCTGGAACAGCTGACCTTTGAGGTACTCCCCATTCGCAGGACAGGTTTTGCGGTAATTTAAGCTACAGCCAGGGCCTGCTGGTCCG
>CAMDDQ010000028.1 GCA_945892765.1 Asaia bogorensis
GAAATTCAACACTGCGCCCAAGCGCGTGGGGGATGACGAGAATGTCGGAAAAGAGAATGGCGGCGTCGAATCCAAACCGTTTGATCGGCTGCAGCGTGATTTCGCTGGCAAGATCGGGATTGAAACACACCGACAGGAAGTTCGGCGCCTTCGCCCGCGTGGCTCGATATTCCGGCAAATAGCGGCCTGCCTGCCGCATTAGCCAGATCGGCGGCGGCGTCAGGGTTTCACCGCCAAGAACGGCAAGCAACGGCTTGCGCTTTGGCGGCGGCGGGATCGGTGCAGGCTTCATGGGGAAGTTCGTTATCTCTCTTATGTTAAGAATCTAATCTTCTTAGGTTGAGGTTGTAGTTGGCGCGAGAGTCATGGGGATTGAATGCCGACCCCAAACGATCCGCAGGTAGCTACCTGATTGATCCGCTAGCGAGGGGAATGTGTATCATGTCAGCAAATAGTCCTGAAAGCCCGGCTATCGGCTGCGCGTAGCGACACCATAATGATGCGGATCACGGGGGTAGGTGATCCAAGCGCGCGAAACCCTCCACATGTCCAAGGGCCGGGGGATATCTCGATGCACAGCCTTCAGCGGGGTGGACGTTAAACGGCAATACGTGCAGCCTTATGACGATGTTGTGGAAAACACCTCACTTATCCCCGACCGCCCAATTCCATACAGAGAGCAGACCGGATGAAAACCTTTCATCTTCACCTCGTTTCCGATTCCACCGGGGAGACAATTCATGCGCTCGCGCGAGCCTGTGTGGCCCAGTTCGAGAAGATACAGGCCGCCGAACATGTCTGGTCGATGGTTCGCGGAAAACCCCAGCTTGAAAAGGTCCTCGCGGGCATCGAAGCCAATCCGGGGATCGTGCTGTTCACACTCGTCGATGTGGCTCTGCGGCAAACACTCGTCGAAGGCTGCCGCGCCCTGGGCGTTCCCAGCATATCGGCCCTCGACCCCGTGCTCGCCGCCCTGTCCAGCCATCTCGGGGAAAAGGCGCAAGGCTTGCCGGGACGCCAACATGAACTGGGCGCGGAGTATTTTGCCCGTATCGAGGCCATGAACTACGTCCTGGCACACGACGATGGCCAATCCAATTGGGACCTCGATCAGGCCGACATCGTCGTCGTCGGCGTGTCGCGCACGTCGAAGACGCCGACCTGCATCTATTTGGCCAATCGCGGCGTGAAAGCGGCGAATGTTCCCTTCGTGCCCGGCTGTCCATTGCCCCCCAATCTAACAACGAACAAGGCGCTGATCGTCGGGCTAACCAAGGACGCCAACCAGCTCATTCAGATCCGGCGCAACCGCCTACACATGCTGAACGAAGCCGAAGACTCGCAATACACCGACCTACAGGCCGTGAAGGAAGAGATCGCGGCGGCCCGCCGTCTCTACTCACAACACGGATGGCCAGTCATCGACGTTACCCGGCGATCGATCGAGGAAACCGCGGCGGCCATCATGAACCTTTACCAGGAACGGAAAGAACCGGCGCGCAAGACCTAGCGGACCGAGCCCGACCGCGATCGTCGAGGCGCGGGCCTATTTTTTCGAGCGCGCGACCGCCCATGCCCGAAGCGCCGGTTACGTGCATGAGCAAATCGCGCTGCTCGCGCGGCATCGACGGCAGCGCCGGGCGGTCAGGTCGTCGTTCTTGGCTCGGGCGCGCTTCTCGACATCCCGGTCGCCGCCCCGGCGATCATTCGGCCAAGCGCTCGGCCGCCGAAGATGTGGACATGAAAGTGCGGGACTTCCTGGTTGCCGTCGCGCCCGGCATTGGCCAGGAAGCGATAGCCGCTTTCTCCCAACTTCAGCAATCGGGCCACGGCACCAACCGCGCGAAAGAGGCCGGCGATTTCTGCGGGACTCGCTTTGTCGTGGAAATCGTCCATCGACACATAGGCGCCCTTGGGGATGACCAGCACGTGCACCGGCGCCTGTGGGTTGATATCGTGGAAGGCCAGGGCGTGATCGTCCTCGCACACTTTCTTGCAGGGGATTTCGCCGCGCAGAATGCGGGCAAAAACGTTGCTCGGGTCATAGACCATGGGGGTGGATCCTCAACTTTGCTCGCGGGCGGCCATCTCGATGATGCCGGACATGCCTTCGCGGCCGGCGATTTCGGCCCAGACATCCGATGGCTTGATCCCGGCATCGGCCCACAGCACCAGCAGGTGGTACATGAGGTCGGCGGATTCGCCGACGAGCTTTTCGCGACGGCCGCGCACCGCCTCGATGACGACCTCGACGGCCTCTTCGCCGACTTTCTGAGCGATCTTGTGCGTGCCCTTGGCGAAAAGGCGAGCGGTATTGGACAGGTTCGGGTCGGCGCCGCGGCGCGATTCGATGACCGCAAAGAGGCGGTCGAGGACGGCGGGGTCTTTGGAAGTGTCGGTCATTCCCCCTGAGCTCCGATAATCGTGCTGCAACTCTATCACGGCGTCGGCGTTTGACGTATGGCGATGCCGGCCGCTTTCATGTGGTTTTTAGCTTCGGCGATCGTGTGTTCGCCAAAATGGAAGATGGAAGCCGCGAGTACGGCCTGGGCATGCCCTAGCCTTGCTCCATCGACCAGATGGTCGAGCGCGCCGACGCCGCCGGAGGCGATTACCGGGATCCGCACCGTGTCGACGACCGCGCGCGTCAAATCGAGGTCGAAGCCGAGCTTCGTCCCGTCTCGGTCCATGGACGTCAAAAGAATTTCGCCGGCGCCAAGTGCGGCCATGCGTTGAGCCCAGGCGATTGCGTCCAATCCGGCGGCGTTGCGGCCGCCATGGGTGTAGACGCCGAAACCCGTCGGCGTCCGGCGGGCATCAATGGCGATCGTGATGCATTGGCTGCCGAATTTCTCCGCTGCTTCAGAAACGAATTCCGGACGACGCACGGCCTCGGTGTTGATCGAGACCTTATCCGCTCCGGCCAGGAGCAGCCGCCGGATATCCTCGAGCGTACGAACGCCGCCGCCCACGGTGAGCGGCATGAAACATTGCTCGGCCGTGCGGCTGACGGCATCGAGAAGGATGTCGCGGGCTTCGTGGCTTGCGGCGATGTCGAGGAAACACAGCTCGTCCGCTCCGGCCGCGTCGTAGAGGCGGGCCTGTTCTGCCGGGTCGCCGGCGTCCTTGAGGTCGACGAACCGCACGCCCTTGACGACGCGACCGCCCTTCACGTCGAGACAGGGGATCAATCGGATTTTCAGCACGGCGCGGCCGTTTCGCGCTGGAACAAGTCGATTGCCGCGGCCAGATCGATACGGCCGTCATAAAGCGCGCGGCCAACGATGGCGCCAAGCAGGCGTCTCTCGCCGCTGGCCTTAATCGACGCAAGATCGGCCAGCGACGACACGCCGCCGGAGACGATGACCGGGATCTGCACGGCGCGGGAAAGCGCGAGGCTGGCCTCGAGATTGGGGCCGCCGAGCACGCCGTCGCGCTCGATGTCGGTGTGAATGATCGCCGAGACACCGACATCGGCGAAACGGCGGGCCAAATCGAGCGCCGACATCGGCGAGGTCTCCGTCCAGCCATCCACCGCCGCATAGCCGCCGCGGGCATCGATGCCAACGGCAACGCGGCCGGGATGGGCGCGGCAGGCCGACCGCACGAGTTCGGGGTCGCGGAGAGCGGCCGTGCCGAGGATGACGCGGGCCACGCCGCGCGTGAGCCAAGCCTCGATGCCGGCGCGGCTGCGAATGCCGCCGCCGAGCTGCACCTTGACGTTCACCGCGCCCAGGATGGCTTCAACCGCCGCGCCATTTGTCGCCTGCCCGGCGATCGCGCCGTCGAGATCGACCACATGAATCCAATCGCAGCCCGCGTCGACAAAGGCGCGGGCCTGTGCGGCGGGATCATCGTTGAAGACCGTGGCGCGGTTCATGTCGCCTTGCTGAAGCCGCACGCAGGCGCCGCCCTTAAGGTCGATGGCCGGAAACAGGATCACGGGCGCCAGCGGAGGAAATTGGCGAGCAGCCGAAGCCCGGCGCTCTGGCTCTTTTCCGGGTGGAACTGGGTGCCGACGAGATTGTCCCGTCCGACCGCCGCGGCGATGTCGCCGCCGTAATCGGTGGTGGCCAAGGGCGCTGCCGCGGCGTTGGGCACGAAGTGATAGCTGTGCACGAAATAGAAATGCGCGTTCGACAGACCCTCGAACAAAGGGTGCGGGGCGGTGGTCGAGACCTCGTTCCAACCCATATGCGGCACTTTGAGTGTGGGGTCGCGCGGTTCGAGGCGCCTGACCTCGCCCGCGATCCAGCCAAGTCCGGCATGGTCGCCGTGTTCGAAGCCGCGATCGGCCAGGAGTTGCATGCCGACGCAGATCCCGAGAAAAGGCTTCCCGCCTTCGAGTGCCTCGCGGCGCAAGGCGTCCACCATGCCGGGTAGCGCCGTCACGCCGCGCAGACAATCGGCGAAGGCGCCAACCCCGGGCAGAACGATATGGGTCGCGCCGGCGAGTGCCGCCGCCGCGGCAGTTACCGCCACCTCGCCCTTGCCATCGAGGGCGCGCTCGAAGGCCTTGGCCGCGGAACGAAGATTGCCCGAACCATAGTCGATGATCGCCACTTGGGGCATGACGGCCTTGGGCGGATCAGCCGGCCTGCCGCGACAGGAAGCGCAGAGCGGCGACTTCTGTGTCTTCGGCCGCCACGACGCCTTCCGGGGCAAAACCCGCGCGCTCGAGCCCACGACGGCGGAGGTCGTTGGCCTCCCAACCCATGCCCAGGGCAAAGGCCAGACTGACCGCGGTCTGGCTCACCGGATCGATGCCGGCCAGTTCACCCGCGGCACCCAAGGCCGCCGCCGCGGTGAAGATACCGATGGCGGCCCACCACAGCCGGTGCACCATGGCCCAAAGAAAGGTGAAAAAGAAAGCGGGCCAGCAAAACCCCTCGCGGATTGCGACGGGCGCACGATCGCCGATCCAGGCCGGCGGCAGGTGAATGCTGTAAAGGCGCATCGCGCGAAAGACCGGCGGTCAGGCGGGCAGCGTGCCGCCGAGCGTGCCCTTGGTCGAGGGCACGGCGTCCGCCTTGCGCGGGTCGATCGCCAGCGCTTGCCGAAGGGCGCGCGCCAGGCCCTTGTAACAGGACTCCACGATGTGGTGGTTGTTCTCGCCATACAGGGTTTCGATGTGCAGCGTCACGCCGGCTGCCTGGGCGAAAGCCTGAAACCATTCCTTGAACAATTCGGTGTCCATCTCGCCGAGTTTCGGGCGGCTGAAATTCACCTTCCAAATAAGGTAGGGCCGGTTGGAGGCGTCCAGCGCGATGCGGGTCAGCGTCTCGTCCATGGGAATAAGCGCATCGCCATACCGCATGATGCCGCGGCGATCGCCGATGGCCTTCGCGATCGCTTCGCCAACAACGATACCGGTATCCTCGGTCGTGTGGTGAAAATCGATGTGGAGGTCGCCTTCCGCGCGCAGCGTCAAATCGATGAGGCTGTGGCGGGAAAGTTGCTCCATCATGTGGTCGAGAAAACCGATGCCGGTCTTCACGTCATAGACGCCGGCGCCATCGATGTTGATGACCGCCGTAACGCGGGTCTCTTTGGTCAGGCGCTCGACCCGAGCCTGTCGCATCGCGTCCTCGAAGCTTTGATGATGGTGGCCGGTTTTTATCAGGAACGTCGGATCAGTGCCAATCCTATCCCGCGGCCGACGCGCGCGCCGTAGCGGCCTTTACTGAAAATTTACACCTCCCGGGCGATGATAGTGTCGTGAGCGGTGGTTTGCCGTTCCGACCGGGATGGTGGTAGGATAGTGCCCGTCGTCAGTGGGCAGAAGCGCCCGGTCAAGCGGGGAAAGCATGGCGGCCGTCACCCTGTTCTCGGGAAGCGATCTGAACTCGGGCTTTGATTCTGCCTTGGCGCAGCTAAAGAAGCGCCCGGACGCGGATCTTACGAAGAAGATCAACAAGATCAACAAGATCAACACCGAACAGAGCCAGCGGGCATCAACCGCTTTTCAAGATTCACAACTCATCAAGCTTAACAAACGGCGCTCGAACTTCCTGGCGATTCAGGGAAAACTCGAAGCGAACATGAAGAGCGTCGTCGACCTCAAGAAAATGTTCAATGAACTCAAGGGGTTCATCCGCGACACCAAAACCGCGGATTTCAACCTCAAGCGCTCCGAAATTGAAACCAAGCTCAATGGATTTAACTACGTCGTCGACGGTCTGGTTAACACCGGGCGGCATTTCGCCGAGTTGCGCCGGGATGGCAGCCTGGTTCTCGACGCGACCGGATACAACGGGTTTGCCACGCAGGCCGACCGCGATGCCGCCGCCGCAGCCATTGACGCGGCCTTCGCGAAATTGAGCCCAACCGACTACTCCCAACGGAAGAATACGAATCTGGTCAAGGGCGCGATCAAACAGCTTGACGGTCGGGTGACCCGCGCGGAGCAGGAAGTGGCGAAAATCCGGCTGGAAGAAAAGTAGCTTGGTCAGGCCCAGATTCGTAAGGCCCGGCTGCAAAACGACGCCACGCTCTACGCCCTGGAAAACAAGATCGATTCGTCTTATTTGACGGGCATGTTCTTCGACCTATCAGCCTGACGTCCGCGCGGTCCGCCAACAATCGCCAGGGCAACGGCGAGAGCGACGAGCCAAATCATACGTGATTGGTAACGGTCGTTCGGGTTCGACAAGATCCCGCAGATAGTCGCGTTGGCGACCAGCCCCGCGGCGACAAAGTCAAAGAGTGTCGTCAGCCCGCGGCCCGCCGTGTCTCGAGCGAAGATCAGGGCTAGGATGAGGAAAATCTGGCCCACGACGCCGGCCGGGATGTGAACCAGATTCAGGGTGAGAAAATCCAACCGGCCTTGCTGTTGAAGTGAGTTCTCGAAGGCCGGAACTTCCCCCGGCAAATGTGTCTCCAGATAGGCGCGGGTTGGGCCGAAATTGGGCGAGAGGCCCTCGCCGGTTCGGATCCCTAAAAATTGCCGCCAGATGGCCGCCGCCGCTGCGCGCAGATGCATCCCGGGATACAGGACCAAGGTCTCGACGATGACCCGGCCGGCTTCGTCGATCCCAACCGGACCCCAGCCGCCCATCCGATCCAAGGCGCGCGTGTCCGTCCACAGGAATTGGTCGGCGGTTTTCGGCAGCGTGTCGCGAAAGGCGCATAAACGATAGTCGGGCGAGGGGCACGTCTCCTGGAGGAACCGCTGGACGATGCCGTCCTGGACCAAACGGGACAGGACGAAAATCGGCTCCCCGCGACCGGAAAAGGCGTCCCGCGTCAAAGCGAGGTTGACGGCGCCGGCCCCGACGATTGCCGTCACCACGGCGGCCACGGGTAGCTTCAGCGAAAGCAGGCCACCACCGAAACCTCTCGCGGCAAGGGCGATGAGAATCAATGCTACGCCCAAGAAAAGGTGCGAAAAATGCGAGGCCATCGACAGAACGGCGAGGGCGAACAGGCCGGCGCGCGTTCGGCCCGTCAACGTGCCTTCGCCGCAGGCCAATAGGAATAGGGCAAGGACGAGGATCGGCGCGAAAATATCCGGCGTTATTTGGCTCGCCAGCCAGGGCAGCGCGGTTAGCGGAGTCAGCGCGGCGGCCAGGCCGACGACGCCCGCGGTCGCCTTCGGGCCGCGGCTATGCCGGAATGTGGCGCTCACGACGAAGGTCGCGAAGAGACCCTGCGCCAAAACAACCGGCCACAAACCCCAACTCGCCGAGGGTTGCAGCGCGGCGATCATGAGGCCATAGAAAATCGGCCGCTCCGGCGCCACTTCCAGGGTGAACGCGCCGTGGATGTAGATGCCCGTATCGTCGTAGACCAGCGGGAAGCCGTTGACGATGGCCGGTGCGACCATCGCCGCCGTGGAAGCCAGGTGGGCAAAAGCGACGAGAATGAAACGGGCGGTCGAGGGAGCTAGGGCCATGGCCGACGAACAAAGCTCAGAGACGCCGCCCGCGCAAGCCAATCGGTATACCGCCGCCTCCTCTCGGGTGAGCTCCCGTGCGGATGCCGCGCCGGTTGCGCGGAACTTCACGAGCGAGTACTAGGGGAAAACCGCATCTTGCGCCGCGGGCGTCGGGGAGGAGATATCGGTGAGCGAAAGTCGCTGGCATGGCACGACGGTGCTCTCGGTGCGCAAGGGCGGGCGCGTTGTCGTCGCCGGCGACGGCCAGGTGACGTTTGGCAATACCGTCGTCAAATCCAACGCACGCAAGGTAAGGCGGCTGGCAGACGGCAAGGTCATCGCCGGCTTTGCCGGCGCGACAGCCGATGCGCTCACGCTGTTCGAGCGGCTTGAAGCGAAGCTCGACCAGCAACGCGGCCAGCTAGCCCGCGCCTGTGTCGAGCTGGCTAAGGATTGGCGAACGGACCGCTATCTCCGGCGGCTGGAAGCGATGATGGCGGTGGCCGATGCCGGCACTTCCTTTATCTTGACCGGCACCGGTGACGTGCTCGAGCCGGAGGATGGACTGATCGGCCTGGGTTCCGGCGGTCCGTTCGCACTGGCCGCGGCGCGTGCGTTGATTGACGTCGATGGGTTGGACGCCGAGGCAATCGCCCGCAAGGCCATGGGCATCGCCGCCGGCATTTGCATCTACACCAACGTCAATGTCGTCGTGGAGAGCCTGTGAGTTCGTTCAGCCCACGCGAAATCGTCTCGGAACTCGATCGGTTCATTGTCGGGCAACAGGCCGCCAAGCGTGCGGTCGCCATCGCGTTGCGTAACCGTTGGCGCCGACTTCAACTCTCTCCCGAGCTGCGCGAAGAAGTTCTGCCGAAGAATATCCTGATGATCGGCCCCACCGGCGTGGGCAAGACCGAAATCGCGCGACGGCTGGCGAAGCTCGCTCACGCGCCTTTCCTCAAGGTCGAGGCGACGAAATTCACGGAAGTCGGTTATGTCGGGCGCGATGTCGAACAGATCGCCCGCGACCTGGTCGAGGTTTCGCTTTCGATGACGCGCGAGCGGATGCGCAAACAAGTCGCGGCGAAGGCCGAGTTGAACGCCGAGGAACGTGTCATCGATGCCCTGGTCGGCGAGAACGCTTCCGCCGAGACCCGCCAGAAATTCCGCAAGCTGCTGCGCGAAGGCACGCTCAACGACCGCGAAATCGAAATTCAGGTCCAGGAAACGGCGACCGGCCTGCCGACCTTCGACGTCCCGGGCATGCCGGGCGCGCAAATGGGCATGATCAATATCAACGAAATGCTGGGGAAGGCTTTTGGGGGCCGCCGGAAGTCGCGCAAATTGACGGTCGGCGAATCCCACGACGCGTTGATCGCCGAAGAGAGCGACAAACTCTTGGACCAGGACAAGGTCGTGCGCGAGGCGATAAACGCGGCCGAGCAAAGCGGCATCGTGTTCATCGACGAAATCGACAAGATTTGCGCGCGCAGCGAACGCGGCGGTGCCGATGTCAGCCGCGAAGGCGTGCAGCGCGATCTCCTGCCCCTGATCGAGGGGACTACAGTGGCGACCAAACATGGCGCCGTTAAGACGGACCATGTGCTGTTCATCGCGTCGGGCGCCTTTCATATCGCCAAGCCGTCCGACCTTTTACCTGAGTTGCAGGGGCGCCTGCCGATCCGCGTCGAACTGAACGCGTTATCGCGCGAGGATTTCGTCCGCATCCTGACCGAGCCGGAAAACAGCCTGATCAAACAATATGTGGCGCTGCTTGGCACGGAGGAGGTGACGCTCGATTTCACCCCGGACGGCATCGAAGAAATCGCCACGCTCGCCGCCGAGGTCAACGCCTCGGTGGAGAACATCGGCGCGCGGCGGCTGCACACGGTGCTGGAGCGGCTGTTGGAGGAAATCAGTTTCGCCGCCTCCGACCAGCCCGGCACGTCGTTGCGGATCGACGCGCCTTATGTGCGAAAGCAGGTCGCCGAACTCGTCAAGAACACGGATTTGAGCAAGTTTATTTTGTGAAGCTCACGGTCACGCCCGCCGACGCCGCGGAGAGACCGCGGGACTAATGCGTGCGCGCGCCGACCGAATGCTGCTCGACTTCGAGTGGGATGCAGACGTGGATTTGGCGCCCGTTACGCATGGTCTCCAGAGCGCGCACTTCAACATCCACGCCATAGACATGGCGCAGCATCTCGGACGTTATGACCTCTTCCGGCGCGCCGATGCGGGCGACGCGGCCGTCTTTCAGGATGACGACGCGATTGCCGCACAGGAAGGCATGGTCCGGATCGTGCGTTGAGAGAATCACGCCGATGCCGCGGCTCGCGAGGGTGGTGATGCAGTCGAGTACCCGGACCTGATTGCCGAAATCGAGACTGGCGGTGGGCTCGTCCATGACCATGATCTTGGTCTCCTGGGCGAGGGCGCGTGCAATCAAAGCCAATTGGCGCTGGCCGCCACTGATATGGGTATAGGGCTGTTCGCGGATGTCCCAGATGCCCATGAATTCGATCATTTCTTCGGCGACGACGCGGTCGGAGCGCGAGGGCGAGGCGAACATGCCGATATGCGCCGTGCGCCCCATCAACACGGTGTCCATCACCGTGAACGGAAAATAGCCGGCATAAGCTTGCGGCACGAATCCGATACCGCGGGCGATTTCCATGCGTTTCATCGATCGCAGGCTCTTGCCGTCGAGGAAAGCGTCGCCGCCCTGCGACTTCAAGAGCCCGAGGATGGTCTTGAACAGGGTTGTCTTGCCGCCGCCATTGGGGCCGAGCAAGGCAACGACCTCGCCGGGATTGACGTCGAAAGATACGCCACGGCCGACCGCCTTGCCGGGGTAGCCGAAGCTGAGATCGCGGACTTCGAGTTTCATCGCGGCCTCACTGCCAAGCCCGGCGGCCGCGCGTCAGCAGCCACAGGAACACGGGCGCGCCGATGAAGGCGTTAAGCACGCCCAGCGGGATTTCCACCTGCGCCAGGGTGCGGGCGACGTTGTCGACGGCGAGGACGTAACCTGCCCCTAAAAGCAAGGTTGCCGGCAGCAGTCGCGAGAAATTCGGCCCCACCATCAGCCGCGCCATATGCGGGACGATCAGGCCGACGAAACCGATGACGCCGCTGATCGAAACCGCCGCGGCCGTCATCGCCGTGCCCGCCGCGATCAGCAGAATGCGCAGGCGGCTGGTATTGATGCCGAGCGCGCGCGCCTCCTCATCGCCCAGGCTCATTAGATTAATGCGCCAGCGGAGGAGCACGAGGGGAACGAGCCCGAGGGTAATCGGGATGAGCACGGTGCCGAGATCGGTCAGCTTCACCGAGGCGACACTGCCCAGCAGCCAATATTCGATCGCCGGCAATTGGTCATAGGGGTCGGCGATGTATTTGATCAGCGAGATGCCGGCCATCAACAACGTCGAGGTGACGACGCCGGACAGCACGAGCACGAGGGTCGGGTCGCTCTGGCCGCGCACCAATTGCGCCATGCCATAAACCAGAAACACCGCGGCCAGCCCGAAAACGAAGGAAAGCCCTTGGATGAAGATCACAGGCAGGGACAGGAAGATGGCAAGCGCCGCGCCGAGCCCAGCGCCAGACGACACGCCGAGGATGTCAGGCGAGACCAGCGGGTTGCGGAAGAGGCCCTGATAGGTGGCTCCGGATGCCGCCAGCGCCGCTCCGACCAACATCGCCGCGACTACGCGCGGCATACGAATTTGGAAAACCACGGTATCAACGACCGGAGGCAAATCATGCGCGATGCCCGTCAATTGCGCGATGAAGACCTCGATCAATTCACCCGGGCTGACCGGATACCGTCCGATGGCGAAGGACAACAGGAACATCAGCACGAGCAGCAGCGTCGGCAGGACGAAGGCGCCATAACGGCGCTCGCTGAGCGCGGTAATTACGCCGACGATGCCGGCTGACGGAACCTCCGGTGCAGGCGCGGCGGATTGGCGGGTATCGCTCATGGGGTTGCTGCTCAAACGTGGTTGCCTCTGGGGCAACGTCACCCTACCCTTTTCGGGCCGGGCAAGAAAAAGGATTCTGAGCCGGGAAAACCATCGACCCTCCCCGGCCTGGGCCAAGGGAGGGTCGATCGCTGGAGAACGGCGGACGCGAAAGACCGTCCGTTAGGATTTGCGCGCCGCCGTGGCCAGCAATTCGTTGACCTGCGCGTCGGTCAATTTGATGTGATAGAACAGCTCGTAGAACTCGCGCGCCGAAGCCGCGAGGTCGACATTCTGCTGGTCGGGGTAAAGCAGATAGGTGAGCCAGCGCACGCCCATCAGCCGGTTGACGGAAGGGGGCATGTCGAACCAGGGAAACGGAAATTCCGGCGCCAGATAGAACCGCTTGTCCTTGATCGCCTTGATCGCGGACCAGCGCGGATCGTTGGGCATCCTGCCGAAGAAATCGCGCTCGATGGTCAGGATGATGTCGGGGTTCCAAGTCAGGACTTGCTCGATCGATACGGTGTTAAGCCCGCCCTTGCCCGCCGCTTCGGCCACATTGCGCGCGCCGACCTTTTCCAGCAACTCGACGTTGATCGAGCCCTGGAGTCCGGTGTCCAGCCCATTGGGACCGCGGCCGTAATAGACTTTCGGCCGCTTATCGACCGGCACCTTGGCCTGAGTGGCCTTGACCTCGGCAACGACTTTTTCGGCATAAGCGGCGAGTTTCTCCGCGCGTTCGGGCGCGCCGAGGGCCTGGCCCAGCAGCCGGTAGGCCTCGGGTATCTTGTCAAAGGAGCCATCGACCAGCATGTACGGGATTTTGGTTTGATCCTGCATGCGATCGGCGATTTCGGTGAAGGCTTGGTTGATCGTGCCGTAGTCGAAGATGAGATCGGGCTTGGTGCCAAGCACAACTTCGATATTCGCGGTGTTGCCACGATCAGTTAGCCGGCCGACTTCGGGCAAGTCGAAATATTGTTTGGGCATGAACGGCTCGGCGCGGGCCGCCATCTTGCGCGTCCAGCCAATCAGCTTTTCGGGCGCCAGTGTGTAGATCAGGATGGTGGCGGGATTGCCGGCGGCATAGACGTGTTTGACCTCGGCGGGGACGGCGATCTTGCGTCCCGCGGAATCGGTGATCGTCTTGGTCTGGGCGCCGGCGTCGGCGGTGAAGCCCGCCATGGCGAAGGCAAAGGCGGCCGCCGGCAAAAGACGCCAGGAACGGTTCGAGGCGTGGCGCAACATGAGGGCTTCTCCTAATATCTGGTTAGATATAACGCATCTTACTGAGAACCTATCTTCGATAGGCTAATCATACCTCAGATCCGCGGGCTCTGACGACTCTATGATCACCAGGCCGAGCCGCACTCAACGCCCGGAACGTTTGCGCCGCAATAGAATGTAGAAGGCGCCATCGCCGCCATCCTTGGGTTGCGCCGGCACGGCGCCCAGCACCAAACCGCCCAGCGGCGGTTCGGCCAGCCAACGAGGCAGATTGGCGCGCAGCACCCCGATTTCGCCGGTCGCGGCCGAGCCTTTGCCAGTGATGACCAGAACGCATCGGCTCCCGCTTTCCCGCTGGTGCAGGATGAAACCGTTGAGGGCGCGGTGGGCCGCGGCTTGCGTCATCCCGTGCAGATCGATGCGCCCATTGAGCTTCAATAGCCCGCGTCGAAGCTTCAGCGCGGTCGGGCGATCCAGGGGGCGCGGCCGGTCGGTGCTCGGCGGCTCGATGGAGCGCGGATGTTCGCTGCTCGCCTTCGGCATGACCTTTGGCATCCGCGGCGGCCGGGACGGCGTCTTGGGATGGCGGCGGGGACCCAGCGGCCGCGCATCCTTCATCGCTGCGCGAAACAGCGCGGCCTCGTCAGGGCTGACGGCGTGGGCGCGCGGGCGTTGCGCCGGCACCAGAACCGGCGGCCTAGGTTTCCGCGCCATCAACTAAAAGGATATGCAGCCGCCGCGGTCCATGGGCGCCGAGGACTATGCGTTGTTCGATGTCCTTGGTGCGTGAGGGGCCGGTGATCAAATGCAGCGAGCGGGGCATGAAGGCGGCGCCGGCTTCGCCGCGCAGGCGGGCGAAAACCTCTTCGCAACTGGCGACAATACGCGACGCGCCAAGGACAACGATATGCGTGTCGGGTACGAAGCTGATCGTCGACGGGCTGGTCTCGCTGGAAACCATGGCGAGCGTGCCGGTTTCCGCCACACCCGCAAAAGCACGGGCGATCCCGGTGGTGTCCGTCGCCAGCGCCCTGCCCGGCCGCAGCTTGAGCTTCGGCCGCTCCGCCCACAGCAGCCGGTCCAGCCAGGGATCGGGCGCCATCACCAGATCCCCGGGCAGGTCATGGGCGGCGAGATAGTCGGCGACGGCGATGGGTATGCGACGGGGGCTGTCGAGTCGTTCCACGGTTGCCACGGCACCGACCGCCAGTTCGACGAAAAGGTCGATCAGGCCGGCGGGGTCGCGGCGGGTGCGGGCCGGAATGATGCCGGCGCGATGGACGTCGAGCCGAGCGGCGATCGCCGCCTTGCCGGCCTCGCCCAAAGGGCCGCGACCGAGGCCGCGACGAATTGAGTCGAGCATCTGTTCGCGCCCGCCGGTCATGGCCTGGATCCCTTCTTCGCCGCCGGGTGGGCGCGCAGCGCCCACAGGTGCTGAAATGTTCTTCCCGACGGCGCCGGCATGTCGCGAATCGCGGTCCAGCCGCCGGCTAGCGGCAGCGTCCGAACGTAACCCAGGTTGCCGCCCATTAGAGCGAGCCAACGGGCCAACGTAGTGGCCGCGGCGCGATACAGAGCCGGGCGACGGGCGAAGAAGGCCCACCAGGAAAGGCCGCGGCGGATCGCGGGCGGCGCCAGGTTCGCGGCGAATTCCCGCTCGCGCCAGTGGCGCATCAACTTCGGCAGGGGGATACGCATCGGACAGACGCTTTCGCAGCGTCCGCAAAACGTGGAGGCATTGGGCAGGTGGCCGGCTTCCGCCACGCCGAGCAGGGCCGGTGTGAGCGCGGCGCCCATGGGCCCGGTATAGACCCAGCCATAAGCGTGGCCGCCGATCCCGGCATAGACCGGGCAATGGTTGAGACAGGCGCCGCAACGGATACAGCGCAGGATATCCTGGAGCTCGGTGCCGAGCAGGGCGCTCCGCCCATTGTCGAGAAGGACGACGTGAAATTTCTCCGGCCCGTCAACATTGCGCGCGCGGCGCGGGCCGGTCGCAAACGTCGTGTAAGCCGCCATCTCCTGCCCGGTTGCCGATCGGGCGAGTACACGCAGAATTGTCGCCGCGTCCTCCAGAGTGGGCACGAGCTTTTCGATTCCGGCCAAGACGATATGCGCCTTCGGCAGAAGCTGGGTGAGATCGGCATTGCCCTCATTGGTGACGATCACCGCCGAGCCGGTCTCGGCAACCAGGAAATTCGCGCCCGTGATGCCGACTTCAGCGGCGAAATAACGCGGGCGCAAGACGTTGCGTGCTTCCTCCACCAGAACCCGCGCGTCGCCCAATTTGCGATTGGTCGGCAAGCCATGGTGGCCGGCGCGAAATGTCTCCGCCACCTGGGCCTGGGTCAGGTGGACGGCGGGCGCGATGATGTGACTGGGCGCCTCCTTGCGGAGCTGGATGATGTGTTCGCCGAGATCGGTTTCGACCGGCGCGATGCCATGACCGCCAAGGAAATCATTGAGCCAGATTTCCTCCGCGACCATGGATTTTCCCTTGGTCACGCTGCGGGCGTTGAGCCTGTGGCATATGGCCAGGATCGTATGCCGCGCTTCCTCGGCCGTTCGACACCAATGAACGATGCCGCCCTGTTCGGTGACGCGGCTTTCAAAACGTTCGAGATGCTCGTCGAGATGGGCAAGCGTGTGGTCCTTGATCGCCGCCGCGGCGGTGCGAAGCGCATCGAATTCCGGGAGCGCCGCGACCGCCTGGGTGCGTTTTTCCTGCCAGCCCTTCGCGATATTTCCCAAGGCCGCCTGAAGCCGGACATCACCCAAGGCGCGGCGGGCGTTTTCCGGGAAGTCTTTCGTGGCGGGCCGCATGACTCTATGAGCCGGGTTTCGCCGGCCTGCGGGCTTTGGCTCCCGGCGCGGGTTGCCCGATCGCCGGTCCATTGGCCATGCCGGCAAGGATCTCCGCGACATGGCGGCAGCGTACCGCCGCGCCGCGCCGAGACAGCTTGCCGGCGATATTCAGCAAACAGCCCATATCGCCCGCCAGCAGCGTCGCCGCGCCGGTATCGATGACCGCCGCAACCTTGTCCCCGACCATCCGGTTCGAGATTTCGGGATATTTGACGCAGAACAGACCGCCGAAGCCGCAGCAGGTCTCGGCCGCGGACAGCTCCTTGAGGGTCAAACCTTCAACCGCCCCGAGGAGCGCGCGTGGCTGGCCCTTGATGCCGAGTTCCCGGAGACCGGAGCACCCGTCGTGATAGGTGACGGTTCCGGCATGGGCCGCGGCGACCTTCGTCACTCGCAAGACGTCATGCAGGAAGGACACCAGTTCGAAGGAACGCGCCGCGAGGCGCCGGGCGCGATTTGCCCAAAGTGGATCGTCGGCGAGCAACGCGGGAAAGTGCATCTTGAGCATCCCGGCGCACGACCCGGAGGGTGCCGCGACATAGTCATAACCTTCAAACAGGGTGATCAGACTACGGGCCAATTCCTGCGCCGTCGCCTTGTCGCCCGAATTGAAGGCGGGTTGCCCGCAGCAGGTTTGGTCGCGGGGCACCTCCACGATGCAGCCCGCGTCCTCGATCAGTTTGACCGAAGCAAAGCCAACCTCCGGCCGAAACAGATCGACCAGACAGGTCACCAATAGCCCAACGCGTGGCCGTGCGGGAGTGGTCATCGAAGGTTCGCGAACCTGCTGGTCGTCCGGTCCAATCGCAAGGGGACCCAAGCTACTGACTGGCGATCCGGCGTTCGGACACGGTCCGTGGGATAAGCAGCCAATATTCCCCGGACGAGCGCATGCGGCCGGCGCGCTCCGCCGCCTCGGCCCCATAACCCCAGAAAATGTCGCCGCGCACCGGGCCGCGAATGGCGCCGCCGGTGTCTTGCGAAATCAGGAGCCGCCGCACCCGAAGCCGCGGATCGAGGGGGTCTTCCGCGTCCAGCCACACCGGCAAACCCATGGTCAGGAACGCACGGTCGACGGCGAGGCTGCGGCCGGGCGTCAGCACGGTGCCTTCGGCGCCGAGTGGGCCGTCGCCGTCCAGCGCCCGAAAAAAGACGTAGGAGGGGTTCTTCGCCATGACCGCGGCGGCTTCTTCGGGATTGGCTGCGAGCCAGGTGCGGATCGACTGCATCGATACCTCGCCGGCCGGAACGCCACGCGACACCAATTCGCGCCCGATCGCGTAATAGGGCTGCCCGTTGGCCGAATCAAAACCGACACGCACGACGCTACCATCCTCCAGGACCACGCGACCCGAGCCTTGAATATGGAGGAAGAACGCATCGACGGCGTCATCGACCCACAACATTTCGAGGTTGCGCGCCGCGATCGCGCCCGCATCGATTTCGGCGCGGTTGGCATAGGGGCGCAGGGCGCCGCTGACGACACGCCCGCCGAGGCGCTGGCCGCGCCATTCTTCCTTGAACAGGCCAAGATCGACCGTCACCAAATCGGGCGGGCGACGATAGAGCGGAACGGTGTAGCGGCCGCCCGGCCGGCGCGAACCGCGCAGCTCCGGTTCGTAATAACCCGTGAATAATCCAGCACTCGCTTGATTGTTGCTGGCCTTGTGGGGACGGAACCAGCGTTCGAAAAACCCGCGAGCGTCGGCGGCGGTCGCCGCCGCGGTGCAGGCAGGTTTCCAGTCACCGGCTAGGCCGAAGGCCCGATCCGGCTCCATGGGGCGGTCATCGGCGAGCCGAAGAAGTCGAGCGCAGGAGCGGCGAAAGGCGGCGAGCGCGGCTTGATGGTCGTCGCGCTCCCATCCCGACAAGGCGCCGAAATCGGTCGGTGCAAGCGTGAGGCTGTCCGCGGGCTTTACCGGCGGCGATGGTGGCGCGCAGGCCGCCGCGAGCAGCGCCAAGGCCGTTATGGCAGCGCGCGGGCGAAGCAATCGAGGGAGCAAGACCTATTGCTGTGCGGCTGTCGCGACCAACAGCCAGTTCGGATCGCGCGAGCGCGTGTTCCGGCTGAAGGTCCAGATGTCGGTGATCGTCGTCACCTGAGTGGCATCGCCGTCGACCGTGCGCCCTTCCGCATCGCGGGTCACGTTGATCTGTTCGGTCTCGAGCTTGACCGATACGACCGCATCGCGGCCATTCATGGCGGCCTCGACGATCGCCGCGTTCTTGACGCCGACCAGCGTGGTTTCAAGAACCTGGCCAGCGGCGTGGCGTTCGCGGATCGCCGCCGCGAATCGTTCATAAACATCGTCGGCGAGCAACGGGCGCAAGGTTGAGGTGTCGCCGGCGGCGAAGCCGTTCAGGATGACCTCGAAGGCGGCCTTGGCCCCGCCGAGAAAGACCAGGGGGTCAAAACTGGGGCCGGCGATCTTGAGTTGCGCGATCCCGGCTTCCAGTGCGCTGCGCGGCGGCGAAGCCGGAGTGGTTTCCCCGGTCGCGGGACGTTCCGGCAAGCGCGTCAAATTGTCCGCCGGCGGTTCGGCCTCACCCGGCTTGGGCTTAACATACGGGTTGGGACGCTGTTGTTCGTTGCCAGTCCTTCGGCCGAGCACGGCGCGCAGGCGCAGCACCAGGAACGCCGCCACCATGGCGAAGAACACGATGTCGAGAAAAGGCGGGAAACCGTCGGTCATCCATATCCCATCGGCGCAAAGGCTGGACCGCCACCATGGCGTCGGTTAAACCTTGCTCGCGTTAGGTTACCGGCTCGGCGGCACCCGGTCCAGCCCGGACCTCAATACACTTAGATGGGCTTCGCTGGGCGTCAGGACAACCCGTCGCGTATCGATGTGCCATCGTTCCTCGCACGGATTGTCGACATGATACTCGTCCGCCACGGACAATCGGAATTTAACGCGGCCTTCAATCGAACCCGCATCGATCCCGGGATCGTCGATCCGCGATTGACTGGCGAAGGACGCGCCCAAGCCAACGCTGTGGCGGTCGCGCTGCGCGATCTGGGAATACGGCGGCTGATCGCGAGCCCCTATACCCGCGCCCTCGAAACCGCGGCCTTGATCGCCGAGGTCCTGGGAACGCCGATCGGGGTTGAGCCGCTTGTGCGCGAGCGTTCGGCCTTCATCTGCGACATCGGCACGCCGGGCACGGAGCTAGCTCGGCGCTGGCCGGCCCTTCGTTTTGGCCATTTGGCCGACCCGTGGTGGACCGCAATCGAGGAATCCGAGGACGCACTGGCGACCCGCGGCCGGAGTTTCTGCGAGGCCGTCGGGCGAGCCGTCGATTGCGATCATGTCGCGGCAATCACCCATTGGGCGTTCATTCGCGCTCTTACCGGCCTTTCGCTCGCCAATGGTGCCTGGGTCGCATTCGATCCGGAGGCATCGACAGCGCGGGGTCCGGTCGCTGGATTGGCGCAGGCCATATAATCGAGACAGCCGTCAGGGGAGAACAGATACATGGCTGAAAACGACGCAACGAACGCTGAGGCTGCCAAGCCGGCCGGTGCCACGGAGACCGGTCGTCGCGGTCAGCCGATCACCGTCAATCTTCAGTACATCAAAGACCTATCGTTCGAAAATCCAAAGGCGCCGCATTCTTTGGCGGGTCAAAAGGATGCCCCGCAGGTATCGGTTGCGGTCGAGGTGAAGGCGCGCACGCTCGGCCCCAATGTTTACGAAGTCGTCATCGAGATCCATTCGGAAGCAAAAGTGGGTGCGGAGACGGTGTTCGTCGTTGAATTGACCTATGCCGGCATCTTCACCCTTGAGGGTGTTCCGGAAAATGCCGTCGGCGCCGTGCTTCTGATCGAGTGCCCAAGGTTATTGTTCCCCTTCGCCCGCGGCATCATCGCCAACGCCACGCGTGATGGTGGCTTCCCGCCATTGATGATTAACCCCGTCGATTTCGTCGAGATGTACCGGCGCAATCAAGGGGCGGCGACCGGCGCCAGCGCGTCGGCGAGCCCGATTCCGAGCGCGACGGCGTAATTTCCGTGACCCCAGTCGCCTTCTGGCCCAACCACGCCGGCAAAGCGGCACGAATGACGCCGGCCCTTGCCCGTGACGCTGCTCGACATCGATAACCTAACTGTGCGGTTTCCGTCGCTGAGGTACTACCCAAAAATCGGACGGTGACGGAAGCTACAGAGTAGGTGTCTGCTGATCCTCAACGAGAGGAGGTCAGCGATGACGATACGGAAGCAGCACAAGCCCGA
>CAMDDQ010000029.1 GCA_945892765.1 Asaia bogorensis
GGCCGGCGACGGCACCCTCGAGGATCAGGGCGCGCAGCTCCTGCGACGGCAGGATACCGGTCGAATGTCTTTGCTCGGGTGCCGGTTCGGACAAGGTCGCGTCTTCCGTAATAACCAAAGGTGCCGGACGATACCGGCTGATGCCAGGCGCTTCAATCGGTTATGGCGGCTAACGTCCGCGGAGCTCGGCGCCCCAGGCGGAAAGCCGCGCCGCGATGGCCGCGTCTGCGGGCGTCGGCTCGCGCAGCAGGTCGCGGCGTCCACCCGGATCGCCGGCAAGGTCGAACAAGGCGCGCCGGCCGGTGTCGAGCACCAAAAGCTGGTGGCGCTCGTCGCGGATCGTCCAACCATTGTTGCGCGCCAGGCCCGGCTCGCCGGACCGGTATTCGGCATAGGCCCAGTTTCGCGGCGGGTCGGCAGGGGATTGGAGCAGCGATTTGAAACTGAAACTGTCTTCGGCGGCGACGCGCGGGATTCCGGCGAGATCGGCGATCGTCGCGTAAAGATCGGTCGTGTTGACCGGCGCCGCCTCGCGTTGACCGCGCCGAGTCACGCCGGCGCCGGATACGACCAGCGGCACCGTAATGCCGCCGGGGAAAAGCGTGCCCTTGGCCGTGTTCGGACCGTAGGGAAGCTGCGCTACCCGCGGGGGTGTGCCGTTGTCGCCCAGGAACATCACGATGGTCTCGGCGCGGGTGGCCGGCGGCAGGGAGTCAAGAAGCCGGCCCAACTCATGATCGAGCGCCTCCAGCGCGGCGAAATAATAGGGCCGCGGATCGGCCTGAATAGCAGTCGAAGCGTCGGGCAACTTTTGTCTCAGAAGGTCCGCAGGGGGTGCGTGAAACGGCACATGTGGCGCGGTATAGGCGAGCCACAGGAACCAGGGCGAGGCCCGGCCGGCGAGCCAGCGCAGGGCCTCGTCAGTCAAGACGGTGGTGGCGTAACCCGTGACTTCGCGCGTGATTCCGTTGGTCGTCAACGGCACGGAGTAGTAATCGCGCAATTCCCCGATCAGCACGCCCGAATAATGCCCCACGCCCATGCCGCCAGGGCTGTTGGCGCCGCCGTTCAGAGCGTCGCCAAGATGCCATTTACCGATGACGGCGTGGTCGTAACGCACCGGCGCCTGCGCGTCGAGGAGTCGGTGCAGCGAAACTTCTCCGAATCCGATGCCGCCAGAGCGAGCGCGTGGCCCCACCGCGTCGAGTACGCCGGTGCGGAATCCATAACGTCCGGTCAGGCTCGTCGCGCGGGTCGGCGAACACACCGGCTGCGACCATGCATTGTCAAAGACCAGACCCTCACGGCACAGTTCGGTCAAAACCGGCATGTTGGGTTTGGCCGCGCCTAAATCGTGGCAAGGGCTGGCGTCGCGCCCCATGTCGTCGGCGATCACCAGCAATATGTTGGGGGGCCGCGGAGAAGCCGGCGCTTGCGCCCAGGCAGCCGTCGCCACCAGCGACGAGACAAGGCAGGCAAGGCAGGCGCGCGACAGAATCCGGATCATGTTCGAACTCTACCGCCAATCAACGCGGCGGCGGTCGCGCGCGCGGATCGTCGATGCCCAGACCGCCGGGCCGCGGCGGCGGCCCACCCTGCGGCGGCGGCCCGCCCTGCGGCGGACCGGCCCGAAGCAAGGCGGCATCCACGGCACCCCGGAAACAGCCGACGGTGTAGGGATACTCATGGGTGAAATGATAGTGGTAGATCGCGCGCCTCGCCCCGTCCCAGGCGATGTCGTGGCTGTGGCCGTGGCAGGAATCGAGATCGGCATTGGTGACTTCACGCCCGTCCTCCTCGATCGGCCCGAGGATGCCGAAACCGTCCAGCGAGAACCCGCCCGGCGCGGCCGACGGGCGGGTCCCCAGACAGGGCGAATGGTCATGATAGTGATACTGGCCAGAACGTTCGGGATGGCCATTGCAGTCATCCTGGATCTCATGCGCCGGCGCGTCGCGCCCCTGCGCGTCCAAGGCGTTGAAGATCGCGGCGCCCGACAGCGCGATTCCGATCATGCCCATCGGCACACAGCTTGGTTGCGGCGCGAAGGTGGGGTTGGCCGGCACGTTCAGCAATGTCGTCTGCGCGCGGATGGCGTTGGGGTTGCGGTCGTAGCGATAGGCTGGATCGTCGCGGCCGATCGGATAGATGCCGGTCGGATGATTGGGCAGGTTGTTGGCGCGGACGATGCGCCGGCCGGCTTCGATCGAGATCACGATTTCGGCCTTGGGCCAAATAACCGAACCGCGGACGACCGGTTTGCCTTTGGGATCCCAGGTGCCGCCCTTGATCCAAGGCCCGTCGACCTGCGCCCCGCCACCGCCGAATCGGGTCACGCAGGAAAAGACGTAACCGGCCTGCGGCTTGTCAGATATCCTGCCGTCGCCGAGCGGGAGCAAGGCGTCATGCGCCGCCGTCGGCA
This sequence comes from Asaia bogorensis, assembly GCA_945892765.1. Classification (GTDB taxonomy): domain Bacteria; phylum Pseudomonadota; class Alphaproteobacteria; order CACIAM-22H2; family CACIAM-22H2; genus SHVT01. The sequence goes on from CAMDDQ010000029.1 coordinate 2,423, forward strand.
GGGCGACCGCCGCGACCGCAAACCATGCCATGACCGCGAGAAACTTCATGGCGGCAGAATGCCGCCACCTTCGCCATCGGTCAAATATCGCAGCGCGCCGACCGCCCCATATTTTCGCTGTGGAGGGAGCATGCGCCCAGACGCTAGAATGGCCGCGACATTTGCACAGGTTTTCCCTGGGAGGATTTGACGATGCGCAAGCTCTCCTACGCAGCGGCGGCAATGGCGGGCGGGATGCTGATGGCGAGCCCGGCCCTGGCCGATTCCATCGACGGTCAGTGGTGCGCGATGAAGGGCATCCGACTCCTCTCCATCGACGGCCCGCGCATGGTGACGCCCGGCAGAAGAACCATCGCCGGCCAATATTCACGCCACGACTTCGTCTACACCGCCCCGGCGGGCGAGATCGAGGCCGGAAAAGTCATCTATCTCCATCTGGTCAACGAACAGACCGTCCTGATGGAGCATCACGGCCTGAAGGAACCGGAAATTTGGCTGCGCTGCAGCAAGCCGGTGGCCTAGAAAAAAAGGGGCGGCCAAACGCCGCCCCTTAAGATCAGGGGTGTGGGAGCCTCGGCCCCCACACCTTTTTCGTTTAGCTCCAGCTCAGATCGTGGTTGCGGAAGGGCATCGAACGCAGGCGTTTGCCCGTAGCGCGGAAGATGGCGTTACCGAGCGCGCCGGCGACCGGCACGATCGGCGGCTCGCCGATTTCGCTGAACCTTTCGCCGCCGGTCAACCCGCCGAAATGCACGTTGATCTTGGGTGCGTCGGCGATGCGGAGCATGGGGTAGTCGTCGAAATTGCCTTCGACGACGCGCCCGCCGCGAACCGTCAACTCCTCGTTGATGGCCGCGTTAAGGCCCATGATCTGCGCGCCTTCGATCTGGTTGATGACGTTGTCGCGGTGCAGGACATTGCCGGAATCGAAGGCCACGTCCATCTGCTGCACCTTGATCGCGCCCTCTTGCGTCACCTGGACGGTCGCAACGACGGCGGCCGTGGTTTCGCCGAACAGGCCAAGCGCCATTCCTTGCGCCGTGCCCTTGGGGAAGGTCTTCTTGCCCCAGCCCGATTTGTCCGCGACTTCGTCCAGCGAGGACAGCCAACCCTTGTGCTTTTCATTCTTCAACAATGCGCGCCGGTATTCGACCGGGTCCTTGCCGGCGACCAAGGCGCATTCGTCGAGGAAGCACTCCATGATGTACGCCGAGCCGACATGGGGCGGGGCGCGGTACGGGCCGGGAAGCAGGTTCACCGGCACCGGTTTGGCCTCGACCAGGACGTTCGGGATGCCGCTGTTGTAAGGCGAAGTACCGATGAGCGCGACTTGTACGCCAGAGATCGGCCCGGCTTCCTTCGGCCGGAAGGCGAGATCCCAGCCATGGCCGGCCATCACCGCCTTGAACGCCGTGGGCATGCCGTCGGCGCCGAGACCGGCGGTCAGCTTGCCGGCGAAGAACGGCCGGAAGCGGCCCTGCCGGATCGATTCCTCACGGCTCCAGATCACGTGGATCGGACGGCCCGGCATCTTCTTTGCCACCGCCACGACCATGCGCGCATCGTCGCCGAAGACGCGCCGTCCAAACGATCCGCCGACGAAGGTCTCGTGAACGAAAACCTTGGCCGGATCGACGCCCGTCTCTTGGGCGGCGATGTGCAGGGTCTGCAGAGGGTTCGCGCTTGGGTGCCACACCTCGACCCGATCGGCCGTGACCATGGCCGTGCCGTTCATCGGTTCCATGGTGGCATGGTCGGCGAAGGGCACGATATAAGTGGCCTCGACCCTTTTCGCCGCCACCGCCAGGGCCGCGGGCGCATCGCCTTCCTTGCGCGCGGTGGCGCCAGGGGCTGGATCGTCCAGCGCGTCGGTCAACGCCTTGTACATGGTCTGGGTGCTGGTCCATTTGGCGCCGGGACCGTCATCCCATTCGATGGGCATGGAATCGAGCGCGGATTTGGCCTGCCAATAATGGTCGGCGAAGACCGCGATCGCGCTTTGCGCGACGCTGTATTCCATCGCGAAAGGCGGCGCGATCTTGGGCGCGGCGCGGGGCTCGTTGGGATCGACGACGGCGACGCCACGAACGCCGGGGCGATCCTTGACCGCGTTGAAGTCATAACTCTTCAATCTGCCGCCTTGGGCGGGCGCTTGCTTGAGAGCGGCGTACAGCATGTTGGGCAGACGCACATCCATGCCATAGGTCGCCGTGCCGCTCACGATCAACGGCGAGCTCAGCTTGGTGACGTTGTCCTTGCCGAGACGCACCCAATCCTTCGGGCTCCTCAGTTCGGGGTTCTTGGTGAGTTTAAGCGCCGCCGCCTTGGCCGCGACCTCGCCAAAACCGAGCGAGCGGTTGGACCGGGCGTGAATCAGCCGGCTGTTCTTCGCCTCGATTTCGGCGACCGGCACGTTCAATTGCTGGGCCGCCGCGAGCTTCAGCAGTTCGCGGGCGTTGGCGCCGATTTGCAGCAACAGATCCTGCCGCGATTTCGCGGTCGTGCGCCCGCCGAAAAAGGCCAGGCGGCCGACATCGCCGGTATAGACGCCGTTTTCGACGAGATCGCGATTGGCCGAGGCGTATTCAGCCTTGACCTTCGACCAGTCGCATTCCAGCTCCTCGCAGATCGTCGCGGGAATCTGGGTGAACACGCCATTGCCGATTTCGGGCGTCGGCACGCGGATGGTGATGGTGCCGTCGGGCGCGATCGCCACGTAGGGCGTGAATTCGACGCTGCCCGCGGCCAAGGGCGTATCCCAAGGCGGGGTGCCGATGGTGGCGGCTTGCGCGTCGGGCGCCAAGCCGATGCCCAGCGCAAGGCCGCCGCCCACCGCCGCGGTGGTGACAACGAACTGACGCCGGTTCATGTCCAATGTTTCAGTCATGGGTGGATTCCTCCCTCAAGGACCTTAGGATTTGGTGTTCTTCGCGGCGAGATGGATCGCGGCGCGAATGCGCTGATACGTCCCGCAACGGCAGATGTTGGTGATCGTCTTGTCGATGTCGGCATCCGTCGGCTTTGGCTTGCGCGCCAACAGCGCCGCGGTCGCCATGATCATGCCCGATTGGCAATAGCCGCATTGCGGCACGTCCAGTTCGATCCAAGCCTTTTGGACCGGGTGGCTGCTATCGGCCGACAGGCCTTCGATGGTGGTGATCTGTGCGCCCACGACCGAACCGGCCGGGGTGACGCAAGAACGCTTGGCCTGGCCGTTCACATGAACCGTGCAGGCGCCGCATTCGGAAATGCCGCAGCCATATTTCGTACCGGTCATGCCCATGTTGTCGCGCAGGGTCCACAGCAACGGCGTGTCCGGCGTGACGTCGACATTGTAGTTCTTCCCGTTGACGTTGAGCGTAATCATCCCGTTTTCTCCCTTTGGGAAATGGTTTGAGCGCGAATTTCCGACACTTTCGGCCGCAACTCGGCGATTCCCGCAAGAGCCATCATGCCTCTTCCGTGGCGGCAGAGCTATCCTTATTCCGCGAACAGCCGTTTCGTCAGCTCTAATCAATCCGGTTGCGGCATTGGCCAAAAAAAGAAAGCCGGCTTAAGAAGCCGGCTTCAGTCCCACATTTGCCGTCGCGCGGACGCGATCACGCAACCTTTGGGGTCGGTTTGCGCCGCCGACTGACCAATTTTTCGAGCGTCTTACGCACCGCTTCCTGGTCGGCGACCTTTTTGTCTTCGGCCTCCTTCGCCAGGCGCAGCGTGCGCAGCCGCGTCATCTTGTCGGAGGCTTCCTGCTCCGCCTTTTGACGTTCTTTCAGCGCCAGCTTTTCTTGGCGCTTGATCTGGGAGAATCGTTCTTCGGCGGTCATACGCGCCGCCGTCTTGGTTCCGTTTCTCATCCGACCCTCCTTCGACGCATGGGGAAAGGCTAGACGAAAACGGCCCGCCCCGCGGTCCGGCGAAATCGCCGGACCCGGGACTTTTTCGTCAGCCGACGAGCTTCAGATTTTCGGCCGAAGATTTGCCGTTCTTGCCGGCCCGCAGCTCGTAAGAAACGCGCTGCCCCTCGTTGAGCGTGGCAATGCCAGCTTGTTCGAGAGCGGAGACATGGACGAAGGCATCCTTCGCGCCATCCTCAGGCTGGATGAATCCGAAGCCCTTGGTCGGGTTGAACCACTTCACGGTTCCGATAGCCATAGATAGTCCTCAACAATCATGAATTGCAGGCCGCCCCAGCGGGGCAAACCCGGTCGTTCGTAACGTTCACAATGTCAGGGACGGCCAACGGTGAAGTAGCCCGGCACCTAGAACGACTTGCACAACGTGCGAAACGTACACGTCTAAGATGGGCCAGATGCCGACAAAATACAAGCTTTCGGCAACAATTCCGCCAAAAGCGAGCCGGCGCGGCATCAATTATTAGGACTACAATCCTTTATCCAGGCGGCGATAACGCCGATTTCGTCGTCGGTCACCGGCGGCGCGCCAAACGGCATACGCTCGCCCAGGCCGCCTACTTCCAGATGTGTGCCTCTTATCTTGTGGATCAAGTAGCTCCGGTCCGGCTCGCCCGGCGCGACCCTCAGCAAATCGGATTCCTTGCTCGGTATTCCCACCATATAGAAATAGGAGACGCCGGACTCGAACATCAACGCTTCAGGCGCCTCCGGCGTCAGGTGACATGGCGTGCAGTATTTCTGGAGCAAAGGCTCGATGGTCTTGGCGTAGCTGATGCTGGACCGCGCCTGTTCGGTATTGCATGCGGCAAGCGCCGCCGGGCTCGTCACGGCGGGGCCGATGGCGGCAGCACCGAGGAGCACGGCCGCGGCACGCTTGCGGAATATCGTAATGATCGTCCCCTCCCTCAAATGAGAAGGGCGGTGGCCTTTCGACCACCGCCCATTGCGCCGAGGCCCTCAGCTCCAGCTCAGATCGTGATTGCGGAACGGCAGCGAGCGAACCCGTTTGCCGGTCGCGCGGAAGATGGCATTGCCCACGGCCGGCGGCACCGGCGGCGTGGGCGGCTCGCCGGCGGGCGTGAACTTCGTGCCCCCGGTCAGACCGCCGAAATGCACCTTGATCACCGGCGCTTGGTCGATGCGGAGCATCGGGTAGTCGTCGTAATTGCCTTGCACCACACGCCCCTGGCGAACGGTGATTTCTTCGTTCATCGCCATGTTCAAGCCCATGATGATGCCGCCTTCCATCTGGTTCTTGACGCCGTCGGGGTTGAGGATGGTGCCGAGATCGAAGGCGACGTCGACCTGATGCACCTTGACCGCGCCGTCCTGGCTGACCGTAACGGTCGCGACCTCGGCGATGATGGTGCCGTGATCGAGACAGATGGCGATGCCTTGCGCGGTCCCCTTGGGCAGGGGTTTGCCCCATTCCGACTTGGTCGCGACTTCGTTGAGCACCTTGAGCCAACCCGGGTCCTTGGCGTCGCGGAGCAACCAGCGGCGCAACGCGACCGGATCCTTGCCGGAAGCGAACGCCACTTCGTCGACGAAGGATTCGATCTTGAAGGCGTTTTGGTTGGCGCCGGGACCGCGCCAAGGGCCGGTCAAGATGTTGGTTTGTTTGGCGTGATATTCGACCAGCGTGTTGGGGATGCTGTATTCGTTATCCACCGACAATGTGCGCAGCGCGCTTGAATCCAGGCCCTTGAACCCGGCCGGATCGTATTGCTGGGCGGAAGAATGGGAAACGTGCCGGTTGAACCAGGCGACCGGCCAGCCATCCGCACCGATGCCGCATTGGAATTTCGACATCGCCATCGGGCGGTAGCGGCCTTGGCGCATGGATTCCTCGCGGGTCCACATCACCTTGACCGGCTTACCCAGCAATTGTTTGGCGATGGCGACGGTCAGGCGCGTTTCGTCATTGACCGTGCGCCGGCCAAAACCGCCGCCGACGAAGGTGGGATGGAAGTATACCTTGCTCTGCGCCAAGCCGGTTTCTTCCGCCGCGACCTCCAGCGCGACGTTCTGCATCTGGGTGGAGACCCAGACATCGGCGCGGTCGGCGGTGATCTGCGCGGTGCCGCTGAACGGCTCCATCAACGCGTGATCAGCATAGGGTGTTTCGTAGATTGCCTCCACAACCTTGGTCGCGGTCTTCATGGCGCCCAGCGCGTCGCCCTTGGTGGTCGCGACCTGGCCGGTCTGATCGAGCGCCTTGAGGAAATCGGCGCGGATGCTTTCGGTGCTGGTGTTGCCGCCGGGACCAGCCTCCCACTCCACCGGCAGAACGTCGAGCGCGCTTTTGGCGTGCCAAAACGTATCGGCGACGACGGCGATGGCGCCCTGTAGCCGGTTGCTGGTGTTGGTAGCTTGCGGCTGGATGACGATGACTTGCTGGACGCCGGGCATCGCCTTGACGGCGTCGGCATTGTGGCTCTTGACCCTGCCGCCTTGCGCCGGCGCCTGCTTGACCGCGGCATAAACCATGCCGGGCAACCGGACGTCGATGCCGAAGGTCGCGGACCCGTTGACCTTCATCGGGGTTTCGCGCTTGGACATCGGGGTGCCGACCATCGCCCATTGATCGGGCGTCTTGATCTTCGGCTCCTCGGCCAGCTTGATCGTCGCCGCCTTCGCCGCCAGTGTGCCGAAGCCCGCCTTGCGGCCGGATGCCTCGTGAACGACTTCGTGGTTCTTGACGGTCAAGGACGCGACCGGCACCGACCAATCGGCCGCCGCCGCCGCCTTCAATCTTTCGCGGGCGCTGGCCGCGATCTGCTGCATCATCACGCGGATATCGGCCGACCGCCCGCCGAACCAAGCCATAGTGCCGATCTTCTGCGAAAAGACCTTGTTGTCGCGATAATCGCGGTTCACGTCGGCGTATTCGACGTTCATCCGGCTCCAGTCGCAGTTCAGCTCCTCGCAGATGAACATCGGGATTGTGGTCTGCACGCCGGTGCCGATCTCGGTCTTGGAGACGCGTACGGTCAGACTGCCGTCCTTGCCGATCACCAACCAGGGATCGACTTCGACGTCACCTTCCGCCGCGACACCTTGGCGGGTGAAGCCGCCAGGACCGAAGCCGATCGCCATGCCGCCGCCGATCGCAGCGGTGGTGACGACGAACTGGCGACGGTTCATTTCCATTCGATTGGTCATGTCAATGCTCTCCCTCAGGACTTCGTGTTTTTTGCGGCGAGATGGATCGCGGCGCGGATGCGTTGATATGTCCCGCAGCGACAGATGTTGGTGATCGTCTTGTCGATGTCGGCGTCGGTCGGCTTGGGCTTCCGTGCAAGAAGCGCCGCCGTCGCCATGATCATGCCAGACTGGCAATAACCGCATTGTGGCACGTCCAGTTCGATCCACGCCTTTTGGACCGGGTGGCTGCTATCGGCCGACAAGCCTTCGATGGTGGTGATCTGCGCGCCCACGACCGAACCGGCCGGAGTGACGCAGCTACGCTTGGCCTGGCCGTTGACATGCACGGTGCAGGCGCCGCATTCGGAAATGCCGCAGCCATATTTCGTGCCGGTCATGCCCATGTTGTCGCGCAGCGTCCACAACAACGGCGTGTCGGGTGTTACATCGACGTTGTAGTTCTTCCCATTCACGTTCAGCGTAATCATCGACTTTCCCTCCTTGAAATTGATCCCCGGGAAATCCCGGCAACCGATCCGGTTATTCGGCTGTGTTCGCCGCTTTCGCGGCATGCAACCGCTAAATCCGCTTAATTCCCACCGATCGCTGGAGAGGATAGAGGCTTCCACCAACAAGAAAAGCCAAATGTTTTGGCAAAGGCTATGAAGAAATGCTAATAAATACCGCCATCGACCTTGTCCGAGTCCGGACAAAAGGAGGGTTGGCATGCGTGGACTCGACATCGCGGAGATGGCCGCCTTCGCCGCAATCGCGGAGCGGCGCAGTTTCACCAAGGCGGCGGTGCATCTCGACACCTCACCCTCGGCATTGAGCCAGACCATCCGGGCGCTTGAGGACAAGTTGGGCGCGCGGCTGTTGAACCGGACCACGCGGAGCGTCGCGCCAACCGAAATCGGCGAACACCTGCTGGGTCGGCTCAAACCGCTGCTCGATGCATTCGGGGCCATGTTGGAATCCGTCAACGCCTTCCGCACGCTGCCGGGCGGACAAATCCGCGTGACTGTGCCGCGGCCGGCGGCACAATCGGTGATCGGCCCGGCGCTGGGCCCGTTCATGAGCGCCCATCCCGCGATCAGCCTCGAAATTTCGATCGAGGACGCGAGGGTGGACATCGTGAAGGAGCGTTTCGACGCCGGCATCCGCCTCGGCGACAGCGTCGAACGCGACATGATCGCACTTCGCGTTGGCGAGGAGATGCCAATCGCGGTCGTCGCGTCGCCGGGCTATCTCGCGCGGAATCCGCGGCCAAAGACGCCGCGCGATTTGCGCGTTCACAACTGCATCCGGTGGCGGCTGGCCAGCGGGGCGATCCATCATTGGCGATTCGAGAAAAAGCGAAAGCGCCACGACATCGGTCCGAAGGGAACCTTGACCGTCAACGACGCCGATCTCGTCCGCCGCGCTGCGCTGGAGGGTGTCGGCGTTGGATATCTGTTCCGTCACGAGGTGGCCGCGGAGATCAGGGACGGCAGTCTGATCGCGCTCCTCAGGGACTGGGCACCGCGCCCGTCCTCTTTCTATTTATACTATCCGAGCCGCCGGCATATCCCGCCGACGCTCAAGGCGCTTGCCCAATTCTTGAATCGCGCCCCGGCCAAGTCCGCGCGCACAAAGAAGGAGGCCGCTCCGGGGTTGGTGGCAGCGCCAAAAAATCGCGCACGATAAGCCGCAGAAGATTACAGAGATACGACAATCCCGGCCGGGAACGTTAACCTGGCCGGGTGCCGAAAGGCGGTGCGACGCCCTCGCGCCACGTCGATTTCGTCTTGCATTTGACGCAGACGCGCTCGCCCGACCATTCGCTCATGAAATTGTCGCGGCACATCAGGCAACGCCGGGCCTTGTTTTGCGGCACGGCGCCCGGCTCGGCCGGCGGATCGCGTCTGCGATGTTCACGACTCATCAAACCGACCTCTGTAGAGGTAGTATGCAAATGTTCATTGGACTTTTGGAAATCAAGCCCTTCGCAATCAATAATGCCTTTCCGACCGGGCGGTCCATGTTTATTGGCATTTGATTCGTTTTCCGCCTAAACAAGCATTCGGCGGGCGATCTCTTGGCCCAGGGCTGCTGCAAGGAGAAAAACGAGATGGATGCGGAACTCGAGCGCACGCTGCGCCGCATCACCGAATCCCACGACAAACTCCTAGAGCAGGTCTTTGGTTTGGCGGCCATCGTCGGCGGCCTCTGCGAAAACGGTCCGCCGAACCCCGACCGGGTGAGCGTCTGGTGCTCGGCGGTCACGCGGGGTGAATTCGCCATGCACAAACTGCGCGTTGAATCGGTGGCATTGCGCATCGTGCGCGGGCTGCGGGCACCCGCGCCCCGCGACCGCGAATAGGCGCAAGCGGACATCGCGCATTGGATTTCGCCGCGCGACGGGGGTAAATTCCCCGCTGCCGACAGATACTGCGAGTCCTAGAGCGACACCGGCAAGGATGGTTGCGATGCGCGCGGCGATGCTGGCCTTGGGCGTCCTCTCATTTGCTTCCGCGGTTCAAGCCGGGCCTTGGGAAGAATTCATCGGCGAGGGCGTGACGTTCCTGCACGCGGGCAAATTCGTCGAGGCCGAGAAGAATTTCGGCGAAGCATTGGAAGAAGCCGAAACCTTCGGCACGGGCGACATCCGGATCGGCGCCACGCTTGACTACCTTGCCCAGGTCTATGTCGGGCAAAAGGAATTCGCCAAGGCCGAAAAGGCGATGAACAAATCGATCGAGATTTGGGAGAAGGGGCTGACGCCGGAGCATCCGGCTTATGGGTTCGTCGCCGAACGCCTAGCGGTGCTCGCCGACATTCATTCGATGCAAGAAAAATACGTCGACGCCGAGCGCCTGTTGCGCCGGGCGCTTAACATGCTGTTTTCGATCTATGGACCAGGCCATCCGGAAATGGCGGCGCCGCTTGATTCTTATGCCGAATTGCTACGCAAGACCGGGCGCGAAGCCGAGGCCGAACAGATGGAAAAACGCGCCAATTATTCGCGTCCGATGTTCACCGCGCCGGCCCAGGACCCCGACCCGCCGGAAATCCCGCCGGGGCCTTAGCCGGTCGCCAGGATTTCGCGCGCCGCGGCGTCGGTTCCCGCCGCCACCTTGAACCCATGTCGAAGAAGCCGGCGCCGTCCAGGGAGGGGCGGACGGCGACGGCTTACGTGCGGCGCCGGGCGCCGCGCGATCGCGGTTTCGGACTGGGGATAGGGTTAGGACCCGCTGGCCAAGGTTATCGGCCGGACGACGATCTGATATTTCCCGCTGCGGTCTTGATGGGTGGTCGTGACCGGCGAAATCTGAAAATAGCTCGCCTTCACCATCGGTCCCTCCCCCGCCGAAGGCATGTCTGCCGTCGGCACTACCGCCAACATGGCCGTCAACACCACCCACAGTCCCATACCCGGAACCAGATTGGCGCACAGCGCTTGTTTGGACATGGCGACCCCCTTGTTGTTGATTTTCGTTACGCTAACCATACCCTAGCGGGATTGGCGGTCGCGGAATGTGACGGCCGTCACCGGCCTAGAAATTTTCTTGAACGACCGCTTGCCGGTTTTGGCTCCCTAGCCGTGACGCCGGCGCCGCGTGCACATTAGGGTCGCGATTGCCAGTGCGCTCCAACCGACCTCAACAACGACTGTGAGGACCGACTTCGCTTGAGTGGAAAAGCTCGCCGCGGCGACAAGATCGGCACCGATCGCCGATGGGTCGCGCAGCATCAGGGCGATGTAGTGGTTTTCGGCATAATCGAAAGCGGCGGCGGCCATGGGCAGCCCTAACCCGAGGACAACGCGGAGGACGAACGGCGTGGCCCACGACCAGGGGCGGCCAGGCTGAGTCAGCCACCACAGGAGAAGTCCTCGAGAAACGGCGTAGGTGGCGGGGTAGATTACGTCCACCCGCAATTGCACGTTGGCGTAGAAGAAGACGCCGTCCCGGCCGAGAGCGGCGAGGAAATCGCGCGCTTCGTCCAAGGTGTAGCCGCCGGCGCGCAAATCAAACGGCGGCAACCCGCCGGCGAGCCCCGCCAGCTCCGCGAGGGTTCCCAAGACCATGGTCGTCAACAGCGCCACGCTGCACGCGGCGACGGCAGCGGCGAACCAACCCGATGCCATCCACTTTCGCACGCACCGATCTCCGCAATAACCCAACGACCCGAGAACGATGACAATAACACCGAAGCCTGTTAGGGCAGCGATGTCGGCAGAGGCGCCATACCGTCCGGCGCGCGACGGGGATTGAACGTGCGGTCACCCGATGTCAACGTAGCGCCCCTTTGCCTGGCGCCTCGATGAACAGTACCCAACAGCGCAGCCGATCGATCTGGATGGAGATGTTGCCGGAGTTGAGTCCGGCGCTCGCCGAAAATCTCAAGACCGAGATCGTCATCGTCGGCGCCGGCATCGCCGGGCTGACGACGGCCTATCTGCTGGCGCGCGAGGGCCGCAAGGTCGTGGTCCTGGATTCCGGCCCGCCTGGCGGCGGCATGACGTCGCGCACATCGGGGCATCTGTCCAACGCGCTCGACGACCGTTGGTTCGAGTTGATCGAGCTGCGCGGATTGGCCGAATCTCGGCTTGCCGCCGGCGCCCATTGCGCGGCCATCAATCTGATCGAGAAAATCCAGGCGGACGAAACCATCGATTGCGATTTCGCGCGGGTCGATGGGTTCCTGGTGCAGGACCCCGACAACCGCGAGAATCTGGATCGCGAATTGAAGGCCGCGCATAAGCTTGGTCTGACCGATGTCGAATGGGCCGAAGGCGCGCCCTTCCCCGGCCACCCCGGCGGCAAATGTCTGCGTTTTCCGCGGCAGGCGCGCTTCCACGCCATCAAATTCCTGCGCGGGTTGATCGCTTCCATCGAGCGCCAGGGCGGCCGGCTCCTCACCGCCCATGTAAACCAGGTCGCCAGCGGCAAGACGCCGAGCGTCACCACCGACACCGGCTTGAAGGTGGAAGCCACCGCCGTCGTGATCGCGACCAATGCGCCGATCCATGGCGGCTTGGCCATCCACGCCAAACAAGCGCCCTATCGCAGTTATGTCACGGCCGCCCCAGTCCCGAAGGGTTCGGTGCCCGACGTGTTGTGCTGGGATACCGGCGAACCCTACCATTACACGCGGCTGCACCGGATCGACGCGCAGACCGACCTCCTGATTGTCGGCGGCGAGGACCACAAGAGCGGCCAGGAGACCGGCATGGCCGCGCGCTTCACGCGGCTGACCGAATGGACGCGCGCCCGCTTTCCGTCGGCCACCGAATTCACCTATCGCTGGTCGGGACAGGTGATGGAAAACATCGACTACCTTTCCTTTTCCGGGCACAGTCCCGGCGAGGAAAACGTCTATGTCCACACCGGTGATTCCGGCATGGGCCTGACCCATGGCGCGATCGGGGCGATGATTATCGCCGATCTCATCGCCGGCCGCGGCAACGATTGGGCGCGACTGTTCGACCCGGCGCGCCAGAGCGCGAAAGCGGCGATCGATTTCGTTTCCGAGAACCTCAACGTGGCCAGCCAGTTCCTCGATTACATCACCAGCGGCGACGTTGCCTCCGCGGCCAAGCTCAAACCCGGCCAGGGCGCCATCATCCGCCGCGGCATGAAAAAGATCGCCGCCTATCGCGCCGAGGACGGAAGTTTAAGCGAACGCTCCGCCACGTGCCCGCATATGGGCTGCATCGTCGCCTGGAACCCGATGGAGCGATGCTGGGATTGCCCCTGCCACGGCTCGCAATTCGCCGCCACCGGCGAAGTCATCAGCGGCCCCGCCACGACCGGGCTCGCGCCGGCCACCGAGGCGCCGCCCGAAAAGTGATGGGGGCCGCGAGGCCCCCATACCCCCGGCGGTCTCGGTTTGGCCCCTGAATCCCCTTGCGCGGCGGCGGCCCTCGCGCAACCATATCGCCCAGCATGATTTTCCTTGGAGGAGGAACCGATGATCAACGCAATGACGTTAAGCCGCCGGCAATTCAACCTAGCCGCCGTCGCCGGCGGGTTGGTGGTTGGTTTGCCCGGCTTTGGCGAGGGACAGGCTCAGGCCCAGGGCGTGGAGATCAATTCCTGGATCGTCGTGGCGCCTGACAACACCGTCACCCTGCGCATCGCGCAACAGGAAATGGGCCAGGGAACCATCACTTCGATGGCCCAGCTTCTCGGCGAGGAGTTGGAAGTCGATTGGAACAAGATGAAGACCGAGTTCATCGACGTGACCGTGCATCTGGAGCGCAACAAGGTCTACGGACGTGTCGCTTCCAATGCCAGCCGCGGGATCACGGCCTCGCATGAGCTGCTCCGCATGGTCGGCGCCCAAATGCGCGGCATGTTCGTCACCGCCGCGTCCAAGCGCCTGAACGCGCCGGAAGCCGAGTTCTACGCCGAGAACAGCACGATTATCCACCGGCCCAGCGGCCGCAAGCTGACCTATGGCGAGCTGGCGCTGGAAACGGCGAAGCTGCCGCCCACCGATCCCAAGACGATCACGCTGAAAGACCCCAAGGATTGGAAGCTGATCGGCAAATCGGTGAAGCGGCTCGACGTGCCGACAAAGGCCGACGGCTCCGCCATCTTCGGCATCGACGTGATGGTGCCCGGCATGAAGACCGCGGCGATCATGTTGAGCCCGGTTTTCGGCGGCAGGCTTAAATCCTTTGACGCCAAAGCCGCCATGGCCTTTCCCGGCGTGCGCGGTGTGGTGCCGCTGGATGGCGGTCTGGAGCTGGGCAACCCCGGCAAGACCGATTTCGGCATCGCCGTGGTCGCCGACACCTATTGGCAGGCGCGCACCGCGCTCGACGCCATGCCCAAGGAATGGGACGGCGGCGCGAACGCGGCCGTGAGCAGCGCCGACTTCCTCAAGGATTTCAAAATCGGGGCGACCGCCGCCGTCGAAAAGCCGCTGAAGAAGATCGGCGATATCGACGCCGCGCTGAAATCCTCGGCGAAGGTGTTGCAGGCCGAATATTGGGTGCCATTCCTCGAACACGCGACCATGGAGCCGATGAACTGCACGGCGCTGGTCACCGACGACCGCTTCGAGGTCTGGGTACCGACGCAGAACCCCGAAGGCACGATGGATGTCGCCGCGCGCACCGCCGGGCTGCCGCCGGCCAAGGGCAAGATCAACATCACCCTGCTCGGCGGCGGTTTCGGTCGGCGTGGACGCCAGGACTTTACTTCCTATGCAGTGCAAGTCGCCAAGGCGATGAAGGGCACGCCAGTGAAGACCGTCTACACGCGCGAGGAAACCACGCGCCACGGTTATTACCGGCCGGCGACGCTGGCCTCGATGCGGGCCGGGCTCGACGCTAATGGCAACCTCACGGCCTGGGGCCATCGCAATGTCGGCCATGGTACGTCGCCGGTGGTCTCGACCTTGGGCTCCGACGACCTGCCCTACGCCTTCCCCAACATGCTGGTCGATTACGCGCAGCGGCCGGGTCCGGTGCCGCTCGGCACCTTCCGCGGCATCGCCTACACGCAGAACAATTTCTTCGTGCAAGGTTTCCTGGATGAAGTGGCCATCGCGGCGGGCAAGGACCTCTACACGCTCCAGAAGGAGTTGCTCGACCCCGCGCGGATTCCGGCGACCATGGAAAAACGCGATCAGCACGTCGAGCGTGTGGGCCGCGTGCGCAAGGTCATGGACGAAGTCGCACGGAAGTCCGATTGGGGCAAGCCACTCGGTCCCAACCGCGGCCGCGGCCTGGCGGTCGAGGAAGAGGCCGGCTCGGTTGTCGCGCTCGTCACCGAAGTGACGCTCGACGACAGCGGCTGGTTCAGCGTCGATCGCATCGTGATCGCCGCCGATACCGGCTTCCTGGTCAATCCCAGCAACGCCGAATTCCAGCTCCAGGGCTCCATGGTCTATGGCTTGACCGCGGCGCTGTACGGCGAGATCACCATCAATAACGGCCGCGTGGTGCAGGGCAATTTCGACGACTACCAGATGCTCCGCATCAACGAAATGCCCAAGATCGAAACCTATTTCGTGCTCGACGGCAAGAATTGGGGCGGCATCGGCGAACCCGGCGTCGGCCCGATCATGTCGGCGACGGTCAACGCCATCTACAACGCCGGCGGCCCCCGGATCCGCTCGCTGCCGCTGAAAAACGAAAACATCGTCAAACGCACCTGATCGGCGGAAGGGAAAAAAAAGAGGGCGGCCGGGGTTACCCCCCGGCCGCCCCCTTCGATTCTCAGCAAGAAATGCGGGATCGGCGTTGAACCGCGCACCCGCGAGCTAGTTTACTGGCTTTGGCGACCGAACTCAGGTGGCGACTTCACCGCGACGGTCTTAATTCCAGCACTCGATGAGGTAGGTGAAATTTTTCGCGCGGTCGGCGACCTCGACGGGCCTCAATTCCGCAGTGGATTCCGCGGTTTCGTATCCGACGCCCTTGGCCTCGAAGAAATTCTGCGCGATCGCGCTCTTGATCGCGAAGTTGATATTCTGGGGAAGAATTCCGCGGACCTTGGCCAACTGTAGCGCGTTCAATGTCGAGCTCAATACGCCCACGACGTTGCCCGCGGCGTCGAATACGGGACCGCCGCTGTTGCCCGGCTGGGTGGGTGCGCTCACCTGAATCATCCGCGTATCGTCTCCGATCCCGGCCATTGCACTGACGCTGCCCACGGTCACCTTGGCATCGGAGGCAAGCAACGATTGCAAGGGGTAGCCGACGACGACCACCGCCTCGCCCGACCGAATCCCGCGCCCGGAGCGGAAACGGCCGATGGCGGCAAAGGTGCTTTGCACCTTGAGCAGGGCCAGATCGTTTTCTTCATCCGCCGCCACCACCCGCGCGCGCGTTCGGTAAGCGGCAGTTGCGCCGTCACCTGCGTGCATCCCTCGATGACATGGAAATTGGTCAACAGAACGCCGTCGCGGCCGATGGCAAAGCCGGTGCCGCTGCCGTCTACCTCCAAGGGCCCGCCAGGGGGCCTGGGTGTGGGTCTCGGCGGGCCGGGGGGCTGGGCTCCTCCTCCTCCGGAAGGGGGCGGGGCGGCGGCTGTATTCGGGGGAGGCGCCGCGGCGGGCGGTTGCGCCTGGGCGAGCGGCGATTCCGTCAACGGATTGGAACGGGCTGCGCTCGCGGGCGGCTGTGCGGCCTGCCCGCCCGATGCCGCGGGCGGCGGCGCGGGTTGTCCGCTCGCCGGCGGCGGCTGCACCGTTGCCGCGGGCGCCGGCGGTCTTGCCGCGGCAGGCGGCTAGGCGGGGCTGGGTTGACCCAGCCCCGCCTGCGTGCTCACCACACCGGCGACGGCAGCCTGCCGGAACCACTTCGCGGCCTCCACATAGTCTCGCGGCGTACCCAGTCCATCGCGGTACATGACCGCGAGGTCGGCCTGCGCATCCGGGTCGCCGCATTCGGCCAGCGCATACCAGATGGCGAGCGCGGTGGCGTAGTCCTTGCGCTTGAATGCGTCCAAACCGTTGCCGAGCGTCTGCGCCGCCACCGGTCCGGCCATGATGAGAAACGCGCCAACCAGCACACCGACATATCGCCTCATGGTTCTCTCCCTTGCGCTCCACACGATTATGGCAGGAGCCGTGGTTTGCCGGCGCATCGGGTCGAACCGCTGGAGCAAAAAAGCCGCTCAGGCCGGCTTCGGGTCTTCCGACCACGCGGCGAATTTTCCGGTCGCCGGGTCGCGAATCAACAATTTGCCGGTGGCGATGCCGAAATAGGCGCCGTGAAGGCGAAGGCTGCCATCGGCAACGCCGCGGCGGATGGAGCCGAAGGTCATCAGATTGCCCAGGCTCTGCTCGATGCCCGCGAATTCGAGCTGCGTGATGTATTCAGGGCTTGGCCTTTCGCCGGGGTCGCCGAGGGCATAGGCGGCCGGCGCGATGATCGACATCCATTTGCCGATGAAATCGCCGGAGGACAGCGGCGCCCGTTTCTCCGCGAAGGAACGGATGCCGCCGCAGTTCGCATGTCCGAGCACGACGATGTGTTTCACGCCTAGCGCCTTGACCGCGAATTCGAGCGCGGCGCTGGTGCCGTGGAATTGGCCGTTGGTTTCGTAAGGAGGCACCAGATTGGCCACGTTGCGGACGACGAACAATTCACCCGGCCGCGCATGAAAGACCGCCTCCGGCGAGACGCGGGAATCGCAGCAGCTGATGACAGCTATTTCCGGAGTCTGCCCCGTGGCCGCCAGCGCCTCGTAGCGATCACGCTCGCGCGGGAACCGCCCCCCGATGAAACGCTTGTAGCCATCAATCAATGTGTCGGGGAACATGCGGCGCTCCGTTTGGCTTCGCTGGCATTCGCTCACATGGGTCCACGCAGCGCCGGCCAGAGAATACGAACTGCGGACTCCTATAACGCCCCGCCGCGGCTCTGCCCAGTCATGTTGATGACATCCCGCGGCTTGACAGATTGGCCCATCATAAGCCAGCTAGTGATCGATTTCACGGCTTCGTGAACCGCCTGCGCGGAGCCGCGCGCCGCGAAATCGACTCCGGTTCCGGAGGGTGGTTCCAGTCGCGGGCGCAACGCCCATCATGGGCCGGTGCGAGGCGGCAATTCCGAGCGTTGCAGGCACAAACTTCACGAGGGGCAATGGATTACGTCGATGCGGGCGGTCTGCGGGTCGCGGCCG
>CAMDDQ010000030.1 GCA_945892765.1 Asaia bogorensis
TCGTCGGGCACGTCGCGGGTGATGACGCTGCCGGCGCCGACGACCGCGCCGTCGCCGACCCGCACTGGGGCGACCAGCGCGGTGTTGGAGCCGATGAACGCGCCTTCACCGACATCGGTGCGGTGTTTGTCGCGGCCGTCGTAGTTGCAGGTAATGGTGCCGGCCCCGATATTGGCCTTCGCGCCGATGCGGGCGTCGCCGATATAACTCAAATGATTGACCTTGGCGCCGGGCTCGATGCTGGCCTTCTTTATTTCGACGAAATTGCCGATATGCGCGCCCTGACCGATTTCCGTTCCGGGCCGAAGCCGGGCGAACGGGCCGATAGTGGCGCCATGGCCGATCGATGTGCCGTCAACGTGGCAAAAGGCGCGGATGACGACGCGGTCACCAACCGATACGCCGGGTCCGAAGACGACATTGGGTTCGATGGTCACGTCGCTGCCGATCTTCGTGTCGTGGCTGAAATACACACTTGCCGGGTCGATCAACGTGGCGCCGCCGGCCATGGCCTGCTGCCGCAGCCGCGTCTGCATGATGGCTTCGGCCTGGGCGAGATCGGCCCGCGAATTGATGCCCAATAACTCATCGGCATCGGCCTCGATTTGGGCGCAGGAAAAACCGCGATCCCGCGCCAGCGCGACAATATCGGTCAGATAATATTCACCCTTGGCGTTGTTGTTGGAGAGCCCGGCGAGCAGGGCGGGCAAAATCGCCGCGTCCACGGCCATAACGCCAGAATTGCACAGTCCGAGCTTTTTTTCGGCTGGGCTTGCATCGCGAGATTCGACGATGCGTTCGACGCTGCCATCGGCGGCGAGGATAAGGCGGCCATACTCGCCCCGATCGGCCGGCCGCATGCCGAGCACGGCGACGGCCGTCTTGCGTTTCGCCCGCCGCGCCTTCAAGAGCCGCCGCAACGTGGCCGGGGTCAGAAGCGGTGTGTCTCCGTACAGAACCAGGACATCGCCGCGGAAGCGGTGAAACGTCGCGCGGGCGGCCATCACGGCGTGTCCGGTGCCGCGCCTTTCTTCCTGGATGACGGTCGGTACCGGGGCGACGGCGGCCGCGACTCGGCCCATCTCCGGGCCAACCACGACGATGCAGCGCTCCGGCTTAAGCGCAGTTGCCGCGGACATGACATGCGCCACGATCGGCCGACCCGCCAAGGGATGAAGGACCTTGGGCACGTCGGATTTCATGCGCGTGCCCAGCCCGGCAGCCAGCACCACGATGGCGGTCTTCGTACTTGTCATGGCATTCCTATTCGCGGCGCACCTTGCCATAAGCTGCAAGGGGCTCCAATACTCCGTCCGTCTAATTTTGGGAGTGGCTGATTTGACTTTCTCCGTCGCCGCCGTCGTCTTCGATCTCGACGGGACACTTGTCGATACCGCGCCCGACCTGACGGCCGCCCTCAACCATGTCTTGCGCGAAAGTGGGCGCCCGGTCCTGGCGCCGCCGCTGGTCCGCGACATGATCGGCGACGGCGTGGCCAAGCTCATCAAACGCGGTTTCGCCGAATCGGGCGGGGGGCCGAATGCGTCCGACATGCCGGCGCTGACCGATCTGTTCCTGGCGCACTACCACGCCGGCATCGCCGATCAATCGCGCGCCTTTCCGGGCGTGGTCGATACCTTGGAACAACTGGCGGCGCGGGGCATTGCCCTGGGCGTTTGCACCAACAAGCCGCGCGCGGCTACGGAATCGCTGCTGAAGGCGCTCGACCTTCGGTGGTATTTTGCCGGCGTGGCGGATGGTGACGGCCCACGCAAGCCCGATCCGCGTTCCCTGCTCGGCCTTCTGGAACGAATGGGCAAGCCGCCTGAATCGGCGATCATGGTAGGCGACAGCCAAAACGACGTGGCCGCGTCCCGTGCTGCGGGCGTGCCGGTCATCGTCGTCACTTTTGGGTACACCAAGACGCCCGCGCGCGAGCTGGGCGCCGATCTTGTCATCGAAAGTTTTGCCGAGCTGCCTTCGGCAATCAGCCGTTGGGGCCAACCGGCGACGCGGGCTTGATGCCCGAGCCGATTGGAACGGCGGCTTTGATCGCGGCCGCGGCGGCCGGCGGCAGCGATTGTGCGTCACGCAGATGCATGAAAGCCGAGCCAAAGGGGCTGATCGCCTGAACCCGCACCGGCACCGGCAGCGTGCCCCCGGCGACCGGCGCCAGCCACACGAGGCCGTTCTCCAGCGCACGGACTTCGCCGGCGCGTTCCTGACGCCAGAAACCGGCCCTGCGCTCCATGCGGAAATGGCAGAGAAGGGCATCGCCAGCAAAACTCGAATAGGACGAAGCCGCCAGCTTTTCACGGCTGCCGCGATCGACAACGAAATCATAACGGCGGCGTCCGTCGAAAACCGGCACGGTACGGTCGCAACCGCCGCCATCGGCAATAGCGCGGATCGCCGCGAAAATTCCACTCAACGGGTCGAGTGTGCCCCGCCGCATGTCCTCGCCGACGCGGTCACGTTCGTCATCGTCCGGCGGCGGCTCGATGCGGATTTTTAGCCCCGGCTTGGCGTAATCGATCTCGACCAGTCGATTGCTTCCGCGGAACAAACTATCGGTGCGATACAACGATGGCTGCGCCTGCGTGGCGTTGAGGAGGCCGTGGGAGGTGATTTTGGATTGCCAGGGGAACATCCAGCCCATGAAACCGCGGGTTTCGGCGGCAACTGTCAGCTTGTAGTCGTCGGCGCCGTAACTCATGCCGACGTCCAGGACGATGACGTGGACCCCGCCGGTGTAGACGTCATAGGCAAGCTGGAGGCCGTTGCCCGGTACGGCGGTCAGCTCCGCGGGACGAGCCGGCGCCGAAGCCAGCCCCGCCGCCAGCGCGACCAGAAGGCCGAACATCCGCGCGAGGGAATGGATTGAGAACGCCATAACAGACATGCTAGAGGCTTTGCCCGCGGTGATCAATGGCGATGCCCGCGTCGGCTGGCCGGAAAAGAGAAAGCCGGGCGTTTGAGCCCGGCGAGTTATCGTGGAGGAATCATGTCGGGGGACATGAACAAAATAACCTTATGCCATCCGGCCGCGGGGCGAAATGATCTGGATCAACGCGTGGTACCGGGCGCGACCGCGGAAACACCACGCCGGCCCTTCGCATTTTCAGGCGGGGGCCGCCGGCAAACCCGTCGGCTCCCGGTGCGCGGCAAAGCCGCGCTCCAGCGTGGCGCGATCCAAATCCCTCGTGATGAAGACCAGCCGCGAGCGGCGATCGTCGTCCGGCCATGAAGCGAGCCGCGCCGGTGGATGAAAAAGGTGCTGCACGCCGTGGATCACCACCGGCCGGTCTTCGCCGGTGACATTCAGGATGCCTTTGACCCGCAGGATGTCGGCACCGCGCTCGGCGAGCAGTCGGTCCAGCCAGGAGGAAAAGCCGTCCCAATCGAGCGGATCGGTCGCGGTGAGGCACGTCGAGGCGATGCGCGCATCGTGGCGACCGACGGCACGCCCGCCATGGTCTGGCACGGGGTCATGGGCATGGCCGTGGTCATGGGCGTCGTCTCGGGCGTTCTGCGCGGCATAGGCCTCGTCGCGTAGCCAGCGCTGGACATCGACGCTTTTTGTCGTCGGGTCATAGAGCCCGACATTAAACAGCGCCGCAGAAGCCACTTGGCCATGCAGCGCCAAGACCAGCGGCGCGCCAGGGTTGAGCGCCTGTATCTGGCCGGCGATTTCGATGACGGCCTCGCGCGACGCCAGATCGGTCTTGGTGAGGACGACGCGATCGGCGACGGCGACCTGCTTGACCGCGTGCGGCTCGGTGAAAAGCTGCCATTTGCCGTTCACCGCGTCGACGGTCGCGATAATGCCGTCGAGCCGGTAATAGGCCTCGACCAGGGGATCCTCGATCAATAATTGGACGATGGGTGCGGGGTCGGCGAGTCCGGTGGTTTCGATCACCACCCGCTTGAAGGCCGGCACCTCGCCGCGGGCGCGGCGCAAATAGAGGCTGCGAAGCGTGTTGCCGAGATCGCTGCGGATCGTGCAACAGACGCAGCCGCTTTCCATCACCACGACTTCGCCCTTGACCTGCTCGATAAGGTGGTGATCGAGGCCGATCTCGCCGAACTCATTGATTATGACCGCGGTGTCCTTCAACGCGGGATCGCGCAGCAGATGGGCAAGCAGCGTGGTCTTGCCGCTGCCGAGGAAGCCGGTTAGCACGGTGACCGGAATGCCGTCCGGCAGTTCGTCCAAATTGCTGGTCATCGCCGCCCGCCCGTTAAAAGCTTATGGTCGCGGTATTATATTGAATCACGTCTCCCGTTTCCCGGAATAAAGGCTTTCGACATGCCCGGCGCCATCGCCAAGGACAAACCAGGGCTCGACCTCGCCGATGCCCGCCTGTTCCCAAGGAAGTGTTACATCGACGGCGCCTGGACCGATGCCGATTCAGGCGCCGTGCTTACCATTCGCAACCCGGCGCATGGGGGCCTGCTCGGCACCGTGCCGAAAATGGGGGCGGCCGAGACCCGCCGCGCCATCGCTGCTGCCGCCGCCGCCCTCCCGGCATGGCGGGCGAAGACGGCGAAGGAGCGGGCGCGTGTCATGCGGCGTTGGTTCGAGCTGATGATGGAGAACCAGGAGGATCTCGCCGTTCTGATGACCTCGGAGCAGGGCAAGCCGCTCATCGAGGCGCAGAGCGAAATCGCCTATGCAGCCGCCTTCCTCGAATGGTTCGGGGAGGAAGCCAAACGCGTTTATGGCGACGTTATCCCCGGCCATCAGCCTGATAAGCGCATCGTCGTGACCAAGGAACCGATCGGTGTCGTCGCCTGCATCACGCCCTGGAACTTCCCGGCGGCGATGATCACGCGCAAGGCCGGCCCGGCGATCGCGGCCGGCTGCACGGTGGTCTTGAAACCCGCCTCGCAGACTCCGTTTTCGGCGCTGGCGCTGGCGGAACTCGGGGACCGGGCGGGCTTGCCCAAGGGCGTTTTTAATGTCCTCACGGGCGACGCGGAGGCCATCGGCAGCGAGATGACCGCCAACCCCGCCGTACGCAAGCTGTCCTTCACCGGATCGACGGAGACCGGCAAGAAGCTGATGGCGCAATGCGCGGCGAAGGTGAAGAAGATTTCGTTGGAGTTGGGCGGGAATGCGCCCTTCATCGTCTTCGACGACGCCGATCTTGACGCCGCGGTCGAAGGCGCGGTGATGTCGAAATATCGCAACACCGGGCAAACCTGCGTCTGCGCCAACCGCATCCTGGTCCAAGACTCCATCTATGACGCATTTGCCGCGAAACTCGCCGCCGCCGCGGCTCGGCTCAAGGTCGGCGACGGGCTCGAACCCGGCATCGGCCAGGGCCCGCTGATCGACGACAAGGCGCTGAAGAAAGTCGAATTCCACGTCGCCGACGCCTTGGCCAAAGGTGCGCGCGTCGTGCTCGGGGGCAAACGACACGAACTTGGCGGCACTTTCTTTCAGCCGACGGTGCTCGCCGACGCCGATTCCTCGATGGCGCTGGCCCATGAGGAGACCTTCGGCCCAGTCGCGGCCCTGTTTCGGTTCAACACCGAAGCCGAGGCGATCACCCTGGCCAACGCCACCGAATTCGGCCTGGCCGCCTATTTCTATTCGCGCGACATGGGCCGCGTTTGGCGCGTCGCCGAGGCGCTGGAATGCGGCATCGTCGGCATCAATACCGGCATCGTGTCCACCGAGGTGGCGCCCTTCGGCGGCATGAAGGCGTCTGGCATCGGCCGCGAAGGCTCCAAATACGGAATCGAGGAATTCGTCGAGGTCAAATATTTGTGCATGGGCGGGCTTTGACGCCGCGACCGGCGCGGGCTTTTCGGTGAATGTGCGTCCGGCTATCGCATCGCCCGCGAGCGACCCGGCACCGCAGCCGGCCGCCCCGCCGGCCGCCATCGTGTTGGCGGGCGTCCGGTTCCACTGGCCGGGCAGGGCCGGGTTTGGGCTGACGATCGAGCATTTCGCGGCGGAGCGCGGGGAGCGGCTCTTGATTCTGGGGCCGTCGGGGAGCGGCAAATCCACGCTGCTGAGTCTGTTGTGCGGCGTGGTCGCGCCGCCGATCGTCGATTCCCGATATGGGCTGTATTTGCTGATCGAGGCGCCAGCGGTCGAGGAACTGGCGTCCCTCGCCGCGATTGCCGCCGCCGGTGTTCTCGCCGGGCTGGTGCCCGCCCTCCGCGCCTTCCGGCTGTCCCTGGCCGATGGTATGATTGTCAAGACCTGACGGGAGCCGCGCCGACAGGCAAATTGGCCCGGTTTTGGGGAGACGCGATGCCGCCGGAAGATTTCGACCTGTTTGTCATCGGCGCCGGTTCCGGGGGTGTCGCCGGCAGCCGGCGTGCCGCTTCCTATGGGGCGAAAGTCGCCATCGCCGAATCCGTGCGGGTCGGCGGCACCTGCGTGTTGCGCGGCTGCGTGCCGAAGAAGCTGTTGGTCTATGGCAGCCATTTCGCCGAGGAGATCGAGGATGCGCGCGGCTTCGGCTGGGAGGTGACCGGCCGGCTCGATTGGGCGAAGCTGATCGCGGCCAAGGATCGCGAAATCGACCGGCTCAATTCCGTCTATTTGCGCATGTTGCGCGATTCCGGCGTCACGCTGATTGACGGTTTTGCCCGGCTCCTGGACGTCAACACCGTGGACATCGGCGGGCGGCGCATCCGCGCCAAACACATTCTGATCGCCACCGGCGGCAAACCCATGTTGCCCGCCATCCCCGGCGTCGAACACGCGATCACCTCGGACCAGGCGCTGGACCTGAAGGTGCTGCCCAAACGTTTGGCGATCGTCGGCGGCGGCTATATCGCGTTGGAATTTGCCTCGATCTTCGCCGCCGCCGGAGTCGCGGTTACCGTCGTCATTCGCGGCGACCGGGTGTTGCGCGGTTTTGATGACGATGTCCGCTCCCACCTCGCCGCCGAGTTGACGAAGAAGGGTATCGTCACCCGCGCCGAAACGAGTGTGCGCGCCATCGTCCGCGAGGGTGCCGAGTTCAGTCTGGTGAGCGCCGATTCTGCGCCGATTAAGACCGATCTGGTGATGTATGCGACCGGGCGCGGGCCGAACACCGAAGGTTTGGGCCTCGCCGAAGCCGGAATCGCACTTGGCGCGAAGGGTGAGGTGAAGGTGGACGATGCCTCGCGCACCAGCCTGCCCAACGTGTACGCCATCGGCGATTGCACCGACCGGCTCAACCTGACGCCGGTGGCGATCGCCGAAGGGCGCGCCCTGGCCGAAACGCTGTTCAACCGCAATCCCACGATCGTCACGCTCGACAACGTGCCCACCGCCGTTTTCACCCAGCCGCCGGTGGGCAGCGTCGGCCTGGCCGAGGCCGATGCGCGCAAACGCCACGGCGCCGTCGACATCTACCGCACCGCCTTTCGCCCCATGAAACACACCCTTTCGGGCCGCGACGAACGCACGATGATGAAGCTTGTGGTGGATCGCGCCACGGGCCGCGTGCTCGGCGTTCACATGGTGGGGCCGGATTCGCCTGAAATCATCCAGGGCATCGCGATCGCGGTGAAGGCCGGGCTGACCAAACGCGATTTCGACGCCACCATCGCGCTGCACCCGACCGCCGCCGAAGAATTCGTGTTGATGCGCGAGCCCATCCCCGATCCCCAGGCCAAAGCCGCGGAGTGATTAAGCGAGGTTGTCGAGTGATGTCGAGACCCTATCCAAAATATTGGTCAGGCTTGACTAGTCAGGCTTGACCAACTCGAGTGGGTGTTCGTATATTCAATCTATGGCCGACAAGAAGAATCCGCCGCGACAGGCTGTTACCAGCCTGTACGATGCCAAGACGCATCTGTCCGATCTCGTGGATCGCGCGGCGGCGGGCGAGGAGATCGTCATCGCCAAGAACGGCGCGCCCAAGGCGCGCTTGGTTCCGCTCGCAAGGAAACCCATTCTTCGTCAACCAGGCGGTTGGGAGGGCAAGGTCTGGATCTCTCCCAATTTTGACGATCCGTTGCCGGACGACATCATGGCCGCCATCAATGGCGAGGCTGATGAACCTCCTTCTTGATACGCAGGCCGTCCTTTGGTGGCGGACATGCGATCCACGACTTGGTTCAGAGGCACGGGAAGCCATTGGGGCGGCGGAACTGGTCTTCGTTAGCGCCGTGTCCGCTTGGGAGGTGACCATCAAGGAGTCCCTCGGAAAACTGCGCCTGCCCGAGTCGTTCGCGCGGGGCGTCGAGGATAGTGGGTTCCTTCAACTTCCAGTGACGTTCGATCACGCGGCGGCTGTTGCAGCCCTGCCACGTCGCCATCGTGACCCTTTCGACAGGTTGCTCGTCGCGCAAGCACGCCGAGAGAACCTCGTACTTGTCACGAGCGACCGCCGCATCGGGGAATATGACGTCCCCATCGTGTGGGCGTCGGCAGGCTCTGGGCTGCATGAGGAAACGCCCCAATTCCGCCGGGGCTAGCTGCCGCCCAGGCGGAACCTCGTCGAACTACCGCATTGCACCATAAGGCGGGCGCGGTTAGGGTGAATCTTCCGAATTCGCGAGAGTGAGCAAGACCATGGCCGCCACCAAATGGGCGCCCGAATCCTGGCGGAAGAAGCCGGCCCAGCAAATGCCGGACTATCCCGATGCAACCGCTTTAGCGGCGGTCGAGGCGCGCCTGCGGCGCATGCCACCGCTGGTGTTTGCCGGCGAGGCGCGGCGGCTGAAGGCCGCCCTCGCCAATGTCGCTTCCGGGCGGGCTTTCCTGTTGCAAGGGGGCGACTGCGCGGAAAGCTTCGCCGAATTCCACCCGGACAACATCCGCGACACCTTCCGGGTCCTGCTGCAAATGGCGGTCGTGTTGACCTATGGCGCCGCTTGCCCGGTGGTGAAGGTCGGGCGCATGGCCGGGCAATTTGCCAAGCCGCGTTCCGCCGACACCGAAACCCAAGACGGCGTGACGCTGCCGTCCTATCGCGGCGACATCGTCAACGGCATCGAATTCAACGCCGCCGCCCGCCGGCCCGACCCCGAACGGATGCAACAGGCTTTCAGCCAGTCCGCCGCGACGCTCAACTTGCTGCGCGCCTTCGCCCAGGGCGGTTATGCCGATCTCCACCGCGTTCATGGCTGGACCCTCGGTTTTGTCGATAAAAGCCCGGCTGGCGGGCGTTATCGCGAATTGGCCGACCGGTTGAGCGAGACGCTGGCTTTCATGGAGGCCTGCGGGCTCACCTCCGAGACCACCCCGCAAATCCGCGAGACGGATTTTTTCACCTCGCACGAGGCGCTGCTGCTGCCCTATGAGCAGGCGTTGACGCGGATCGATAGCACGACCGGCGATTGGTACGATTGCTCCGCCCATATGCTGTGGGTGGGCGACCGCACCCGCCAGATCGATGGCGCTCATATCGAATTCCTGCGCGGGGTGAAGAACCCGGTGGCGATCAAACTCGGCCCGTCGACGAAGCCCGACGACATGATGAAATTGATCGACCTGCTCGACCCGGAAAACGAGCCGGGCCGGCTCACCCTGGTCAGCCGCATGGGCGCCGATCAGGTCGAGGCAAAGCTGCCGCCGCTCATCGGCCGGGTGAAGCGCGAGGGTCGCCGCGTCGCCTGGGCGTGCGATCCGATGCATGGCAACACCGTGTCGTCATCGACCGGATATAAGACCCGGCCCTTCGACCGCATCCTCGCCGAAGTCCGCGCCTTTTTCGCCGTCCACCGTGCGGAAGGCACCCATGCCGGCGGCATTCATTGCGAGCTGACCGGCCAGGACGTGACCGAATGCATCGGCGGCGCCCAGGCGATCACCGAACATCGCCTGGCCGACCGTTATCATACCCATTGCGATCCGCGGTTGAACGCGAGTCAGGCGCTGGAACTGGCCTTCCTGCTCGCGGAATATCTAAAGGCCGAACGTGCCGGCCAGACCAAGAGGCTGGCATCGTGAGCCGCGAGCCGCCGCGGGCGGAGCGGACGCTGGAGAGGGCAATCCTCGCCAGCCGTTGGCTCCAGGTCCCGCTTTATGTCGGCCTCATTGGCGTTTTCGTGATCTTCGCCGTCAAGTTCTTCCAGGAGCTGTATCACCTCGCGGCGACGGTCTGGGAGGCCGGCGAAGCCGACATGGTGCTGGGCGTTCTCAGTCTGGTCGATGTCGTCATGGTCGCCAATCTGGTGATCATGGTCATCATCTCGGGTTACGAGAATTTCGTTTCCCGCATCGACGTCGGCGAGGACGGCGACAAACCCTCGGGGTTGTCGAAGCTCGATCCCGGCAGTCTCAAGATCAAGCTGGCCGGCTCGATCGTGGCGATTTCGTCGATCCATCTCCTGCGCGCATTTCTCAACGTCGAGGCGATTCCCAACGACAAGCTGATGTGGCTCGTCGTCATCCACCTGACGTTCGTGTTGTCGGGGCTGATGCTCGCTTATCTCGACCATCTCGCCTTCGGGAAGAAAAGCTAGCCATTGGTGGCGCCCGCTGGCGTTTCAGCGGTTGGTCAGCTTCAATTCAATGCGGCGGTTGCGGCGATAGGCGATTTCGTCGTCGCGCGGGTCGAGCGGCTGGAATTCTCCAAACCCGGCGGCCGATAGGCGCAGCGGCGAAATTCCTCGGCTCACCAGGAACTTCACGACCGAGGTGGCGCGCGAAGTCGACAGCTCCCAATTCGATGGAAACAGGGCCGTCGAGATCGGCCGGCGGTCGGTGTGGCCGTCGACTTGAAGAACCCAGTTCAGCTCGGGCGGGATGCGGTCGGCGATCTGCTTAAGCGATTCGGCCAGTTGCTCGAGTTGGCCTTGGCCACCGGGTTCGAGTTCGGAGGAACTCGATGTAAACAAGACTTCGGATTGGAAAACGAAGCGGTCGCCGACGACGCGGATATCGGCGCGTTCGCCGAGCACTTCGCGCAGGCGTCCGAAGAATTCGGAGCGGTATCGCGCCAGTTCCTCCACGCGGCCGGCCAACGCGAGGTTCAGCCGGCGCCCGAGGTCGACGACCTGGGTCTGGCTTTCCTTGACCTTCGCCTCCGAAGCCTCGAGCAGAGCGTTGAGCGAGGCCATTTGGTCGCGCAGCGCGGCAAGCTGGCGGTTTATGAGATCGACGCGGGCCTGGGCTTCGATCGATTGGCGGCGCTCGGTGCTCAATTCCTGCTGCGTGCGGCCGACCTCATCGGCTTTTGCCGCGACCTGCATCTCAAGCTCCTGGCGCAGCAGCCTGAGCGATTCGACTTGGTTGCGGAGATTGGCGATTTCGCCGAGTTGAATCTCGATCTTTTCGCGATCGGCGGCGATCAGCTTGTTGGCGTCCTCCAATTCCCTGGAGACGCGGCCTGCGGCGGCGGCGTTGAGGTCGGCGCGCCCGCGCAGTTGGTTGAGTTCAAGCTGCAGCGCGTCGCGCGAGGAGCGCAACTCCGCCAGCGATTGCTGCGAGTTATCGCGGTTGCTGGTGGAGGATTGGAGTTCCGCCGAAAGCTGGGCCACGGTCGCGCGCAAATCGGCGCTCGCCCGGCGTTCCAGCGCCAGCATGTCGCCCAGCTCGACAATTTTGCCGTTGAGCCTCACCAGCGCCTCGTCGCGGCCGGTCAGCGCGTCGCTCAAATAGAATTGGAACAGCGAAAAGATCATCAATACGAAGATGATGACCATCAACAACGCGGCGAGAGCGTCGACGAAACCCGGCCAGATATCCGTTTGACGCACGATCCGCCGGCTGGCGCCGCGCATGGATCAGTTCTCGGTTTCTTCGGCCAGTGCCGCGATGGTGCGGGCGAGCAGCCGGATTTCGCTGCGCAGCTCCTGAATGATCTGGGAGCGGCCGTTGGTCATGTCCTCGAGCATGCGCGCCATGTGCAAATCCAGGTTGCGGATATGTCCGCGCGATGCGTCGTCGATTCCGAAGCCGGATTTGCCCGCGATGTCGGACAGGCGCAGGATCAGCGGCTTCAAATCCATTTGGTTCTCGGCGAGCTTCACCATCAGGCTCTGCGCCGCCCGCATCTGGTCGGTCAGCACCGACAGGCGTTCGGTTAGGGCCGACAGATTGCTGCCCGAGGAAATGCGGTTTTCCTCGCCGCGCACCATGATGCGCTGAAGGTTTTCCAGCCCGTCGGCGGTCTGTTCGAGCAAGGCCTGGATATAAGCCGGTATCGGCTGATCGCCGTCGCCCACGGGGCCGCCGCTCGACAGGCGGGTCATGCCCGACAGCCACTCTTCGAGATCGTTGTAAAATCGGTTCTGCGCCTGACTGGCCTGGAGATCGAGAAAACCCAACACCAAGGAGCCGGCGAGCCCGAACAGCGAGGTTCCGAAGGCCGTGCCCATGCCGGACAGGGGTGCCTTGAGCCCGGCTTTCAAGTCGTTGAACAATTGACCGACATCGGTGGAGGACACGGTCAGCTTGCCGATCACGTCGCTGATCGCGTTGACGGTCTCGAGCAGGCCCCAAAACGTGCCGAGAAGGCCCAGGAAAATCAGCAATCCGATGAGATAGCGGGAGATGTCGCGGCTCTCGTCAAGGCGCGATCCGATGCTGTCGAGCAGGGAGCGCTGCGACGCCGTGGACAGCGTCAGCCGGCCCTTGCGTTCGCCCAGCATCGTCGCCATCGGCGCCAGGAGATGCGGCGGGGCTTGGGTGCTGAGGTTGGGCTGGTTGCGACGGAAATTTTCAAGCCACGTGACCTCGGGGCCGAGCATGATCACCTGACGGAAGATATAGGCGATGCCGAGCACGAGGACGCCAAGGATCATCCCGTTCAGCGGCGGGTTGTTCATGAAGGCGCGCACGAGCGGCCCCCACAGCAACGCGCAGATCGCCAGGACGGCGACCAGGAACAAGATCATCCGGGTCAAATAGCGGCTCGGCCGGTTCATTGGCTCGGGCCCTGGTGTTGCCGCAAATCCCGACCCGCCCGCGCCCAGAGTTGCACCCGGGGTTCCCATGAGGCCGCGCCGCGCCCGGTTGCCGCCGGCGGGCTGTCCCGGAGGTGTTATTGGAACTGCGGGCGATGTCACCAACGCCATCTCCCCCCGGGTCTAACCGATGAGTCCGGCGGCCATTTCACCGCTTGACCAGGACCAGGTCGACACGATCGGAGGGCCCGTCATCGGCCTTGGTTCCAAGCGCCTTGACGTCGAGGCGCGTGCTCCGCACGCCCTTGTCGATCAGGAGGCTGCGGACGGTCAGGGCGCGCGACAGCGACAGGCGCCGGGCTTCCGCGACCGATTCGCCGCCGGTGGCATAGGCGACGAGTTGGAGGCGCAAATTGTCATCCTTCGTCAATTGCTCGGCGATGTTGGCGATCACCGATTTGCCGGCCTCGGACAGCTCGGCCGAATTGAGATTAAAGGCGACGCGGGCGGTCGGCGCGGCGCCGGCCGGCGGCAGCGCGGCGAGATTGGGAGACGGGGCGGCGGGCCGCGCCGCGGTCGCCGGGGCGGAAGCCGGCGGGGCTGTACGCACAGGCGAGGGCGTGGTTGCGGCGACCGGCGGCAAGGGCGGCGGCGGCACCGCTTGCGCCGTCACCGGCGCGCGCGGCGGAACCTGCGGCGCCGGGCTGGCGGTTATTTCGGGTGGGGGCGGGGCGGTGGCTCCGGGAGCCGGGCGCGGCACAGTGGTCACCGGCGGCGGCAGGGAAGCCGGCGGCGCGGCGGCCGGCGGGCTGGCCGGGGGTGCGCTAGCCACCGGTGGGCGCTGTGGCGCTGGCGGCGGCTGCAACGTCGCGAGTGGAGGCGCCGGGCGAGGCGCGCTTGTATCTGGAGCCGGCGGACGAAGGGCGCTTGTATCTGGAGCCGGAACCGGCGGGCGCAAGGTGGGCAATGCGGAGGTTTGGGACGGGCGTTGCCCGCTTGGTTCGGGAGTTTGGGCCGCCGGTGCCGTTTGGGGTGCGATCGTTCGCGGTGCGGCCGCGGCCGTCGTTGGACGGTTGGCCGGGGGCCTGGCGGTGTTTGCAGCGGGCTGGCGAGACGCGGTTGTTGCGGGCGCCGGTGGCCGTAATCTTAATGGCGCGGTGCTCTGCCGCGTGTAATCGGGCACGAGAAGCTGCTGAAGCGTACGCTGCGGACCGAGATCCTCGATCACGCTTGGATCGACGGTCACGTCGGCGCCGCGCCGGCCGCGATTGAGGAATTGCTGCTGCGCGAGCGCGTCGAAAGCGATCAGGGCGAGAACCGCGCCGAGCGAGGCGCGCCACGCCACGCGCCCAAGGCCGGCGTGGAAAATCTCCGCCGTGCCCCCGGTTACACGCGATTTCACCCGATCGCGGCTCATGTTGCGCGCCGAATCGTCCATCTGGAATGAAGAATAACGAAGCGCCGCCATTGGAACAACAGATTTGGCCAAAATCGTGGCAAGGCTGCCATCACCGCCGGACCGCGCTGGCGATTCTACCGCTTCGCGGCCGCACTGGGCGTCGTCGGACGTAGCAAATGGCCCAGCGGCAAGTGGAGATGGGTGTTGGCCGCGAGGACGCTGCCGGTGCCAAGCATGTCGTGGCCGCCGCCGATTTCGCTGACATAACCGCCGGCCTCGCGCACCAGCAGGATGCCGGCGGCGATATCCCAGGCGCTGAGGGCGGTTTCGAAGAACCCGTCGTAACGGGCGGCGGCGACCCAGGCGAGGTCGAGGGCGGCGGAGCCGAAACGCCGGACCCCGGCGGTGGCTTCCATGACCCGCGTCAACATCGGCAGATAGGTCGCATGATCGCCGCGATCGCGATGGGGTATGCCGGTGGCGACGACGGCGTTGGCGATCTCGCGCCGGGCGGAGACCCGCAGCCTGCGGTCGTTGACGAAGGCGCCGCCGCCCTTTTCCGCCCGAAAAGTCTCGTCGCGCAGGGGATCGAGAATGATCGCCGCCACCAGCTCCCCGTCGCGTTCAAGTGCCACCGAAATGGCGAAATGCGGGATGCCGTGCAGGAAATTGGTGGTGCCGTCGAGCGGATCGACGATCCAGCGATGGCGGCCGTCGCCATCGACGCGTCCAGCCTCCTCCATCAGGAAGCCGTAATCGGGCCGGGCCTGGCGCAGCTCGCCGCGCAGAATGTTTTCCGCCTTGGTATCGGCGGAGGTGACGAAATCCGCCGGACCTTTGATCGAGACCTGAAGGTGTTCGACTTCGCCGAAATCGCGCACGAGTCCGCGCGCGGCCTTACGCACGGCCTTTTCCATGATGTTGATGGTGGGGGAGCGGATTGCCATCGTTCAATCGGCTCCAAATTGGCCGGGCTTAATCCTTCGCCCGCTCGATGTAGCTGCGCTCGGCGATGTTGACGACGATGCGCGTGCCTTTTTCGATGAAGGGCGGGACCATGACGCGGACGCCGTTTTCGAGGATCGCCGGCTTGTACGACGACGCGGCGGTCTGGCCGCGCACGACCGGGTCGGCCTCGGACACCGCCATCGTCACGCTCGTCGGCAGGTTGACCGCGACCGGGGAGCCTTCGATGGTGTTGACAGTGACCGGCATTCCATCCTGAAGGAAATCCGCGGCCTCGCCGACCATGTCCTTGCTGACCGAAATCTGTTCGTAATTTTCGGTGTCCATGAAGGTCAGGTTTTCGCCGTCGGCGAACAGATAGGTGCAGTCTTTTTCATCGACATGGAGGCGCTCCACGGTTTCGTCGGAGCGCACCTTGACGTTGGTCTTGGAACCACCGCGTACGTCGCGCATTTCCAACTGGGTAAAGGCGCCGCCTTTGCCTGGGCTTACGTAATTGGCCTTGATCACCGTGTATTGGCGACCCTGCCACTCGATGACGTAGCCGATGCGAATTTCGTTGCCGTTGATCTTCATGAAAAAGTCCGGGGGGAATGAAAAGCGGGGCGGACCCTACCAGCTTGACCGGGACGGCACAACCACGCCGTCGACCTTGCCCGGCGCCGGGGGCGCGCCGCCGCCTGTGTTGCGGCGCCGGTTATATCCGGATATATTTCCGACAATACCGGGAGTGTCCGCATGTCCGACAGTCAAAAGAAGGCGTTGTCCGCGTTCCGTCGCCGCCAGAGGCGCAAGGGCGTCGTGCGATTGGAAGTCCAGGTCCGGAAGGAGGATGCGGCGCTTCTTCGCCGCATGGCCGCGGCCCTTGCCGATCCGGCAGGTGAAGGCGCCACGCGCGCCCTGCTCCGCGAGCATTTGGCGAGGCACGCCGCACCCGGACTGAAGGCATTGCTGACCGCGGCGCCGCTCGATGGCATCGACCTCGGCCGTGCGCGGGACAAGGGACGGGACGTCGATTTGTGAACTATCTGATCGACACGAACATCATCTCGGAGTTGCGGAAGGGTCCCCGCTGCGACCGCCGGGTCGCCTTGTGGTTCGCGTCCATCCGGGACCGCGACCTTTATCTCAGCGTTCTTGTCCTCGGCGAAATCCGTAAAGGCATCGAGGCGGCGCGTGCGCGCGAGCCGGCGAAGGCGGCTGCGCTGGAGACATGGTTGGCGGCGGTCATCGACTCATTCGGCGATCGCATCCTACCGGTCGATCGCGCCGTGGCCGAGGAATGGGGCCGACTGTCCGCCCAACGTTCCATGCCAACCATCGACGGGATGCTTGCCGCGACCGCGAAGGTGCATCGGATAACGCTTGCGACCCGCAACGACGCCGATATCGCGGGACTGGGCGCAAAGGTGTTGAATCCGTTCAACCCCGGCGCCGGTTCCGATTGAAGACCAACAGGCCTCGAACCCAGGCGTTGGAACGTCGCCTGCGCTCCAACTCTGCTGCGTCGAGTGTTCAATTCCCCGCGGTGTGGGGCTTTATTTCCCCGCGAATTGGGCCTTCGGGCCTTTTTCCGCGACCAGTCCCTTGCCCTTGGCAATCCGCTTTTCGGCCATGTCTTCCTTCATCCGCTTGAAGATCGGAACCATGGCTGAGTCCTTGGATTTGGTGGCCATCGCCTGCAATTCCAGCATATTTAGGACCATGCTGCGGAGTGCCTCGCGACCCTTGTCCTTGGGCTCGCCGGCTTCGTCCTTGGCCGTCCCGTTCGACATCATTCCGCCCATCAACTGCTGGAACATCTCGGTCTGGCGCTTGGCCATCGCCTGCATGCCCTCGACCATCAGCTGGCCGGCGGCTTTCATCGCTCCCATGTTCTTCTGCTGGCCGGCCATCATTTGACCGATGTCGATGGCCGGAACCTTGAATTTTTCCATCATCGCCGCGACGTCAATTTCGCCGAATGGATTGTTCTTCTTCATATTGGCCTCCAAGCCGAATCTCGCCGCTTGCACATATCCCAGTGCAGCAAAGGGGGTATCGTGAGCGAATTGTCACTCTAACAGCATATGGCGTCGCCGAGGGCGGATTGCACCCGCAAGGCATAATTGTCGCCCCTTTCGCTCAGGCCGCGAGGGCGCGGTCGATGGCTGCATTGAAATCCTTTACCGCCTGCGCGGCACCGCCGGGATGGAGCCACACCCTGCTGGAGACGGCGAGAAAGTCGGCGCCCGCTTGCGCCAGCTTTCCGCAATTTTCGACCGCGATGCCGCCGATGGCGACGCAGGGGACGGTCATCGTCTCGCTCCACCATCTCAGGATTTCGGGGCTGGCCTCGTCCTTGGCCACCTTCGTCGCCGTCGGATAGAACGCGCCGAAAGCCACGTAGTCCGCGCCCGCATCCGCGGCGTCGATGGCGAGGTGACGGGAGCCGTGGCAGGTCACGCCCACGATTGCCTCGCCTCCGACGAGCCGCCGCGTTTCGGCATAAGGGCAATCCTCCTGGCCGATATGGACGCCGTCGAGGCCGAACTCGGCGGCCAGGTCGGGGCGGTCGTTGACGATCGCCGCCACACCACGGTCTTGGCAAATGGGCTGGAGGGCGCGGATGGCGGCGCGCACGGCATCGTCGTCGTCATCCTTGATGCGGATTTGCACGCAACCCACATCGCCCGCATCCAAGGCCTGGGCCAGCGCCAGCGTAAAGACGGCCGCGTCGATCCGCGGCGGCGTGATCAGATAGAGGCGGCAGCGCGCGATGGTCATGGCGTCTCAGTCAGCTTTCCGGCCAGTACAAGAACATGGCGCCTCGGGGCATTTCTAAGCGGCAAGCCAGGCCCGGCACGCCGCCGCAGGGTTCTCCGCCCAGCGCAAATCGAGGGCGCGCGGCGTGCGTGCGGCCAATGTGGCGCCGGATTGCGCGCCGATCGCGGCCAGCTTCGCGGCAACCGTCGCCGCGCCGTGGAAACGCACACATTTCACGCCGCGTCGAAACGCCGCCAGCACCGTGCCCGCCTCCGCCGAGCAATCGAGGATTGCGGAAAAGGCAACTGTCGGATAGTCGGCGGAAGCCAACTCGATCGTCTTGTGGAAATAACCGATGCCGGCGTAACCCGCCGCTCCCGGCGGACTCAACAAAGTCACGGCCACGCCCAGCTCGGCCGCGGCGCCCAGCGCGGCACGGGCATGGCCGATAGTGTGCACGACGATGGCGCGCGAACGGCGACGCCGCGCGGGTGTGGCCGCGCGCTCCGTGACGATAACCGGCGTCTTGCGAAGTGTCCGAACCCGCTTGGGTCCGGAGGGGCGGTCAGAAGCCCTCACGCTCCATGCGCTTGCGCATCGACTTGCGCTGGCGGCGAACCGCCTCGGCCGCTTCTCGGGCCCTGCGTTCCGATGGCTTCTCGAAATGACGGCGGAGTTTCATTTCCCGGAAGATGCCATCGCGCTGCATCTTTTTTTTCAGCGCGCGGAGGGCTTGATCGACATTGTTGTCGCGGACGATGACTTGCACGTTCCCACAGTTCTCCTTTCATCGAGGCAAGCGCTTGAGGCAGGTGCCGGTTGACCGAAAGCCCGGTTTCTATCATCTCGCGATAAATCTGTGAAGTCCTCGGGTTGCTCGCGCGCGGCCGTGATTTGACCGCCCGTGGACGCGCGAATAGTGTAGGTGCGGGATTTCGCCATTCGCTTGCGCCACGTTGTTGTCATCAAACTAATCTTGGGGGACTCACATGGCGGCTCGAGCAAAATCCAAGTCAAAGCCCAAGGCAAAAGCCAAAACCAAAGCTAGGCCCCAGATGAGGGCCAAGGCGCCGGCCAAGGCCAAATTGATCAAACGCGCGCCGCCACGCAAGAAAGCCGCCGCCAAGCAGCCGGCCCCAGCCGCGGGCAAACGACTGCCCGCGCGTAAAGCCGCGGCCAGGACCAAGGCGCCGCCAGCCAAATCCGCGCCAAAACGCAAGGCGGCTCCGCAATCGCCGTCGAAGCCCAAGCCGATTCCGGACAACCGCCGCGCCGCCACGCCTTATCTCGCGGTTCGCGATTGCGCCGCCGCCCTTGATTTTTACGGACGCGCGTTCAACGCCCTCGAACTCATGCGCATGCCGCATGGCGACAAGATCGGCCATGCCGAATTCAAGATCGGCGACGCCTCGATCATGATTTCCGACGAATATCCCGACATGGATGTGCTCAGTCCGCATGCCCTGGGCGGTTCGCCGGTGACCATCCACCTCTATGTCCAGGATGTGGACACCCTGTTCGCGCAGGCGGTCGCCGCCGGGGCGCGGGTGTTGCGCCCGGTCGCCAACCAGTTCTATGGCGATCGCGCCGGAAGGCTCGTCGATCCCTTCGGCCATGTCTGGTTTTTGGCCACCAACAAGGAAGACGTGCCCTTCGCCGAAATGATGGCACGCGCGGCCAAGCTGTTCAGTCCCGAGCCGGCCGCGCCGAAGGAGCCAAAAGCCTCCGGCGCCCGCGGCGCGACTCCGCCGGATTAGGCCGGCGAGCGCACCTTAGAAGGCGAAGGCGTATTCGAGAAACAGGCCGGCGGAGTCGTTGGTCACGGCGCCGAGTTTAGCCCGCCGCCAACCGACGGCGACGCTGAGATCCTCGGTGATCGCGTAGCCGAGCGAGATGGCGCGCAGCGTGTCGCCGGCATGATCCACGAAGTTGACGGCCGTGGTCGCGTCGGTGCCCCGAATTTCATTGTTGCGTGCGCTCTGCGTGAGCCGCAGCGTCCAATCGTCGTGCAGCAGAGCAACGGAGCCGGTGAGATAATG